>NZ_KE384561.1:227091-558444 GCF_000426725.1 Sporocytophaga myxococcoides DSM 11118 | reverse complement strand
TCAAATGTAAAGCGATTTTAGGATTAATAAAAAAGTGTAAATTTATAATCGGATTACCAATCCAAACTGTAAACTTTTTTTAGGACGACACAGGTCTGAGGCTATAGCCTGGGATTCTCAGGCTTTAGCCTCCTGTCTTTTTGCTTACTCCTGGACCTTTCAGCAGCCCACTGAAAGAGCCAGGAGTATCCCCGGAAGCGTCAGGAGCGCTCCCGGAATTATCAGGAGGCTTCTGGAGACTCCAGGAGTAAGCCTGGAACGGTGAGGCTAAAGCCTGGAGGCCTCAGGCTATAGCCTGAAAACTCGAGGCTAAAGCAAAAATGGGGGAGGCTTATGACTGAGAGGATTTTATTGAAGTATTATGGGGATGGGCTTAAGCAGTGGGGAGGGAGGGGAAAGCCTTTAAGATAGCGGCGGATGGCAGTTTTTAAGGATTTTGCGTGACTTCCTTTATTGAGTGGTATTTATTGAGATTGGATTGTGAAAAATACTTAATTCTTTATGTTTCAGGTAACTTAGCTCGGGAAATATCGTAAGTTGTAACACATTTTATATATTTGTTGACGGGGATATTTTGAAGATTAGGGGAAATGCAATCAGACAAGAGGATATTTTTAATACAGAATCATGATGAAACTATGATCCATGCCTCTAAGACAGAACTTTTCAGGTAAGCGGATTTTATGGTATTTAATTATCACATTTATAAAAGACCATTGTTGGATCAATTTATCCGGTTCTGCTCTGGAAATTTCAAGTTGGCAATTTGGTCATCTACATCTGATGATTATTTGAGGACGTTGTGAAATTTAAAAATTAGATAGATTAGTGATAAAAGAAAAATATACGCCATATGGCGGATATTCAAATGTTATAAGCAAGCCGCTAGGAAAGATTAGACTATCTATGTCGACATTTAAAATCAAAGACATTTTTAAAATCACAGATAGAGGACACGTACTGTCTGGAATTACTAGTGACAAGGAAGCAATTCTTGCAGGCGACAAGATTTTAGTTACTGATGGTTATGAAGGTGTTATTCTAAGAATTGGTGGTGTGTCAATTAAAAAGGAGGCGGGACATTTTGGGCTACTTATTTCTTTCGCGGACTTTGATAAACTGAAAGGAATTGATTTAACAAAAAGCGAACTGAGAATTATTAAAATAAAGGAAAGACAAAGATTGGTCACGGGATCAATTGAATGGACGGGAGACTTGTCAGATGACTGCACTGCACAATGGGCCGGACTTATGTTGAGAGCTGAATTGATGGACGAAAATTATTGGTGGTGGGCGGTATACGATATGGAGAACGATGAAGTGACCATTGACAGCTCGAATAACTATAGTTCAAGATTTATTGGTGGAACAAGTGCAAGACGAAAAGCAGAAGAGATAGCAAAGTCATATCTAAATATTTGAAATTCAAAGGGGCGTGTGATCGCGGCCAGCTTATAACAACGTATATGCGCTATTTAAATTTGATTATTAAATTTTAAAGGTAAATTTAAATAGCGCATATACTGGGGTTAGCGGCAACCCTATAACAAGAGTGCTAAGTTTGAACTGACGAATTTTGAATAAACAGAAAAACAATCATATAGACAAATGCAACCATCGGACTTTCTTACAATTTTAGGATTAGCACTTGCAGTTTGGGCAATTATCCCAAGTAAGGAAAGACGGTTTATTTTACTTTTCTTTTCAAAATTTGAAATTGGAGTTTTCATCGCTTCCCTTTTTGTTATTCATTACCTGATGTGTTTTGACTGGTTAATGGCTAACTGGTTTCCGTGTCTTTCAATTTTCACAGTTGACAATGGTTTGCCAAGTTCAACATGGGCTTACATGATAGCCTTGACGATAATATTTTTTCCAATTGTCAAAGTGTCATTCGGCTACTTTTCTGCAAGCCGATTAAAAAGCATGATTGCACTTTACGAAACTTATTTAAAGGAAAATGAGATTGACCTTTTGGTAAACTACATAACCAAGTATCACATTAAGGACATAAGAAAATATCTTCAAGGAATATCGCACCTTCCACAAAAGGAAAGCATTGACATCATCTTAAGAAGACGAACCGACAAAGACAAAGCATACGATAAATTGGTAGAACCGAAGAGAATATTATTTGCCTCATGGGTTTATGGACACATAATTCAGAACGAAAATTTTGTTCGTAAGACAGCAAATAAATACCCAGAACTTTTTGCAACAGCTTTTAGTGGAATGGAAACAAAAGAATCTTCTAACGAAGACCTTGTCAAGCTTTATATTGAATGCTTGTTTGAAAACAAAAACCAATTACTGATTCAGGAATTAAAAATTATGAACGGGACAAACTCATCAGTATTGGAAATGAACAAGAATTATGACATTCCAATCCTATTCTCACTTTTTGCTCATACAAAAGTAGCCTCAGAAAATTATGTTTGGTATCCAGTTGGCGAGGAAGCTGTTAAATCTTTAAAGCACGATTCAGTACAAAAAGAATTTTTGACAAAGAAATATGACCATGATTTAGAATCAGAACTTTGGAATCAAAAAATTTACATTGCTATTGTTTATTTTAACTACATGGTAAGAGAAACTATTTACCGAGACAGTGAGTGGCATATGTGGCTTTTTTATTTCAGGCATTTCACCGACCTTCTGATAGAAATAATTCCTTCTCCTAATGACTACGAAGGAAATTCTGAATACCCTTCGTTTGCTCATAAAATGATTTACGAGCAATTCTCAATAATGACCAACTGGCTTGATTTGGCAAAGGAGCAGGAAACAGACAATCGTGTAATTGATACTATCAGGTGTTTAGGATGGTGTGTTCATTCAATTTGCCAAGCTGACAATTCAAAAATTTCTGTTTGGTTTAGACGAAGGCAACTAGATTTAATACTTTCAACTTACTTTAAGTTCTCTCACTATCCCGACAACATTGCGGCTACAACTGCACGACAATGGTTAGAGAAATTATTTTTAAATCCTAAAGGTGTTGATTTTGGAGTTCCAGAAAGAACAAATGAATACTTAGCAGCATTACAAGACGCCTGGAATGAATTTGACAAGATTCCATATCAATATCATGAGGACAATGGTTCTATTCAACATTTCGTGACAACTGTTTTAACGCCAATCGGACTCAATGAATGATCCAATGGAACATCTTCGGACATACAGTAGGGCAGCCGCTAACAGTATATATACCTCAGTGGGGGCGGGCATTGTTTGTCAGGCTTTTTCTCATTATTTTCACAGTGTCTCGTGGGATACTTTACTGCTTTAAAATTCCCCACCGAGTCATATATCAACGTTAGTGATAATTATAAATGGAGTATGCAACAGAAGTTTGATATAAATGCATTTTTAAAACATTTAGCTTACGAGCTAATTAATAACTTTTCATTTGCTGGACAAGCGACTACACCAGGACTTGTTGGAAGCGCTAGAGAGAAAATTACTCGCCAGAAGCTGGAGACTTTGTTACCGCCAATGGTTGGAGTTGGAAGTGGATGTGTTATTGATAGTTTTGGTGGAACTAGTAAGCAAATGGATATAATTTTGTTCGAAAAACACCTTTGTCCAGTATTTTCAATAAATGATAACCCTGAAACAACTTATTATCCTTGTGAAGGAGTTATTGCGGTTGGAGAAATAAAAAGTACATTGAATAACTCGGAGTTGGAAGATATATTTAGAAAAACTGAATCGGTTAAATCTTTAAGAAGATTTGCGATTCCTTCTAAAGGTGTTCTTGTTCCTGATGAAACTGTTTCATTTAGACATTACGGTAATACGGGAGCATTTGAGTGCACCAAAGAAGAGGAGTTTAATCAGGATAAAAAAAGAACCGACCAAATTTTCTACTTTGCATTTTGCGGAGAACTTGGAGTTCATCCACAAACTCTTATTAATAAGTTTATTGAATTAAGTAAAATTTACCCAAAACAAAACCTGATAAATTTAATTTCAATATTAAATCACGGATTGTTACTTTATATGAATAGAGCTAAAGGGCAGATAAGGTATTGGTATGGAGATGATGCTGATTCAATTTATATAACTCCAAAGAGAGACAATAATTTCCAATTTTTAATCAATAGATTGAATGAAGTAGTGCGCGGGTATCGAACCACTGAAACAAAGGCATTCTCTAAGTATACAGCGATCTCAGAAGGACCAATTTTTCTGAACGGGACATTTGGAAATCTATAAAAATAACTATCGCTAACATTGTGTATAAAATATACCGGGGTAATAATGTTTAGGAAGGAGCAATGCTTCTAAATCCCGCTATTTTGTTTATTTTTAAAAGGTGTGCGGGGTTTCAGTGCTAGTGGATAGTTCAGTACTTTTAAACCCGGCACATTTCATACACGAATCGTTGCCTGAAATGCGATAACATTATCAACCTTAACATAATATTATGGGACTTTTTGACTTTTTAAAGAAGAAGGAGTTTGAAGAAATCAGGTTCCTTAAACAACAGCTTGAAAAATACAAGCCAATTATTGATGTTGAAAAAGAAGCGGAAACTATCAAGCAGAAATTGCAATCTGAAATTTCTGCTAAAAATAATGAGATTCTTACAGTTGAAACTGAATATGAAAATTTAAAAGCTAATTATCGAACAGCCTTAAGCATATATACTAATTTACGTAAAGAAATAGGGGTATATGAAAATAAGCTTGACCTTGTAGAATTTGGAATATATGAACCTGTTTATGATTTCGAAAAGTCGGATGACTATAGAGCTGAACAAAACAATATTATTGAAAAGCAAAAGCAACTTATAGCTAATGAAACGGCAGCAGTTTGCAGGACAAGTTGGAGTGTGGAGGGTAGTGAGGCCAAGGGACGTGCAATAACAAAAAAGGTCCTTAAATTGATGCTGAGAGCATTTAATGGAGAATGTGATGCATTGATTGCGAAAGTAAAATGGAACAATGTAAACCAAATGAAAGAACGCATTAATAAATCATTTGAAGCAATAAATAAATTAGGCGATAATTATACAGCATCAATTCAAAGACCATATTTAGAATTAAAAATACAAGAGTTAATCCTTGAACATGAATATCAGCTTAAAAGACAAAAGGAAAAAGAGACATTAAGGTTGGCTCAAGAAGAATTAAGAGATGAAGAAAGAGCAAGAAGAGAGTTTGAACAAGCTCAAAAGCAAGCTGAAAAAGATGAAGCGAATTATCAAAAGGCGTTAGAAAAGGCTCGAAAAGAGGTGGCAGAATTAACGGGTGAAAAGCAACAAAAGCTACTAATGAAAATTGAATTACTTGAAAATGAATTAAAGGAGGCACATGAGCGAAAAGAGAGAGCCCTATCTATGGCTCAACAAACTAAAAGGGGGCATGTTTATATAATTTCTAATATTGGTTCATTTGGAGAGAATGTATTTAAGATTGGAATGACAAGGAGGTTAGAACCGACTGACAGGGTAAAAGAGCTTGGAGATGCATCTGTTCCATTTCAATTTGATATACATTCTATGATTTTCTCTGACGAAGCACCGACTTTAGAGAATGAATTGCATAAAGCTTTTTCTGATAGAAAAGTGAATATGATTAATTCTAAACGTGAATTCTTTAATGTGTCAATTGAAGAGATTGAGGCAAAAATAAAAGAATTGGGAATTGATGCTGAGTTTATAAGATTACCAGAAGCTATGGAATATAGGGAAACAATGGCAATTTTAAATAGAATGAAGAATCAAGAGCCACAAGAATCCCTTGATGAACTAGTAGCTAAAGAATTTCCTACGGCGATTTAATAAATTAGCGCTTCAGGCAACATTATATAAAAAAAATGCCTGGCTTCAGAAGAAGAGTTAACTGATGATCTATAAAACTCGCATGGATTTTAATTGTAAATTATGGCCATGCTGGCGGGCTACTAGAGGGTAGGGACGCTCTTTAAATCCTGGCACTTTTTTTTATAATCGACGTTATCTTTAATAAAATGAATAGATACTTCAAAAGAAAATGGAATGAAACAAGAGGTGATGAATTTGATTCATGGGGAACATCTATTTGGTATTTTGAAGTGGAGGATAACGGGTATGCTGTTAAACAAATTGAATTGTATGATAATGGGAACCGACTGAAATATCATTTAGATAAAAGATTTGATGATTATGGAGGACTTGGAAGCCAACCATTAGATTTAGATGAATTCAAAGAATTTGAAATTAATCAAGATGAATTTGATTTTGAATGGAATAAATCAAACCCTAAACAGGAACATCAGGAAATACTAAATTTAATTTCTGACTATTTGGCTAAACATTATGATCAAAGGTTTGGGCAGGCTCTTTTCAATTTAGGCATTATGGAGTTTATGGACAAGGGTGATCCTGCAAAAGAAAATTTTAGATTAAGAGACATTCATGGAGATTCTGACGAGAATATTCTCAAGCGAATAAAAAATCAACTTGAATGGTTTGAGAAACAAAGAAACTGAAGATAACATTGTATAACCTATAGCGGCTGCACCTTTCCAATTATTTTTCAGAATTTAAACGCTCTATACTTACCAACCCCAATTCTAAAAAGCCCGTATATTCTACACCAAATTGCGCAGTTGAACACTTATTTTTACATTTGTAAAAAAAATACAGATTTTAACGTATATATTTTTTAAAAATATTTTTATAGTGACTAAATGAAAAATCATGATTAAGATTAATTCAGTTCAGAAGTTAAAAGTAATTTTTGCCTTGCTTTTACTTTTACAGGTAAAGGTAAAAGGCCAGGTGATTACATTAGACAATCAGGTGACAACATTCTCGGGAACGGGTCTTTCCGGGTATACCGATGGTCCAAAAAGTATTGCACAATTTTTTGATCCCATGGGCTTGGCTTTTGACCAAAAAGGTAACCTTTATGTTGCAGACAACATAAACAGATCCATCATCAGAAAAGTAACTCCGGATGGCGTGGTAAGTACTTATGCAGGAAATGGAGTTCAGGGTTTTGCAAACGGTAATCTTTCTGTTGCCAAATTCAGCCAGCCTACCGATCTTATTTTTTCCACTGACGGCATTGCTTATGTTGCAGACAATGGAAATCACCAGATAAGAAAAATTTCTACCTCGGGCAATGTAACAACTTTTGCAGGAAGCCTTGACTATGGCAATGTAGATGGTGTCGGAGGGTCGGCAAAGTTTAACCAACCATATAGTGCTGTTTTTGATAAAAATGGAAATTTATTTGTTACTGACGAATTCAATCACCAGATCAGAAAGATAACACCACAGGGACTTGTAACTGTTTTTGCTGGCAATGGCGTGGCAGGATTTGCTGATGGTACAGGAACTGCAGCAAGCTTTAATATGCCAATGGGAATAGATATTGATGCTCAGGGCAACTTGTATGTAGCCGATTACCTAAACAGCAGGATTAGAAAAGTGACACCTCAAGGTGTTGTTACAACTGTAGCAGGAACAGGTGAAGAAGGTTTTGCAAATGGGAGTGCAGCCACTGCCAAATTTGATAGACCAAGTGGTCTCACTCTTGACGCATCTGGTAATATATATGTTGCAGATTGTTACAATTATAGAGTAAGGAAAATATCTCCAGATGGCATTGTATCTACTTTTGCAGGCAATGGTACTTCTGCATATACAGATGGTCTTAGTGGTAAATCATCTTTCAGATCTGTCAGTGATGTAGAATTTGGTCCTGATGGTGCTCTTTATGTGTCGGATAATAGTTGTATTCGAAAAATAGCCCCAGTTTCTTTTAAAGCCTTTTCATCCGTTCAAAATTATCCATCAACTAATCAATCCATTGCTATAAGCGCCACTTCTTTAACTGGAAATTTAAACATACTTGCTTCAGATGGTTACGAAGTATCTCTTTCATCAACATCAGGCTTTGCCAGTTCATTAAATTTAACAGCCACAAACGGTTCGATTATATCAGTAGAAATTTTTATAAGAATCTCTAACACAGCTAAACCTGGGACAAACAATGGAACCATTTCCATTACATCATCAGGAGCCCAGGATGTAATATTGAATTTTACAGGGGAAACAATTCCCAATACTGCTTCTCCGACTATTATGAAGGGAATATATGTTAGTACAATTGCTTCAGGATTAAAGCCTGTTGGCGTAGTAGCAGATTCTGACGGAAATTTATTTGTTGCGGATGGCTCGAACCATGTAATTAAAAAAATCTCCAAAGATGGAACCATAACTGTTCTGGCAGGTGCTGGCACAAGTGGTTTTGCTGATGGAAAAGGCATTGAAGCTAAATTTAGTTATCCATCTGGTATTGCAATAGCCAAAAATGGGGATCTATATATCACAGATTCAAATAACCACCGAATAAGAAAGGTAACTCAGGATGGAGAGGTAAGTACTATTGCAGGAACAGGCACTTCAGGATCTCTTGAAGGAGCAGCAGCTTCAGCCCAATTTTATAATCCAAGCGGCATAGCAATTGATATCTATGGAAATATTTTTGTAGCAGATAAAAATAACAGTAAAATAAGAAAGATCAGCACTGACCTGATCGTCTCCACAGTAGGAGCAACTTCTTTCAACTATCCTTCCGGAGTAGCTGCTGATTTAAATGGAAATATTTATGTAGCTGATCAATCAAATCAAAAGATTAAGAAGATAACTGCTGATGGTACAATTTCTATTATTGCAGGAACTTCAGCAGGATATCTTGATGGAAATGCATTAAGCTCAAAGTTTAATTACCCTTCTGCGCTTACCGTAGATGCTGAAGGCAATATCTATGTCTCTGATATGAATAATTATATGATTAGAAAGATATTGCCAACAGGTGTTGTCGTAACACTGGGAGGAAGTGCTTCGAGTTCAGGATCAGTGGATGGTGTTGGTACCAGTGCTGTTTTTAGTTCTCCTCAAGGGCTCACTACTGATCTAAAAGGAAATGTTTATGTAGCTGACGTAGGAAGTGGTAAAATCAGAAAGTTAAGTGCATATCAAATGCCTGGGCTATATGGAATACAAGGTTCTCCTTCAGCTAAAGTTGATTTCCCGGTAATCGCTGCTGCACTTACCAATAATCTGGTTGTAACGGGTACTGCTAATCTGGAAGTTTCCTCCTATGTATCTTTTTTAAACAGTTTGAGTATTATTCCTACAAACGGAACTGCGAATTTCACTTTATCAATAAGAACAAAATCTACAGCTCCTGTGGGGGCCATATTTGATACAATAATTGTTTCATCTTTAGGAGCGGAAATTCTGAGAATTCCTGTTGAGGCATATGTATCACCAATGAAATCAGTTATTCACTTTGATCCTATTGTTTCTACACTTGCAGGTACAGCAACATCAGGTCTTCAGGATGGTAAAGGAGTGGATGCAAGGTTTAATACCCCTTATGGTCTTGCACTAGACAAAAATGACAATCTTTTTGTAGCAGATTACACTAATCACAGAATTAGAAAAATTACTCCAGATGGTGAAGTAACTACCTATGCAGGTACCGGAACTAAAGGGGCTGCGAATGGACCAGTAGCTACTGCAACATTTAACAACCCTCAAGGATTAGTTTTTGATGCTGCCGGAAACCTATATGTCTCCGAATATGGCAACAATGTAATTCGAAAAATTACACCGGATGGCATTGTATCAACATTCGTTGGGGGATCATTCTCTGGAAATGCTGACGGAACTGGAAGCCAGGCTTTATTTTATAACCCTTCAATGATGGCTATTGATGTGTCGGGTATCATTTATCTATGCGATGTAGGGAATAACAAGATTCGAAAAATTAGTCCGGAAGGCGTAGTTACATCTCTTCCATTTTATTTCAAAAATCCGAAAGGAATTGCTCTTGATGATGCCGGGAATATTTATGTGGTTGATAACAATTATCATCAAATAGTAAAAATAACACCAAATAATGAATACAGTGTGTTTGCGGGCGGCGGCACTTCTGGCGCAGATGGAGTAGGATCTTCTGCAGGTTTTTATTACCCATCAGGTATTACAAGGGGTAAAGATGGCAACTTTTACATAGCAGATGGTCTGGACTACAAAATCAGACAAATGACACCTGCTCGCATCGTCACGACTATTGCGGGAACGGGAACCTCCGGTACTGCAGATGGTCTGGGATCCTCAGCTACTTTCAGTGCTACTAATGCTTTGGTAGTGGGGTCTAATGGTAATATTTATATTTCTGAATATAATAATATCAGAAAGATATCCAAGCCTTCTTTGAGCCCATTCCAAGCTGAATATGGATCTGTTTCACCTAGTCAGTCCTTTAATGTAAAAGGATTTAACCTGACAGAAAGCATGACTATAACTGCCCCGGCAGGATTTGAATTGTCTTTTTCGGCAACCACAGGCTATTCAAATAGTTTAAGCCTGGCACCTGTAAGTGGAAATATTGCGTCAAAAAGAATTTACATTCGATTGGCTGCCACTGCTAATGCATCAAGCTATAATGACAAAGTGGTTATTAGCGCTTCTACTGCTGAATTTAAAACGTTAGATGTACAGGGAACAGTAACAGGCGTAGTTTCATCAGTGAAAAATGCAGATGAAAATGAATTTGCAGTTTATCCAAATCCTGTTCAAAGTCTTCTTCATATTATTCCAAATACGGGTAAAAGTGAAACTTTGTCAGTAAAGCTTTTAAATATGCAAGGAATAGAAGTTTTATCTACTGAAAAAAGTGGGGCCGCCGCATTTGAAATGGATTTCTCTTCACTTCCTGCAGGTATTTACCTATTGGAATTAAATGATGGAACAGGGGCTGTTCAACACAAGATTATAAAATAAAGGAAATAAAATTACCAAAAGAAGAGCGCCTAACAGGATTAAGAGACCTGTTAGGCGTGCTCTTTTAGAGCTAATTAATCAACATTTCGACCTGCGGCTCACAAGCCGTAATGTTGATTAATGAATGATAGTCAAAACACCCTAGTTTGTTAACTTTAATTTCTCTAATTCCTCAGCCTCTCAGCCGAAATCTATCCATAGCACAAAAAAATCAAGCATAAGTGAGTTTAGTAAAAAAAGCAAAATGCTTTCTCTCCTAATATTCATATTCTAAAACTCCAGTTAAAAAAAGCAGCCTTTCGGTAAATATTTTGTGTTTGCTTTCATTCCTTGCCACAGTCCAGATGCAAATGGTTTTATCTTGTTTCTTGATGAAATTTGTTTTTACTGCCTTTAGCTCATGTTCCTTAAAGATACGTTCCGTCTCCGTTATTGTCTGGTTATTGGTAAAAGTAATCTTATAAGTACGCACAATATGTCTTATATATCCTTAACTTAATTAAATGCGCCAGGCTTAGAATCATATTCCCTATCCTAACAATGGAATATTCAATGCTCAAATTGATTTAGATAAAGAGCAAGCTATAGATATTGAGATTATCAATTCTCAAGGTCTTCCAATTTCAAAGGCCTCTTATAATGGACAAGAGAATTACCTTCTTAACTTCTCACTGCCGTTAGGAACAGGAGTTTATCTGATGAAGATATTGACACCGACTCATTTCAGGACTATTGGATTTATTGTGCAATGACGTTTAGTTCATGATCAATACGCCAGTCTAGATATATTTCCGCTGTTTAAAAAAACGGATTTTTACTTGATAGATAGTTCTAATATAACGAAAGACAGCTGCATATCTGAGATCATCTTTAAACATAAAAACTAATGAGAATACCTATGAAAAATGTTACTTTCCATGTGCAACTATATTTAGTTTTTTTTGACAGTGGCCCATACACAAATCTTTTGAGAATTATGAGAGACAGTTTATTATTCGATTCTTTGTTTGCCGCTTTTAAATTTTTTTGGCTCTTACTTTTATCTCAAGCCCAGTAATCATATAAGTAGAACTTTCCATTGAAGGTTGTCATGAATGGGTTAAGGAAAAATCCGATTTACCCAATCATGTTGCTCTCATTGAAAGGCGAATATCCAATCCTTTTTTGACGGCTTTATCTTTCTTTTATTCCGTGGCATCTGTCTATTACCATTTCAGGAGAAGACTTTAATGATAAAATAACAACTAAAGAGACATTTAATATAAGACTCTATAAAAAGCAGCAGGAAAACAGAAAATAACAAACAAAGCTAACTTATATAAGCGAACAAATCTTGAAGACATTGTTCGCTTATGTTTGTTGTTAATTAGATAGATTTACTTTTATGAATTAGATGATAGATGGCTTAAAACGAATTATTCTAAAAAAAGAGAATAATTTAATGATTGGATAAGAAGGGTCTATCTCATACCATTTAGATGAAAAATTAAGATTCTTAGAGTGTTTGTGATGGTTATTCTGAAATAGTTCTCCCATCATTATAAAATCAATTATAAGCGAATTTTTGGATTTATCGTTATTGTTAAAATTAGTATAACCTACTTTATGCCCACACCAGTTGACAATGGCGCCATGAACAGCACCCATAAGAAAGTGAACGGGCAACAAGAGATACATCCACCATTGAGTGGCAAAAATGATGTAGAAGGTAATATATATAATGCCCCAACCTATTCTTGATAATCCATTTTCTCCCAGATTATCTATCAGTTTCCATTCAGGTATATCAGAAGTAAATCTTTCTTCTTCTATGTCTTTTCTATCTACTAAATTATTATAAATTTTTCTGGTCGTCCACATCATTCCAAAAACGGACTTATGATTATGAGGTGAATGAGGATCATTTATTGTGTCACTAAAGGCATGATGCTTACGGTGCATGATTCCATAAGCCCTGGGTGTAAGAAATGAAGAGCCTTGAAATATATACAGACTTATATAAAATACCTTTTCCCAGAATTTATTCATATGAAACATTTTATGAGCTCCATATCGATGAAGAAAAAAGGTCTGCATAAATAAAGAAAGATACCAATGAAATAAAAAGAATACGATAATGATCATTTTAAAGAGGTTTAAACTATAAGTAAAAATATTATTGATCTTATGAGTGGGAGGCAGAATTTGATGTTTATGCGACCATCAAGGAGAACCAGCGAGATTTTCCAAATCTAATACTATCTTCTGGAGATAATCAAATGTAGATATTCTTTGTTCAGAAAGCCAGATAATGGAGTCTAAATAAAAAAATAAATAGGAAATGTCAATAATATCGCTTACTTTTGTTATAGCATTAGCATCGTACTACAACGAAAATTCTTCTCCTTGTTGTTGTCCTTTCCTTACGTCTTAGCATACAGATTTAATTACCTTAACTAAAAGTTTGAACTCTTTATGGGTTTTAATTGTCTGTAAGTATAAATTATTTCTCACCGAGAAGACTTCTATTTTTAGTATAGCTACTTTTAGTAAGTAGATCCACTTTAGTTCTCTTCCCATAACAATCAAGTTCACATTTTATGTCAAAATCATTTAAAGATTTAAATCTGATAGCATCAATACTTGAAGCATTAGATAATGAAGGTTATATAGAACCGACACCTATTCAACAAGAAGCCATTCCTTATATCTTATCAGGAAGAGATATCTTAGCATGTGCCCAAACAGGTACAGGTAAGACTGCTGCATTTGCAATTCCTATACTTCAGATATTACAGAATAAAAATCAAGGTATGGTAAAAAAGCCTAGAGCTTTGATATTATCGCCTACACGTGAGTTAGTAGTTCAAATAGGAGAATGTTTCAGTGCTTACGGTAAATATACCAAATGTACTCACACTGTAATTTATGGTGGAGTTTCACAAAAAGCACAGGTAGCTTCCTTAAACAGGGGAGTAGACATCTTAATAGCAACTCCAGGAAGATTAAAGGATCTTTTGGATCAGGGTTATATAAATCTAAGCAATATTGAATTTCTGGTTTTAGATGAAGCTGACAGAATGCTGGATATGGGGTTTATTCATGATATCAGATTTTTGTCTTCGAAAATCCCGGTAAACAAGCAATCTGTTTTTTTTACGGCAACACTTAATCGAGAAATAAAACAATTAGCCGATACTCTTTTAAATAATCCGGTAAAAGTTCAGATTGCCGCTGAATCTTCTGCATCTGAATCAATTCAGCAGCTTCTTTATTTTATTGATAAAGAAAAGAAAATGGACCTATTGTTTGAGTTATTAAATGGTCCATTAATATCTGACGCCTTAATCTTTTCCAAGACAAAACATCAGGCTGACCGACTAGCCGATAAGCTTAACAGAGCAGGGATAAAATCAAATGCTATGCATGGGGATAAGTCACAAGGTTCAAGACAAAGAGCATTAGAAAATTTCAAAGCGGGAAAGATAAGAACTCTTGTTGTTACAGATGTAGCAGCCCGTGGAATTGATATTGAAAGCCTTTCTCATGTTATAAATTATGATATACCTAACGAACCCGAAACTTATGTTCACAGAATTGGCCGAACAGGTAGAGCAGGGGCATCCGGAAGTGCAATTTCATTTTGCTGTGCCGATGAGATAAATTTTCTAAAGCGGATTCATAAACTAATCGACAAATCTATACCAATCGCAGAGGGATATCCGATAGCTTCTAAGGGTGAAATAACAAGTGGATTAAAAAAATATATTTCAAAGAGATAGTACACGATATAAGTGAAAGATCTAATAGGCAGCGAAACAGAAAGGCTAAAAATCATCGCAATATCTCTGGAAAAAATCATTCATAAAGCTTCAAATATCCTAAAGCTTCAATTATATTATTAATGAAATGAACATTTGTAAATGAATAAAAAAGGTAAAAGACTTAAACGATATAGTGCATATTTAAGTACACGAATTAAAGAGATTCAGAGTCTGCAGGATGAACTAATTCTTCAGAATATTTTATTACTCTCTCGAAGAGAAGAACTGGAAATAAAGTATAATCAGGTAGAATGCTTGATTTCAAAGCAACAATCCGATTGTACTAAACAAGCGATAACAACGCAATTTAATGATAGCGTCATTGTTTTGTTTTTAAACTGACATTTATAGTATACTACCTTTATTGAACAGGTCGTTTAGTTTTAGGCTAGGTAATTATATTATTCATTTTATAAGATTTATGTTCGAATGTATGAAAGTGAATAAATTGATAGAATCTCTTTAATGAATTCTGTTTGACAAATCAATAAAGCCTGAAATTATAGAAACTTCAGGCTTTATTTTTTTAAATCAAGATAGTAATTGAACCTCAAAGGACCTTCGTCTATTTTCCAAGGGCTTTATTTGATTATCCATTGTTGCTTGAAAGCGACTATTTTTGCTTAAGCCCAAAGTTATGATTGATATTTTTATAACAGTTTTTTTTTGAAATCAGCCAGTTTTAGAGGGATAGTCATGTTTTGAAAAAAATGAGAATCTTATCTCACACTATAATCAAGGAGTAACTCAATTGTTATAATATCGGATTGATTGATTTCCAAAATATATTCCGGAAGATCAGAGTCAGTATCTAATTCCAGTATATTGGGATTTTTTAGTTTTGAAATATCGTTGTTCTCTATAAAGTAATATTTTTCGGCTTTTGGGCGATTGGATGATTTTCCCTCTTCCGTGGTTGCTATTTTAATAAACTTTCCCCTTATAAATATTCTGCCATTTTCATTATGTAACTTCTGCTTACTTAGTAAATATTCGAAAATACCAGAGCCTTCCTTTAAATATAGTCTTACTGAATCATAGAAATCTAATTCATAGGTTTGAAGAATAGGTATTTGCATAGGTTGATTTAAGTTGTATATAAAAAACATACTAATAAGTGAAATGTTCTAAGAATGGTCCTGTTTAAATTACCATTTGAAGTCCGGTGAGAGAGGTAAGTCCTGACTTAATCAGAGATGCTTTTATAAACGGGTTGCTTTCGAATATGAGGTGCTTAAAAAATATAATAATCAAGAAAATTATAAGATTTATTAACTCTCTTCTCACAGATTCGGCATAATAGGATGCCTCGCGCCAGAAAGCACAGAATTGAGTAATGTAAAAGTCTACGTGTTCCCAACATGCTTTTAGTTTCTCATTTCATATATTGTAGTTTTACCTTTATTGTGTTTGATAGGCAACAGGTACTCACATAAGTAAACATATTCATCTGTTTTACAGTTTTATCCTTCTGATAATTTACTAATGTGATATTTAAAAAAGAGCTAAATGTTTATTGACTATGTCAGGTAAAGTAAGATTTATTGATGCACGAAAATCTCAATTTTATTCAACTGTAAGAGGAAGAGTTGACGATTATTTCAAAGAGCAAAAGCTTACCAAAAATGCCAATATGCTCATGTATTTTAAAACTACTTTCTTTCTTGGCGGGTTAATTTTTATTTATTGCTTAATACTTTCGAATAAATTTAATCTACTATCCATGTTTCTACTTTCTATCCTCCTGGGAATGTTCACAGCCTTTGTAGGATTTAATATTTGTCATGATGCTATCCACGGAGCATATTCGTCCAAATCCTATGTCAATAGAGCATTAGGTTGTGTTTTTAACATTCTGGGGGCGAATGCATATGTATGGAATATTAGTCACAATATCATTCATCACACATATACCAATATTTCCGGTCATGATGGAGATATTGAGATAGCTCCGGGTCTTATAAGGATTACTCTTGAGGATAAAATATGCAAAATTCAGATGTATCAACATATTTATGCTTTTCTGATTTACGGATTTGCAAGTCTCGCCTGGGTATTTAATAAGGACTACCAATTGATTCATAAAAACAATTTGGGAGGAACGAATTTTAAACATCCCAAAAAAGAAATTGCAAAGATGTACTTCTTTAAAGCTGTTTATTATTTTTTATTTATAGCCCTACCTCTTCTTGTACTTCAGTTAAGTTGGTGGCAGTTTATAATTGGCTTCATAGCAATGCATCTCGTTGAAGGTTGGATTATGGGTATCGTATTTCAACTTGCTCATGTAGTAGAAGATTCTGAATTTCCCATACCTAACTCTGACGGAAATATAGAAGAAGCATGGGCAGTACATCAAATGAGAACCACAGCTAATTTTTCTAAAGACAATGTCTGGATCACTTGGTTTTGTGGCGGCTTAAATATGCAGATAGAGCATCACCTTTTTCCTAAAATTTGTCATGTGCATTATCCGAAAATATCAGTTATTGTTCAACAGACAGCCAAGGAGTTTAATGTTCCATACCTGGAAAATAAAACTTTTTTAGGCGCTGTACGATCTCATTACAAAATGCTTCGAAAGTTTGGGATTGAAGCACAGGAAAGTCAAGAGGAAGTTGCTGATCAAGAATTGCATAATTTAAATTTGAAATGAATACTCAAAAATGCAAGTGGAAATTTTCGAACGGGAATAAATGATAGCTTTGAATAGAAACAGAAGCTTATGGAAATAACCTTGTTTTATTTCTAGTTAGTACAAGTTTTCTTAACCTCTTATGAAGGGAACAAAAAAGAGAATTATTCTATGGGATAAGATTGCAAATAATTTGATAGGTATTTCGTGCAGTTCTTTTAAATAGTATTTTTGGGCTTTCAGGGAATTGGATGATATATTAAATGCTTTACTCCAGCTTTGGGAGATTTAATTCCGTACAAAAGTATCTTTGGTTACAGTTCTGATGATCCCTTTTTTTAAAGGCCTCCAAAGCAGAGAAAATACGCTATCATCAGGTTCCCTGGTGGCTTGTACTTCTACTACCTCCGGCTCATTTTTATTATTATTAGGATTTCCATCTTTTATTATAAAATTACTGATTAAGGATTTAATTCTTTTTGTTTCTCCTTCTTCATCCAATGCTTTTATTTTGAAGTCGTGATAAACTAATTTTAAATTTCCGTTTGCGACGCCATTGAGTATACCGACATTAAAGGAGGCAGAGTCGACCTGACCTTGTTCCGCTTGCATATTAGTATAAGTGAATACATTGTTAAAAGCAATTGCGCTCATAGGGCCCATTCTTCCATAATACTTGCAATCAAATTTAGGAGACATCAGCGGTACTGAAATATTAAAGTGAAGCTTTCCTTGCTTTTGCAGTATTGTCGTTCCTATAAGGCGGGCAGGGGTTTTATCGGTCATGATTTTTGGATCATTCGTGAGGTTAAAGATGGAAGCAATTGTATTATTTAACGTGAAAAGCACTGTCGCATTTTTCTTTTCCATAAAAGTTATTTGTCCATTATCAAAGATAACTTTATCTATTCTGAAATAAAATGGAATTGCTCTTGCCATTTCGTTCGGCATTAACTTTGCGTAATCAGGCTTCAATCCTTTTCCTTCCTTAAAAAACACATTCATGTTCATACTATTCATCAAGACTTTTCCGGCAACAATTTCTGACTTATACAATGTCCTTTTAATATCAAATTGATTTATCCTGATTTCCTTTATAAAGGTATTAAATACATTTTCTTTCTGCGAATGAGGCTTATATTGACTTATCCTGAATTTTTTTAATACAGCCGAAGACGTTTGCGATGATACTGAACAAAGATCCGTCTTAAGGATAAGTTTTTCCTTCACCAACTTTAATTCATAATCTCTAAACTCCCCTGATATTTGAGCTACATCTGGAAGTAAATTATCTATTGTTGCAGAAATTCCATTTATATTCAGAGCATAACTTTTTGACTTGTGAACTACACTATCTCCAGCGGTAATTGCAGTATGTGAGAAGGATCCATTCTCAATAGCTATTCTGTCTATGTCCAGAGCTTTAATGAACTTGTTAAAATTGGCAAAAGCAGGTCGTTTCTTTTTAGTCGTTTCTTTTTTTATAACAGTCTGGAAATCTGTTTTCGGATCTTTAATAACTATCTCTTTTAGTTTAACTCTGCCCTCGTCAAAAAAAGCACGCAGGTTGAATCCCTTTACTGAAATATGATTTGCAGAATTATTAAAGTAGATCTTTCCGGACTTGTTTTCTTTATCCTTATAATTTATTCCTAAATAGGATATCGTTATTGTAGAGTCAAAGGAAGAGGCATTTGTCTTTTCAACGGAGATTTTTACTTCAGGATTAAAGCTGGTTAACTCATAATTACTAAAGTCCAAATATATATTGTCGGGATTTTTAAATTTGATTGAATCGATTATTTCTCCAGCAACTTTCATGATTCGAAGGTTAACATTATTTGCTTTCTGAAATATCGAGTCTTGATTTGTGTAAATAAGATTTTTTATACTTCCATTGTGAGCTTCAATATCATTAATCGTAAATGATCTGATAACATCAGAGGCAAATGAGGAAACAAATAATTTATTTTCCCCCCCTGACTTACCCTTTATTGAAACATTTTGCTTGTTTTCTTCCTGATGAAAAATAGTTGATATTCGGGGAGACTCCAATGATAACTTCCCTATAAATATTTTTTTGTTATAAAAGAAATCACGGAAGTTTACTTGTTCTCCTTTTATTTCGTCAAAAACTGCTTCAGTTTCTTTAGCCTTTTTATTAATGATATCCGATTTAGAATAATAGAATTTTTTAAACTGCAGCGTCGAATCTGAAAGCTGTCCCTCAATCTTATCTATGCCCAATGTGTATGAGTCATCACTTGACCTTAAGCGATAATTACCCAGACTGATATGGATGTCTTCAGAGTATAAGATTTTTTTTCTTGGGATAGTATCAATTATGATATCATTTAATTCGATAAAGATATTCTCAGCTGTTTGCACAATTTTATTTTGTTCGGTTTCAAGATCATACTTTAATTTCCCTGATTCAATATCCATCTCTTCTATTCTTAAAGAGCCGGCAAAGCCAGCAATAATCGCAGGAAGTATTTCAATAAATGTCTTATTTGTTTCTCTGAATTGCTCTGAAACTGTACTTCCCTTTACCTGAATTTCAGGTGATTTTATACTTATTGTACCAACCCGAAGATCTTTGCTTATCAAATAATTTACCCACCTTATCCGACGAATGCGCAAAACGGGAATGTATAGTTTTACAGTTGAAATATTTGTATCCGGTTGTTCACTCTTAAGTGTTTTCAATCTGGTAGAATGCTGATACAACAATACCTTTGTCATATTTACAGTACCAGTCCAGAACCGGGTGTTTAAATCGTTAATTTCTATACTGTAAAGACCTTTTGAAGACCTGTATACTTCATTAGCAATCCGACTTTTTACGAAAGAGTCCAGGAAGAAATTTATAAGGATAAATCCTGTTATAAGAAATATCGCAATTACTCCGAAAAAGGCAGAAAGAAATGGGTGGTTCTTAAGATTCATTCATAGAAAACTATTGAAAAATCAACCAAATGTTCATTAAGATGTTTAGAGGTTATTGCTTAAGGACAAAGGGTCTATCCTTTTCATCATTTCTTTCGGTTAAAGAGAGATTTAATTCTACTTAAAATTGAAGTCTCTGTTTCATCTGTACTGATCAGATAAGCGTATGGGTTGAGAGGTTTTACATGATCTAGTGTAATCTTTAGTACGCCTAGGAAAGGAAGAAAAATGATCATACCGGAAACGCCCCATAGATTACCTCCTATTAGCAACACAATTATTGTTGCCAGAGGATTTATGTTTACCTTGTTTCCAACAATATTGGGAGTGAGGAAATTGTTTTCTATAAACTGATTAAAAGAAAATACAGCAATTACCCCGACTGCACTCCAAAGGGATTCTCTGGTGATCAAGGCCATTACTACTGGCAGAACTGCCCCTATAGGAACCCCGATATAAGGTATAATATTTAATATAGCCACTGATATTCCGAAAAATATGGCATTGTCCAGACCAATAATCATAAGTCCGACAGAATTTAGAACAGACAGGATAATTATCACTATAAAAACACCAGACAGATATCTTGCAGCTACTTTACTTGATGCTGTTATAATCATCCGTGTTTTTTCTTCATAGATAGGGTTTGCTATTTTTAAAATAAAATTTTTAAATCTATCTCTGAAATATAAAAAAAAGAATGTACATATAAACACAATCCCTATAGTTGCAAAAGTTCCTGTAGTTTCTACAAATGCGACTTTTATATACTCACCACCGTTTGACATAAAGCCAGACATTTTTTCCTTCATGAAGGCTGTCTGGTCTTTCGGAGAAACTTTTATTAGTCCTTCCAAAAATCTCTGAATATGTCCGATTTTAGAATTGATAAGTTCCTTATACATGGGAAGATTGTCTGTAAAGGAAATAACCTGGAAAATAAATAGTGTGACAAAAGCTCCGATAATAATTATTGCTACCAAAAAACATGAAAGTATAGCTAGCCATCTTGGGAATTTCCAGTGTTCCAGTTTCTTGCATAAAGGGAGAATGAGCATTGAAAGCAAAGCCGAGAAGCTTAAAGGTATTAATATACTTTTGGCAAAATACAATGCACAAAAGAAAAGAAAGCCGGCAAATAATATCAGGACAAAACGAAGTAAAGGATCTTTTCTCACAATGTTATTATTTAATAAACCTAAAGGGAAATCAGACTTTCTTTTTTGTAATAATGGAAAACTCTAGTTCTGCTTTTACTCCTTCTTCAATTAAACCCGTTTCTATTTTTTCTTTAAGTTGTTTTACTAACTGTTTACAAACTTCTTCTTCAACCTTTTTCTTAATCTTTTTATCACTTAAAGCCAAATCAGCGATAAAGCTGGTAAGCTCGCTCTTTTTTGCATGCAGGACTTCCTCTGCATTTGTAATATTCAAGTTGATTTGTATTATAGCCATGTGAATAATTTTTAAAAAAACCTGAAATATTTCTTCTTGTTTGGGGGATTGTCTTAAAGTATATTGATGGTAATAGACTTTAAATCTGCCCTGAAACTGTAGAGTTTAGGAGACTTTGTAGTCGACTTTTTAAAATGCTTGATAATGAGTAGAGTATATGTAGGTCTTTTGAGAATTTGGTTCGACAAATTGTCTGTCGGGGGTACAGGGACAGCAAGAGTGGTGAGCAAGAGCAACAGGATGAAAGGCGCTTGATAAAAGCACAATCTGTTGCTCTTGTTCACACTCTTGCTTCATTTTCAGCAACAGTAATTAGCAACAGCAACAGGATAAAAAAAGCTTTGATAAAAAGCTACAACCTGTTGTTGTTGCTCACACTCTTGCTGATTTATGAGCTTACTTTTTCAAGCTTAGCCCACTCTACCGTTACGCCTGGGCCAAAAGCAAGAGTAATCAATTCGTCTTCTTCTATAGTGTCCAATCTTCTTGCTAATACAAACATCATAGCTGCTGCACCTAAATTTCCAATGCTTTGTAATGTATCATAGGAAGACTGAAGAGCATTTGTTGGCCAGCCCAAACCATAAAATACACTTCCAACATGATCTAATATATTTGGTCCTCCTGGATGAATTCCTAGTGCCGGTGTTGGCTTATCCAAATTTGGATGCAATTTATTAAGGATCTTACTTCCTGCTCCATCGCAGAAATACTCACCTAATTTTTTCCCTACTTCACGATTTAATGTCATGCGATAGCTTGTATGATCAGGCCCTGTTGGAGGCACTAATCCTAATAAATGCTGGCTTTTAGGTACAAGTGACATTCCCGTTTGTGTGTACTTCCATTTCCCTTCATCTGAAAGGATTATTGCAGCAGCTCCATCTGCAAATAAGGAATGTGCTACCAGTGAAGAAATATCAGTGGCATTCACGTCATAATGTGATGAGGCAACTTCAACAGCAACAACCAATACTGCTTTGGCATCACCGGCTCGAATGATGTCTCTTGCGATTCTTAAGCAAGTGGCGCCACAAAAGCATCCGTTAAAATTTAATTCTGCCTTCTGGCAATCATCTGAAAGTCCTAAGGCTTCCATAACAGAAACAGCAACACCGGGCTCGCTCCATCCGCTTGTGCAGGTCGTAATAATATGAGTAACGTCAGAAGCTTTTCCTCCCCAATTGTCAAGTGCTTTGCGGGCAGCTTCAACAGCAAGTTTTATTGCTGTATCATTGAAAACTTCCATACGTTGCCAATAGGGTGGGATGAAATCATTAGGTGTATAAATATCGTGTGAAAGCGCTACGCGTTTTGCTTCCTCAAAATCATCAATTGATCTATTGGTTTCGATCCAGACAGGATGTGAATAATGCCGGGTATGGATGCCTGTACCTTTCACAAAACTTTTCATTCTGGAGATAACTGAATCTGGTTGACCATGGAATCTTCTCATTGCTTCATCAATTTCCAGCATTCTTTCTGTTGAAACCGGGTAGGGAAGGGCAGTACCAATGCCCGAAATATGTGCTTCTTTCTTCATAAAAATATTTCTTGATACTTAAATGTTATAAAACCGTAGATTCGGATTATGCAGTTTTTTGCAGGATGTATGGAAATACAGAAGTTTTCCTCATATATTAATTCCAGGATGGAAAACCAAATTTTTGAATAAAGGTTAAATTATTCTTAGAAATTGTTTAGATTTTTTACTTATCAGATGCAATGAGACAGTAAGAGATTTGGCAGCAAGTGTATGGTGCAACAGCAAGAGGGTAAAATATACATTGATAAAGCTACAAACCTGTTGCTCTTGCTCAAACTCTTGCTACCTTTTAAGGGACAGTCTGAACACACCTCAAAAAAAAGTCTGAAATTTAAAAAATATTAAACCCTGTTCTTAAGCTCATTACATAATGTTAAAACTGACAGTATAAATTATAAAGAGTTGTATATACTTTAAGGGTAAGAAGATGCTTGAACTATAATTGATGCCGCATAGAGCAATGGCATCAATCAGATCATTTAAGTAGATCATGGTCAAAAGACCTGACACTAAAAGAAAAATATTTGTTCTATTATTAGGTATGTTCGAATTATATACTTAACTTTACTGAACATTTAAGTTATTGTGTTTTTTAGCTGCTCTGTATTAATCATACCTCAGTTTTTCTCACCCTTTCTTAATTTATAATCATTCTTTTCTAAGATAACATTAGCAGAATAATTAGTGCTACTTATGGAGTCAATTCATAACTATTAGTGTTTTTTAATAATAAATATATAAACAATGCAAGGAACAGTAAAATTTTTCAACAACGCAAAAGGATTTGGTTTTATTACATCATCAGATTCTAAAGAAGATATCTTCGTACACTCTTCAGGTCTTATTGACGAAATTCGTGAGAACGATCAAGTTAAATTTGATATGGAGAGAGGTAAAAAAGGTATGAATGCGGTGAACGTTGAAGTCTTGAATTAAGAAATCTTAATAGATATATTATTTGAAATTTGATTCAAAAGAAAGCCACTCTAGTAAAGTGGTTTTCTTTTTTTTTACCCTTCAGCTTTATAATTATTATACAAGTATCAGAGCTACAGATGCACCATGGTTCCTTTATTATAGGCGCTGATAATCTTATTAGCACATCAGTCCTGGACTATGTTGACAAGTGCTGCTGAAAGCCAGATATTAATTGAACGATTAATATGTATCCTTTCTTAGATATATAGCTTTATTTGTGTATATTGAGATAATTCTTCTTTTGGCACCATATTCTAAAATCAGATTTATTTAGCGATTTTGAAATTTATGCTAAAGGATTGTAAAATTTCTATTCGATAATTAATTTATAACTAAATAGTAATACATGAGACAACTTAAGATTAGTAAACAAATTACCAACCGTGAAAGCCAATCCCTTGACAAGTATTTACAAGAAATAGGGAAGGTTGATTTGATTACTGCTGAAGTTGAAGTGGAGCTTGCGAAGCGAATCAAGGAAGGAGACCAGGTGGCATTAGAAAAACTGACGAAAGCCAATCTACGCTTTGTAGTTTCAGTAGCTAAACAATACCAGAATAATGGGCTGACACTCGGAGATTTAATCAATGAAGGTAATTTGGGTTTAATAAAAGCAGCGCAAAAATTTGATGAGACACGTGGATTTAAATTTATTTCATATGCAGTTTGGTGGATTCGTCAATCAATCATGCAAGCATTAGCAGAGCAATCACGAATAGTAAGATTGCCTTTAAATCGCGTTAGTTCTCTAACCAAGATTTCAAAAGCCTTTTCAGACCTTGAACAAAAGTTCCAACGTGAACCATCTACTGAGGAAGTAGCAGAATTAATGGGAGTAACCAATGAGGAGGTAATTGCAGATCTCAAAGTATCCGGTCGCCAAGTTTCGGTGGATGCACCTTTCACTCAAGGTGAAGAAAATGGCTTGCTAGACGTACTTTCTGATGTAAATGAGTCAACTCCCGATTCTCAGTTAATAATTGATTCTCTTACCATGGAAGTACAGCGGGTTTTATCTACGTTATCATCGAGAGAATCAGAGGTTATAGGTTTGTATTTTGGGTTGAATAATAAAAACTCAATGACCCTGGAAGAAATTGGTGAGAAATTTAATCTTACAAGAGAACGGGTAAGGCAGATCAAAGAGAAAGCTACAAGAAGATTAAGACATACATCCAGGAGTAAAGCATTAAAATCCTACCTTGGTTAGATTAAATCTAGGTACCGAGTTGCCAAATGGGTTTACCTCTTTAAGATAAAAGTAATTACAATAAGCCGGAAGCATTTTCAAATTCCGGCTTAAGCTTATGATAGATTTAAGCACTCCTCTTATCTTCATGCAACTCATCAGTTTTAAAGGATATCAATAAAAAATTTGCAGATAAAAGTCATTAGGTAGAGACGAAGTAACTGTGTCCCGAGTATCATTAGTCTAAAAAAAAAAATACTGTAATTCACTTCATATCAGAATTGTTCTGTTATATACATAAACGCCAATAGTATTTAATTAAGTCCCTTCAGTCTCTCTATCTCTCGATTCCTCATCTCCACATCTCTTCCAAGAGTTTTATCTTCATAGAGCTTCCTCTCATTATCACTAAGGCCATATTGATTATCGTGTTATTGTAACCTATAGCACTACTTTAGTTCTCTTTTTGGTTAAAGAATAGTCTTTCATCAAAAGCCGATATATCCGATACATGTTATAAAGGATTCAATACCTTGTTATTCGAGAAAAAAAAAATATTTTTAAATCAATATTTTTTAATAATAATAAATATCATTTTTCAATTAAATCTAAAATAAACTTATGAAGAAAACTCTTTGTAATTATTTCATTGGCCTGTTGGTTGCTTTTACATTTTCATGTGGTAAAAAAAGTAAAGATCCTTCACCTGCTGATGACCCTGTAGTTGCAGGAACATTCATCTATGAAGGCGAACTATATACAATGGAATCTACTAAAGATAGTACTTGGAATGGAGTATTCACGCAAAGAGCACAACCAACCCCTCATTGGGGGCTGCAGTTAGTATTTGATCAAAAGCCATTGAGAGATACTGTGTTGGATTTGAGCAAGCAGGATTTTTTAATAGTATATTTTGATGCTCCGGATACTTACCAAATGTATGGTTCTTCAGGTACAGTGGACGTTAAAGTAAGAAAAGGCTATATCACTTCAACTTGCACAAGCTGTGAGATCTATAGATATACAGATAAAAATTATACAAGGCCTATATCGTTTGAAGTAACGACTAAGTAGAGTTACAATTTATCATATAAAAATCTTGGGCTTGCTTAATGGGTTAGAACTCACTGCAAGCCCTAATTATTTGATGAAATTGATTTTTTAAAATTGAAACAGGGATTTTTTTCAATTGAAGTTATAGCTAATGCAAGGCTTTAAATGATATATCAGAATACTACATGAGCGCTTATTGTTACTTATTTTTCATATGAAAAAAATATTCCTTGACGATATAAGAACTATTGACATGATCTATGATAAGATACTGGAGCCCAAGTTTGATGTTGTGAGAAATTATAAAGACTTTGTTAGTTACATTCAAAGGAACGAACTACCTGATTTTATTAGTTTTGATAATGATCCAGGCCTTGATGAAAATGGAGAATTGGCACCTGATGGGTATGTGGCAGCAAAGTGGTTAGTTTATGAATCCGGCATTGATCTCAGGAATTTGAAATTTGATGTTCATTCCGCAAATCCCGTTGCGGCTAAACAAATCGATGGCTTATTAAAGAATTACATTGAATTTCTAAATGAGGAATTTGAGGATGAATAAATAAATTTAATTCGTCTTTAATTTTAATACATGTCATTAAATAAAATATAACTGTCAGGGCGCATTTATTTATTTTCCTCAATTTATTCAAATTCAATACGCATCAGAATCAGCAATTTTTTCTACCAGATCTTTGGTTACTTCATCCAATTCAACAGCTGATTGCAATACATATTCAAGAAGATCATCTGTGCTCTCTCCGTTTTTTTTGTTAATTGTGATCAAGTTTATCAGTCCCATTATTCTTGCCACAGGAGACCTTACTTTGTGTGATTGATACCAAGCTATTTCTTTCAGTTTTTTATTCTTTTCAATAATTAATTCATTGTTGACTTTTAACTTTTCATTTGCCCTCTTGATTTTCTCTTCACTTTTCTTTCTCTCTGTGATATCATGCACATTACCTATCAGATTAATGCATACATGCTCCTCATTAAAGACAGGTGAAATAGTCACTATCCCTTTTTTCTGACCAGAAGGATAATCAGTCGTTTCATCCCATGAAATGGGTATTCTTTTTTCTATGGCCTCATGGTATTTAGATAAAACCAGAGAAGAAGATGGCTTTGGAATTACATCTTCAACAAGTTTACCTTCAACCTGCTCTCTGGAGAGTTCTGTAACTTCAAGAAATCTTCTGTTAACAGTGGAAAAACGAAAGCTTTTTTCTTTTTCTATATCAATAAGAAACATTACCTCATTTGTAGAATTGAACACTAACTCCAGTTTTTCTTTTTGGAGCCTTGCTTCTGTTTCTGCAAGTTTCCTCTCCATTACATAAACTAGGATTCTCCTGATCCGATCTATACTGTTTTCTTCCTCTTTTGAAAGCTCTCGAATTGTTTTGTGATAAATCGCAAATGTTCCTAATAAGACATTCTTTGAATTGATGATAGGATAAGACCATGATGATCGAAGGTCAAAATCTTTTATAATATCTATATAATTGTTCCAATAGGGGTGGTTAAAAATGTCCGAAACTTCAACTTTTTTCCGTAGAAACGCAGAACTTCCGCAAGAACCTTTTCCTTCAGCTATCTGGGTTCCCTCCACTTCTTTATTGAAGGCTTCAGGAAGATGCGGAGAGGACCAGTTATATAATCTGCCATTTTTAGCTTTTAGCACGGAACATAGCATATCCGGGTGAATTTCTTTTAAACCATTCAAAAGGAACGTAATCAATTCCTCTACGGAAGAATTAGGTTGGACGTAGTGCTGAAGAACCTCTTTCTCCAGATTTTCAAGCTTCTCGATTCTTTTTTGCTCGGTAATATTTCTTATTACCCCCATAATCTTAGCTTTACCAAACAGGTCTTTTGCAATTTCAGCCTTCGCAGAAATTATTCTTGGCTTGTCTTCATTTTCTGGAAAGATTTGAACTTCAATATCGTATTTCATTTGCTCCTTAATGAGCTTTTTACCGGCATTTCTGACTTTTTCAATTTCTTTAATCAATGGTTCAATTTTGCTGATTGGAATCTCCGCAGCTTCGGGAGGGAACCCAAATATTTCACATGCTTTTTCAGATCCCCAGATTACGTCTTTGTTTTTCTCAAGTTCCCAGTATCCAACCTGTCCTATTTCCTGTGCTTTTAATAACCGTGCTTTATCTATCCGAATCTGTTGTTCTTCCAGCTTACGAGCCGTGATATCTCGAAAATAAATTGTTAGTCCCTCAGAGGACGGATAGATATTGTTTTCAAACCATTTATTATAGGGAGCATAATATTCTTCAAGGTGAATATACTGTTGCGTTTCCATAGCCTTATTATAGGCTTTGTAGAACGGCTGATCGACTCCTTCCGGAAATTCTGTCCAGATATGTTTCCCGATCATGCTTAAAGGATCCCTGTTGAAAATTTCCCCTGCCTTCCTGTTCATATATGTGTAGCGCCAATTTTTGTCAAGAGCCACAAAAGCATCAGATATTCTTTCGAGTACTGCTAATAAATTCTCCTGGCTATAAACATTCATTAATGGTTGAGAAGGGTTCTTTTTCATTATCTAAAGGAATCCAATAATATAACTCTAAAAATATTGATTCTTGTTTATTTTCAAAGTATTGTATTGGATTAGGGTAATAAAATTTTTGTAATGGAATATCAGGGATGTTTTCGTAAGAAAAAAATTTTGTGTGTTGATCTTAAAACCTTTGAATTTTCGCCCAGGTGCTTTAAATCTAAAGGTAATATGGATAGTGAGAGGTATTAATTATTGTTCAAAAACTTCTTAGGGATTATTAAAGGATGAAAATGTAAATGTATAGATTGAATCCTTTAGTTTATATTTTTTAATAGATCAGTTTATAGCAATATAGGAGAGAAGCAGGAAAAGATTTTGATTAGGAGTGCGTGTAGAACTATTAGCAAAGAACTTCTTTCAATTATAATTTGAAAATTTTATTTGAAAGAATCAGTTTCTACAGAATCTTTATAAGACGGATATTTCTTGGCAATTCCGTCGGACAATATTTTTAAAACTTTCCCTATGATCGGTATAGGTTCTTGTTTTGCATGTTGTTTTTGTATCACAAAAGGCAATGTATCGATTGGTAGCAGATGCTTAGGATCTATAGAATCATTGTCAGCGAGATCTTCATAACTATTAGCATATATCATCCGCTCTGGGGAATTTTTACTTTGAGTAAAATCCGTCGCCTGGAAAATACCGAATAGACCAATGAGGATAATGCATATAGCAAATAAAATTCCTGGAAGAGAATGTTTTAATACGCTCATGTGTAAAGTATATCGGGTTTACAAAAATATTATAAAAGCTATAAAGTGCAAAGAAAAGATATGTAGATAGTTCATTATGTGTATGTTGGTGAAATAGGATTATGTATTGCTAAATAATTACGCTTATAAATTCACAATTGATAATCTAGTGTTATATTTAATAACTTTAGATACTAAATAATCAACAATGGGACTTTCAGATATTTTTAAAAAGGATCAATCACCTAATGACTCATCAACAGATAATGGAATTTTAGGTCCTACTTTTCTTGACGGATTGACTGAACATATTCAAAATCCTAAAGACTTGCATTCACATGAATGGCGAAGACGCTTAAAATTCTCAAATGGTCATACTAATTTTAAAATAAAATATTTTGGAGAGTTACATGAGAATTACAAAAGTTTAATCATTGGGACTGACTTTGCACCTTCATTAGTTTTTGCTGTAGAGGTATCGACCGGGCAAGAAATCTTATTGTTTGATGGCTGTAAACATGGATATAATGCATTGTTCTGTGATACATACACCGAAGACCAGATCAAAAACAGGCCAGCAACAAATTACTATATTGACGAAGAGGGTAATGATACTTTTGAAATAATTATCTCAACATATAATGGTATCGACTATGATGATGAATTTGCAAGTGAAGTTGATGAAGATGGATTAATAGAACTTGTAGATGGAAGCAAAGATAAATTTAGCATTGTAAAACGAAATGGTTATGATACCTTACAAATTTGGGCAATAAATAAGAAAGGAAAAACTATCGATATTATATCTGAAGAACTTGCATAAAGCATAAAGGTAGAACGAAGAATGGATTATGGTCTTAATATGAAAGCAGTTTTCAAAAAAGCAGGAAATATATTTAAGTATTTAGTAATTTTATTTACAATCATATTTTGGATTTATGTTATCTGGGATGACTGGATATTTATAGAAAGATATTGGAAAGATCATTGGGCGGATTATATAGGACTTTGGACGTTGTGGTTTTTAGTTTATCTTATAGCTTTTTCCTTTTATTATTGGGTCATTGTTAGCACTATAATTTTTATTTATTACAAGAAAATCCTGAGAATAAGTCGGAATTAAATTATATAAAAATATCATATCACTTGACTAAATTTCCAATCTGTTATCATATCTTAATACTTGTCAATGTAGGTACATAGTTAATCTTTACAATAGGAAGTAGAACCCATAGGAAGATTGGTAATATGATTAATACACGATGTGAAACTTAGCCACGTCAGAGGCGTAAGAGTCAGAAGGCCAGGCAAAGTTTTGCTTTTTTGCTTGGAATTCATTGATTTTCAATATAGTTAACATTGTTTATGTTCAGAAATTTTCAAATTGTTGTTAAGTTGATTAAAAAACAATCTCTTACAATCCCAGCTGCCATTCTGTTTATTTTCCTTTTGACAGCCTGTAATAAGAAGAAAGAAGAAGCTCCCCCAAACACACATACAGACCTTCAATCCAATGGGAATTCTATTGACAAAACAACTGTCAATATTGACGAAATAAACACAGTTACTCTTAATACAAATATATCTCAACAGCAAATCACCGGTAAGATCGGAGACAAGGAAGTGGTATTCATAAAATCAGATGAAAATATGCTTACCTTTATTACTCCTGCTGATCTTGCTCCCGGAGAATATCCGATCAGCTTTGTACTTGGCAACACGACTTATGAATCAAGAATAGTAATAGAAAATAAGGTTGTAGTTAGTGATGTGCCTGCAAGATTTGATCAATACGAAAATTATCTTAAAGCCCAGATAAATAAATTGGATAGCGCCCTACAGGTAGAGGTTGATTCAAATCTTATTACGATAGAGGAGAAAAATACAGAGGTAAATGAAACCAGGCAATTCATTTCCGATGTTTTGACAAAGGTTAAATCAATGGATGCTTCCAAGCAGCAGAGCTTAGCAAATTTTCTGGAAGTTAACTCAACTAATCTTGAAAATAAAAATCTGATTTCCAATGCCCGAGTTACAAGCGAATACAATAGCCTTTTATTATTCAAAGCTTCGGTACTGGCATTGGGGGGATCTGTTTGGGCTTCTTATATCATGTATAGCGCAAAACAATATGATAAAGCCCTGTTAAGTCTTGCAGGAGTATTTGTGTCATATAAAGCTTCCATTTATTTCGGCAAAAAATCCCGAGATGATTTATATAAGCCTGTTTCGGTAATCATAGATAAACTTTCATCAGAAAGTCAGCAACGCAAGTCACAAGTTACTGCTCAGATGCTAACAGTGAATAATGAAGAACCTACCTCTATCGGGATTAATATAAGGAAGGCTTCCTTAACTAATGCAGATGCTTCAAACAGCAATTCTGTTATTCAATCTTTTTTTGGAGGCTTTAATAAGTTAACCGGTTATATAAATAAAATTAATGAAACCATTGAAGGAGTGAATGCTGTGATTGGTTTTCTTTATACCACTAAGACAGTATCTTATCTGCTTATTCCTAATTCACCAAGATTGGGACTGAGGCCGCTGGAGTCATCCGGATATATATCACTCCAGGGGATAAGTAATTCCTTAGTACAGGGAACATTGACAGGAGTGAGTAACAATAAAGCCAAAGTTACCTTTAAGTATTCAGGAACTTCTTCTGATGACATAAACATTAATTGCAAGTTAGTCTATAACAATGGAGACTTCTCCTATTCTGAAGATCTCTCGGTTACAATTAAGCAACCTCCTTTGGAAATAGGCCAGTCATATGCAGGAGGTATTATCTTTTATCTTGATGAAACCAAACATCATGGATTAGTAGCAGCTCCTAATGATCAGGTAGTAGGAAAGGGTTGGGAAGATCCGGGAAGTTGGGGCTGTCATAATACTGCTATCGTTGGAGCCGATAATCCGGCAGTAGGATTTGGAAAGTGGAATACGGCAGATATTGTGAAGGCTTGTTCTCAGCCTATTGGTGCGGCTTACATTTGTTCGAATCTTGTGCTTAATGGTTATGATGACTGGTTTCTGCCATCCAAATCTGAGCTGGATTTGATGTATGAAAATTTACATCTTAAAGGATTGGGCAATTTCACTGCGGATCCTAATAATCTTGTAGGAGTATACTGGAGCTCTACTGAATATCCTGGGCTTGAATCGACGGACGCGTGGGGAAGATTTTTTGTAAATGGTATTTCCAGAAATTATGCTAAAGGAACTGCATATTGCGTTCGAGCTGCAAGAGCATTTTAAAAATCATAAGAAGTAACAAATTTAACTTTTAAAATTGTAAAGGTCAAAGCCTCTATCAATACTTGCTTGTGACAAGATTTGATACATAAAAAATGGGAATAGCGATACAATCGTTATTCCCATTTTTACTTAATATTGTAACAAGAGATTATAATCAATAAATGGAGAAGGGGTATCAGTTTATTTCACTTTTTAAGATGACAGTTGCAGTATCAGCTTTTGCGATTATTGTAACATTGTTCTGTTTTTATATTGTAAAAGAAAAGAGGCAGTCAAAACAGTTTAATTGCGGTGTTGTTGAAGAGCAACCTGTCTGTGGAAATTATTTAAGACAGATAAGCAGTGGTGTAGAATTTAATAAAACAGGAGAGCAGTTATTTACTAATAATTGTAGAGCTTGTCATAGTATTCACGATGTTGTTGTAGGACCAGCTTTAAAAGATGTTGGAAAAAGAAGACCTAAGAAATGGCTTTATAAGTTTATTAATAAGTCAAATGCGGTTATTAAGTCCGGAGATCCTTATGCTGTAGAGCTATACAATAAATATGCTAAAACAGAAATGAAAGAGTTTAATTTCACAAAAGCAGAGATAGATTCAATACTTGAATATATTGATGGATATTCTCATCAGGGTTATTAGTTTGATGTCCTTTTTTTCGTCTCCCAAAGTCCGCAATAGAAAGATTGGATATTAAATATTCTTCAATTAAAAGGGATATCCTTCATTTTTACCAACATTGTTTATTAATCCTAGAATGATTATTTTAGTCCTATTAATTTGAATACAGAATCCAACAGTGCTACCATTTTTTTTTACAAGCATTGTCTTGTCAGCTGAGTTAAATTAAAAATTGTTTTATGTTAATTAAATTTTTTGATATGAAAAAAGTATTAATAAGAGTTGTATTCTTAGTCCTTGGGTTATTCACTGTAATTGATGGCGTTTGTCAGAAAAGATTAAGGATGTTTGAAAGGAATAGATTCCATAAAGATAAATTAAATGTTATCAGTCTTTATCCGGTTGGGGTGCTTAATATACTTGATCCATCATTACAAATTGGATATGATAGAAAAGTACGGGAAAATGTTGTCATTCAAATAAGTGGAGGTATTATCTTGCCTCATAGCATATTTGGTTTTGTAGGACTATTACCCAATAAAGATTATTATAGATTTAGTGGCTATAAAATTATGGGGGAAACAAAATATATTTTAGCCGAAACCATAAGTGGCAGGCATAACCTTTTCTGTTCTGTGGAAGCTTTTTATAAGAATGAAAGAAATGAAGTAAATGGATCGGCTTCTCCCGGGCCTTCCGAGCTTACTTATACAGACTATTTTACTGTACACAAAGAAGTGGTAGGTGTTGGTCTAAAATTTGGTATGCAATTTATGTTCGGCAGAATGATAATGGAATTTAATTCAGGAGTAGGTTTGAGACATAATAATATTACGCAAACTAATCGAGATAACCCAGAGGATAGATTGAACGAAACACCTAATCACATACATAGAAAAGGTAAGTATTATAGGTTGTATCTTCCATTGCATTACAAAATAGGCTATAGATTTTAATTAGTTGCTTATGTTTTTTTTTATAACTAAATCATATATTACACTTTTGTAGTAGTGTCATTTCTTTACAGTAGACTGTTGTAAGACACATCATGGAAAAATGAAAGATATAATTTCACAAAGACTATGATAGATTCAATGCTAGATTGTATTTAATTATCCCGACGAGTTTATTAGTAGTGAGGTTGAAAATATTTTTTGACAAAAAACTTTGACTTTGTAAGTGTAAGTCTGGATGTGGGACTTAAGGCAGAAATCTCAGAGGTATTATAGAGGCCTGTCATAGGTGTTATAGACAGGCCAATGATTGAAAATTATCTGTTGATTAATAAGATCTTGTTGTATATAGAAGAATTACCTTCGATTAGTTTTAGCATAACTGATTGCTCAGAAATGTCTTTAATTTCAATACATAGATTTTTTGTTAAGCCTTCTTTTAGCATCTGCCCTGTTAAGGAATATATTTGGTAATTTACTTCCTTATTAATTGGCAGTCCGTTTATGTAAATAAAATCAGAATAAGTCGTCGGATTAGGGAAAATATTTATAGAAGGCTTTGGCTCTTCAGATTTGGTAGATGAAATATCACAAGTATACACATTGTCAGTTAGGTTATTGATAGATACGTAATTACGATTATTTATTATTCCGGAAAAGTTAGATCCTTCTCCTTCAATAAGTATGGTTAATGGATCAAAGTAGAATACCCTTCGATTTGCTCCATGTATATACTGAACTTTAATTGAATCAAGATCTTTGGCTATTAGACCATCGTAAAATAATTCACCCACAGCAAGAGAATAATCAGCTACAAGTCTTTCCTGAGTTGCATCTTTACGAAAAAAATAAACCTTTTTATTATCAATATCTTCTCTGACAGCCCCGATATAAACATTGTTTAAATAAGAAACCTTCTTATAAGTTGTGTTATTGATAGTCGTATCGCATCTGATTTGGTATTTGTCAATAGAGGAGTTTCCTAAACCATGAGGATAAAATACTTCCCATATCCGACCTGTCTTTATAGTTGGTATATAATCTTGTGAAAAACTTTTATTAATGAGAAGAATAAATAAAAGAAAGTAAATGGTAGTTTTCATAAAAAATAAGTTTAAATAATTAAAGAATTTGAGTGTACATCTTCACTTGTTTTACTTAGCGTGAATTTAAACAATTTTTATGAATATTTGACGTCACTCCAGAATAGAGAATTAGGTTTTATTGGTAAAATAAATCCAACCTTCTTCTAAGATTTATAAATAGGAAAAATCATAGTACCACTTCTCCTTCATCAGTTATTCTAGTCCCAAATACCGATGAAAGATATTGCATCCTGGCAATTGCATATTCTTTGTTATGACCGATAGCAAGACAGACCTGCATGTTTTGAATAATAACAGGTCTTAATTTAAATTCACTTAACTTCTTGTTTTTTATTATGCATTCAAATAAAAATGACCTATCGTTTCTTAGTAGCTCATTTACAACGTAATCATCAATAAAATCCCCTGTATCGTATAGTATTATCTTTCCTTTGTATATCTCAATTCCCTGAAAGATGTGTGCGCTATGTCCATGGATAATATCTACACCAAGATCTATAAGTCTGTGAGCAAACTCAATTTGTCTTTTGTTGGGTTCTATCTCCATATTTGGTCCCCAATGAATCGATATAATCAATACATCTACTTCGCTTCTTAATTTTACCACTTCAGATTCCAATTCTTCCGGATCATCAACTGTTATAAAAAATGTACCTGGATGAAGGTTAGCTCTCCATGATGGTTCATTGTCAGTACAACCTATGATTCCTATCTTAATGTTGTTTTCTTTAATAATTATGGGCTTTTTGGCTTGAGCTATATTTATTCCAGCACCTGCGTGACCAATGGAATGATGATCAAGGATCCGAATGGTTTCTTCCAATCCGTCTATTCCATAATCACCAATATGATTATTGGCAATATTAGCAACATGGATATTGGCAACTTTAAGGGTATTAATTTTGTCAGGGTCGGCTTTGAAGTTGAATACTTTATTGACAGGCCGTTTAGATGTGGTAATAGCTGCTTCAAGGTTTATAATATTTACTCCCTCCTGTCTGAGCAGAGGTAAAACATCTCCCCATGGATATTCATATCCTGATTCAGAAATCTTAAGATTAACATTTCTTCCAATCATTACATCGCCCATGAACCTGATGGTGCAAGTATTTTCCATAATAAGCTATTTACCTGCATTAAGTAATTATGTTTAAGTGGTTGTGAGGGAGGTAAATTTTACAAACAGCAGAAGATGGATATTGAATCGTTATTCGGACTGGGGAGTAGCTAAGTAAGGTTTGTCTTAAAGAATCAGTTTAATTGAACTATTGAAAAGTTAGCGAATTTTTAAGATTATAGAAAATAGCAATGTAAGTGCTATTTCGAAAATCATTTTTGTAAGCGAGGACTTTATTAATATCTTATTTTCTATTTCGCTTTATACCCAATCATATTTTTTACAGATGTAAATTCAAATTTTATATATACTTCAGGCCAGTGTTTCAATTCTTACCATAAAACTGGCATATTCTCAGATTAAAAATATACCCTTTTCCTGTATTGTCAGCGAATTTAAATTGTGACAAATTTGAATTTACATACGCTAGACACACTTAAAACAAATTATATGAAAAAACTATTTTTACAGATTGTGCTATTGTTTTATTGTATTACGACATGGGCGCAACAGCCATTTCAGTATGTATCCAAATGGGGAGTTACCGGCTCTGAAGCTGGGCAGTTTAGACAGCCAAGGGAATTGCTGGTAGATAGGGATGGGAATATTGTGGTTTTAGATGTAAATAACTTCAGAGTTCAAAAATTTACACCTGAAGGCGAATTCTTGTCTCAATTTGGACGGGGTGGCGAAGGCCCGGGAATGTTGAATGGCCCTACTGGTATTGCTGTGAACAGTAAAGGGGAAATTTATATTTCAGATAATTTTAATCATAGAATACAGAAGTTTATTCCTTCCGGAGGATTTGCTTCGATGTGGGGTAGTGAGGGTACTGGTAAAGGACAGTTTAAAAATATCGGAGATCTGGCAATAGATAAGTTTGATAATGTGTATGTACCGGATTATGAAAATAACCGTGTTCAGAAATTCACTACAGAGGGTGAATATATCACAGAATGGGGAGCGTCTGGTCCTGAAAATGAACAGTTGAATTTTGGTCCACTAGCATTGGATGTAGACTTGCAAGGGAATGTATATGTAGCTGATGGGAATCGAATTCAGATATATACTTCAGATGGTGTTTATATTAAAACAATTGCTTTATGGTTCACTCCTGCGAGTGTATTCGTTGATAAGGACGGAAATATTTATATGGGAGAGTCTCAGTATAATTTTGTTTTTAAATATGATTCAAATGGGAATTACCTCGGCTTCATTGGCGGTACAGGTAATGGCGATGGGTTTTTAGATGCACCCAAAGGGGTAGCTGTGGATGGCAAAGGCTTTGTTTATGTTGTGGAAGCGGGCAATAATAGAATACAAAAGTTTAAACCATTTGCATATGGTATTTCAAGTCCTACTGTTGGCTGTTCCGGAAATTTCTCTGTGAAGGTTCAAAATTACATTAATCCGACTCCTGGTGTAATTGGTTTAGATGTTTGCCTGAAATATGATCCTGCTATCATGACGGCAAAGTCTACCTACACAATTGGTAAAGTAGTAAATGCTGGAAAGGCTTCGTGGGCAGTTGCAAATCTCAATATATCAACCCCGGGTGAAATTAAAGCTACCATTTATTATACTTCAAGTGCTCCTGCAACCACAAGCTTTAAAGGCATTGGAGATATCATCACATTTGATTTTAGTCTGAAATCAAACATACAACCACAAGCAAGCCCTCTTACTTCATGTGGTATTACAGAAAGTAATATGAATAACGGAGGGTATGTTGAATATCCTGTCCATGAAGGAAGTTTGTATGTTTCTACAAATCAGTTTACAAGTAAGTTGTATTATGCGGGTACCTATGTTCCTATGGGGACCTCAACAGTTGCTGGCTCTTATTATAATGTTACCAGAATTTATCCTGGTTTTAATTGTAGAAGCACCAATGTCGCTCCTGTGAAACCAGATACAAGCGGCGTGTTCACAATTCCGTTTACCAATGGCGAAATTGTATTTGAGCGAGATATCAGAGGTTCATATGAAGATAGCATAGGGCTTCCTTCTATTATGTCTGTTATTAATGGAAATGATGTTGTCCTTGCTTCTAATTTTATTGTTGGAAAAACTTTACCAAATTTTTATCAGCTCGTTGCTGCAGATGTGAATCTTGATGGAAGAGTTACAGCTGGTGATTTAACGTTAATGACAAGACGTTATTTGTTAAAAATAGGAGAGTTTCCACAACTATGGAATTATAATGGGTATGTACCAAATGAGAATAGAGAACTGTCAAAAGACTGGCTTTTTATTGATGATAGTTCAGTTGTGAAATATTCAAATTATAGTATTAAAAATGTACCTTCAATACCAAATTGTATTCAACCTCTGAATGTATGTCCCACGACAAAGGACAAATATAGAGGAATATTGCTGGGAGATGTGGATGGAAGCTGGGCTGTTGCAAATAAAGCGCAAAGAAGGGCATTTCAGAATGAAACAGAAGTTTTATTTAATCTTGCAGAAGCCACTTATACAGGTGGAGGTGCCTTTTCAGTACCTGTTTATGTTTCAGCAGATGATGATATTTCATCAGTAGATTTTTCGATTGATGTTGATAGTACTGTATCTATTTTGAAAGTAACATCTGATACTCCCGATTTGATTTTTGATAAAAACGTTTATGGGCGAAGCCTTTTAGTGGGGTCATATGTTTCTGACGGATATATTGTAGATAGCAAAGTTTTTTCAGTAAGTCTAAAAATTAATGATGGTCAGAAGTTAAATGAAAATCTCTTTGGTGGTTTTAATGCATATATCAATGGTACTCCGGTTTCTTCAAAAATCGGCACTGCAGGAATTACTACAGGTATTGTTGAAAATAATAGTATTACAGATTTTCATGTTTATCCTAATCCGACTAAAGGTGCATTCACTGTAGAACTTAAGAATGCAGACCTCGCAAATGAACTGGTTGTTTATAATGTGTTAGGTATTGAGGTTGCAAGGTTTTCAAGTCTTAAAGGTAATTCTATAAATGAATTTGATCTTTCAGAATTAAAAGCAGGAGTATATCAGTTAAAGCTGGTAGGGGATAATTTTAATAGAGTAAATCAACTTGTGATAGAGGAATAGAAGTTAATCTCTGAATAATAACAATGCCTTTTAGCCTATATCAGCTGAAAGGCATTGTTGTTTATGGAAGAGGGATTATTATGGAGTTGGGGGATGTTTTTGAAGTCTATGAGAGGTAGCTAGTATTAGGAGTATCGAGACTTACTTTATAATCAATCTTTGATAAAAGTAATCTTCATTATTAGGCTCCTTTTGATTCTATGTATTTTTCAGTTTTAATCCGAATTCATATAAATAAAAACTGCCGCCTCCTTTCGGAAACGACAGCCTTTTTAACCAACCATTTAAGCTCTATTACACCTCCACCTGTCGGCTGACAGTGATGTTAATGGTATTGGAAAATTCACCAACCTGCTCGTCTTGTACTTTGTAATATTTATGATATCACTGATTATCAATCTCACACTTGAAAAAAAGCGCTATAACTATCAAATTAACTCAAAATATTCAGAACCTTTGGTATAAAAAAGTAAAGCATTTTATCTTTGATACGTATGTATCTTTTGAATCTGATTATTTATCCATAATGAAAAAATTTTACATCTCTATTGTATTCTTATTTGCTTTTAATGTTCTGAGTGCTACCACATTCACAGTTTTAAATAAAAATGACGCCGGTCCAGGTTCTCTGAGACAATGTATTGCAGATGCCAATGCAGACCTTACAGCAACAATGGAAAATCCACATATTATCCATTTTAATCTGGCAGATGGAAGTAGAGAAATCTCCTTGCTCTCTGCTCTTCCTGCAATTGAAAATCATTTAGTTGTAGATGGCCAAGCTGAATATGTAAAAATTTTAGGCGGATCAGGGTTTAGAGTATTTGAAATAAAATCCGGAAAGTATGTATTCTTCAGCTCGTTAATACTTTCAAAGGGAAGTTTAACTTCAGGAGTTGGAGGATGTATTTTAAATTCAGGAGGTTTATGGCTGGACAACGTCAGTGTAGATGGAAATGAGATCATAGGTAATGGATATGGAGGGGGAATTTATAATAACGGTTATCTGGAAATTACAAATAGTTGGATTATCAATAACCACAATACAGGGGGAGAATCAAATTCCGGAGGAGGAATTTGCAGTAGTGTAAATGGCAGAGTGAAGATTTCCAAAACTACAATTGGTGCTAATTGGACGTCATCTGGAGGCGGAGGACTTTTTAATAACGGAAGAGAGGTCGAGCTTTCAGATATGACTTTTGTCAATAATATGGGTGGAGAAGGGGGAGCTTTATGTAATAGAAATTATGCCATATTAACCAACGTGACTATGTTTAACAATCAGGCACAGATAGGAGGGGCAATTAGCAGCTACTGGAATACTATACTGATCAACTGCACCATTAGCGCTAATGATATAGGAGGAGGTATTTATGTAAATAAAAGCACCGATGTAACCCTTACAAATACGATTGTTACGGGAAATAGAGGTAGCCTGACTAAAACTAAAGAAGATATCTACAGCACGTCAGAGGCTTTTATAAGCGCTACTAATTGCTTATTTGGTAACGTTGGTAAGTGGTTAACAATTGAAGGTCCTAACAACGAAATGGGTATTACCCCTGAATCTGCCTTTGGTACGGGAAGTACCAACGGATTTTTTAACGGATCAAAAATAGAAACTATATCATTGACAGAAGGTGCACTGGCCATTAATGCAGGGACCACTGAAAGTGCACCTTCCAAGGATCAATGCGGTCAGGAAAGGGTAGAACAAATAGATATAGGAGCATTTGAATACCAGTATTCTCTAGCCTCTATATCAGCACAAAAACAACACGATGTAAAGATCTTCTCCGACTACAGTAATGGTCATTATAGATTTGAAGTGGACAATACCATGCAAGGAAACTATGAGTGGAAAGTGATCGATATTAATGGAAGAGTTTTGCAAAGCAGTAATAACGCAAGCAAACAGAATGATCCATCGTTTGACTTGTCCTCTTATCCACAAGGAATCTATATACTTATAGTTAGTTCTCATAAAGGAATTAGTACTAAGGAAGTGGTGAAATTGTGAGAAGAATATGAAGACTATTGTATAATACTATCGATACTTTATTTAATAATGAAATCCCGGACAGACAAGCTTTCCGGGATTTATTTAAATATTTTTCAAAGCCTTTTTAATGAGTTTTTCATCATTAAATATCCTGCCTCTGAATAGAACTAGTCCAATAGCAGAAGCAACTGCCACATGAGCAGCTATTCTGGCAATTGCAGCTTTCCTGTTATACTTCCACATAGCTTTGAATCCTATTTCAGCATAAATATTTGGAATTTTTCCTTTACTCAAATCATCAATGATTCCTTCTATAACATCTACGCGATCTGCAATGAGCAAAGGCAGCCAGTGACTGAACTGTCCTTCACTCTTTTTATATGCATTCCGGCGAATCATACCGCTAAGCCCTTTAGGAGGTAAGGTTGTTCCAAATACTGCAGTTAAGTTTGGCCTTTCTGTTGATTTTAAAATTTCTACAGTTGGCTTTTGTAAAGCCGGCCTTTCCCATGTATAGCCGTTTTGTTCTTCATCTGTACGGTTGGGCTTCATAGGATAAGTAGGATCATTTTCCGGATCCGCATCTATTCCCCAGTCTTTAATATTTGGCTGTTCTTTTAATATTTTTTCCATATGAATATCCGTTTATTCTTTTGCTGTAGGTGGAATCAGAATAGGTTTGATACAGTTGTCCAGTTTATCCGAAAAGATTCTGTATGCATCAGATACATTCCTTAATGGCATTCTGTGAGTAATTAGCTCTTTTGGCTTGATGGTTCCTTTCTGAACGTGATCGATCAGTTTAGGTAACAGCCTTTTTACAGAAGCCTGATTAGCACGTATTGTAATACCTTTATTCAATACGTTACCTATAGGTACGAGATTTCCTGTAGGTCCATATACACCTACAATAGAGACAATACCACCTTTTTTTACCGAGTTGATAGCCCAGAATAAAGCAGTAGCAGAACCTGCCTGTAACAGTGTTTTTCTTCCTGTTATTGTCTGCATAGCACTACCGGCTGCTTCGGCACCCACGGCATCAATGCAAACGTCAGCGCCAAGCCAGTCAGTAGTTTGTTTGATAAATTGTACAGGATCTTCAATCGATTTGAAGTTATAGGACTCGCATTTAGCGTAGTTCTTTACAAACTCCAGCCTGAATTCATTCTGGTCAATGACAATGACTCTTCCTGCACCAAACAACCATGAACATTTAGCTGCCATTATTCCAATTGGCCCTGCACCAAATATTACCACCGTATCTCCTGGCTGGATTCCACCCATCTCCGCTGCCTGGTAGCCAGTGGGAACTACGTCTGTTAACAATACTGCATCATCAAGATCCATTCCTTCCGGTATAATAGTAGGTCCAAAATTTGCATAAGGTACCCTTACATACTCTGCTTGTCCTCCATCGTATCCACCTGCAGTATGAGAATATCCGAAGATACCACCCACTGCTGTAGCTTCAGGATTAGATTCATGACAATTGCCATACAATCCCTGTCTGCAGAAAGAACATTTTCCGCAAGCAATATTGAATGGCACCAATACCTTATCTCCGAGCTTTAACTTATGGACCTCTGATCCCAACTCTACTACTTCTCCCACGAACTCATGACCAAAAGTCGTACCTACACGTGTATCAGGTACATTTCCATTATATAAATGCAGGTCAGATCCACAAATGCATGAACGTAACACTTTTACTATACAATCCTCCGGATGAAGGATTTCAGGCATTGGCTTTTCTTCTGCACGGACCCTTCCTGGGCCCCGATAATTCATTGCAAGCATATCTATCCTTTAAGTTCTTTTATATTTTCTGCTGGCTTGATTCTTAATTTAGAATCGTCCCTTTTTAAAGAACTAGTGAGATTGTTTAAAAGTTAACACTAGGGAATACTGGTTTTTAATTACATTGTATTTCGTTGAATTCTAAATGATTGTTGATGTAATGAATGTTAAATGACTATGCCCTAAGAAGGATAGGTGAGAAGATCTTTTCATGTGTTTTTGAAAGGAGTTAAAGATTCTTTAATTTAAGATGGAATACGAAGTGTTAAACTACATGAAGAAAGCTTTTAAAATTATAGTAACAATCATTATTGTATTGTATATCCCATTCTCATTTTTATTAGACACAGCAATCGGAGCTTCTTCTCATAATATTCCATTTAAAAGCAGAGAAGATGCAGAACGACATTTGTATATTAGTTTAGTTGTAGGAGTGATATTTATAATTCTGATATGGCTGCCCTGGAAGAGAATTTTAAATAACAATAGTTAACCACCTACATAATTTCTTTCATTCATGCTTTAAACAAGGCAACAAAGTCGTTTTTCTCCCTTACTGAATAGTTTTTTCTTATATCTCAAACTTTGACTCCTTAAGGCAGTTTTTGGGTTATGGAGCAAGGTTCCGAGAATAAATCAGAAAAATGCAATAAACACCCCTTTACTACTCAATATAAAATTGAAGAATTAGGATTTGGTAGTTCTCCTGAAACAGAGAACGAACGTCTGATATTCCATGACGGTAGATTTAATGTGAGAAGATCAGGGATAATGCTGTATGGTAATAATAATAGTCTGTATCACTGGTTTACTTCTGCTGATTGGGCTACGTTTACTATTGCCATTATCATTCTTTACCTGGTTTTTAATTTGTTCTTTACTGGCCTTTACTATATCGCTGGGATAGAGGGCGTCGTAAGAAGGCCAGGCTTAAATACCATTGAAAAGTTTTTCGAGGTATTCTTCTTTTCGTCTCAAACATTGACGACAGTGGGATATGGAAGAGTGAGTCCATTGGGATTAGGTGCTAACCTGGTTGCTTTTTTTGAGTCTCTTACCGGCTTGATGTGCTTTGCAGTGGCCACTGGTATCATGTACGGTCGTTTCTCTATGCCTAATGTAAAACTACTTTCCAGCGACCAGGCGTTAATAGCGCCTTATAAGGGTCAGAAATCATTTCAGTTCAGAATTGCCAATGCTCGTAAAAATCAATTACTGGACGCTGAGGTGCAACTGATTTTTTCTTGGGTAGATGCTTCGTGTGATAGACCAATACGGAAATTTAATAATCTTAAACTAGAAATTAATAAAATCAATTTCTTCCCATTAAACTGGACAGTGGTTCATGTTATTGATTCAGAAAGTCCTATTCAGGGCTGGACCAAAGAGGATCTGGAAGAATCTAATGTTGAATTTCTTGTTTTGTTTAAGGCTTTTGATGATGTATACAGTCAGGTCGTGCACTCGAGGGTTTCGTACAAACATAACGAAATCGTTTGGGGAGCCGTTTTTGAATCCATGTTTCAAACTGACAGGCATGGTGAAACATTGCTTGAAATGAAGAAAATAAGCAATTACACCCTGATAAAACCAAATGATCTTTTCGATCAGTTATAGTTTCTAAAACATACATTTATTTAACCTATATTCATCAATACCGACATCTGCTGCACTTCCCGGAAGTGTCAGCAGACAATCCTTATTTATTCTGCATTTTGATTATTACTGCTTAAATAGATATTTTTATATTAAATATGAAAAATAGGCATTTAAGACTTTTAGTAATATTATTAGGATTGACTTTGGGCGGATGTAAGAGGTATACTAATAAAGACAGATATATTATTTCAATCGGTGAAAAATTGGATCTCTATTATTCTACTAATTCTTGCTGTTATTACTGCCTGTCCAATGAAAAGGAATTAAAGCATGTGACCTTATTAGGACGAAAAACGATTGATGAGGGACCTGAAGATTGCGAAGGGTGTAATTTTGTAGCAGCTTTTACTTTGCAGGGAAAATCTATCGGCATTGATACTGTCGAATTAAAGCTATTAACAGCAACTATGAGTTGCGATGAAGATTATGGGGTACCTGAAAAATATATAATTGAGGTAAAATGAGAACCTCCTTACATATTATGTCTTCTGAAAGATTTGATGATTGGGTACTAATGTGTTAATTGAAATTCTGAATCTGAATTATGAGAATATTATTTTACAAAATAACATGGCTTCTTATCTTCACATTGATTTATTGTAATACCAATGCTTGCTCTATATTGTATTATGTTGATCCTGCAACTGGTAAGATTTATGTTGCCAATAATGAGGATTATTGGTATGACATAAAGCCATATATCGAAATTCTTCCCAGTTCAAAGAACGAATATGCCAGGTTATGGTATGGATGGGACAATTTTGCACAAGGTGGTGTAAATGAATATGGATTATTTTTTGATGGAGCGGCTACTCCTGAGGAGCCTGCAATAGATGGGTATAGTAAACCAAAAGGGAATCTGGGTGATAGAATTATATCTAAATGTAAAACGGTAACCGAAGCCATTGATTTATTAGAGCAGGAAAAAATTGCATTAACTAATGGACACTTATTTTTGGGTGATAAGACAGGTAATGCTGCTGTGGTAGAATGGGCAAATGGAAAACGAAATTTGGTTTTCATTAAGGACAATGTATTGTTGGCTACAAACTTTCTTTTGACTGATACTACCAAAGGAAATTATCCATGTCAACGATACAATGCAATGGAGAAAGACATAAGTTATATAAAAGAAAATAACGAAACTGTTAATTTAAAGAGAATAGGAAACGTCGCAGCGAAGGCTGTTCAGTTGCCTTCAGAAAATAAAGAAAATCAAACAGCAGGAACACTCTATTCTACGTTCATTGATATTACAGATATGGAGTTTGTTTTAATCTACAAACTTGACAACTCTAAGGTTACACATTTTGACTTAAAAGAAGAGTTTAATAACAATAAGAAACAAAAAATCAAACTGTATTAATCAGTAGGGATAATAGGTTAATTAAATTAAGCAACGGAAATACCAATTATAGATCTGAATAATATTTTTTATACTTTTATCATCAATTGGAAATTTAATTTCTCAAGCTAATCATCTTTCCGTCTAAACATTCATGAAACCACATAGCTTTTTTGTATTTGCATGTTTGCTGGTCTCCTTAAATTATATTTCCTGTCAGAGGAAACTTTCCGGCAAATATAAACCACTAACTTTTACTATTCTTCAGATCAATGATGTTTATGAAATAGAACCGCTTTCAGGAGGAGAAGAAGGCGGTATGGCTCGCGTTGCCAAAGTTCGAAAGGATTTAGTCAAAGATAATAAAAACACGATAGCGGTGCTTGCAGGTGATTTTGTCAGTCCTTCTTTTATGGGAACACTAAAGTATAATGGTCAACGTCTTGCAGGCAAACAGATGGTAGATGTGATGAATGCAACAGGTATTGATTATGTCACTTTCGGAAATCATGAATTTGATATTGAGAAAAGGCAATTACAGGAAAGAATCAACGAATCAGAGTTTACATGGGTATCTTCCAATGTTGAAGAAAAAAGAGTAGATGGAAGCACGGGGCCTTTCATGAAATATAAAAATGGTACTTCAGAGGTAATCAGGCCCTATGTAATTCATCAGTTTATATATGAAAAAGGTCAATCGATTCGACTCGGAATTATTGGGGTAACACTTCCTTTTAATAAGACAGATTCAATTGTGTATGACGATATATATAGTTCTGTCAAGGATACTTATGAAAGAATAAAAGATAGCTGTGATGTAATTGTAGGGCTTACACATCTTGAAATGGAAATGGATAAGAAGCTGGCAAAGGTTGTACCTGGTCTTGATCTTATCATCGGTGGTCATGAACATATGCACATGTATCAGGAAGTTGGAAAAGTTTTGATTTGTAAAGCAGATGCCAATGCGAAATCTGCCTGTATTCATAAGGTGACGTATGCGCCAGACACTCGTGAAGTGAATGTTATTTCCGAATTGAAAATAATAAACTCATCAGTTCCTTTTGATAGTGAGGTTAATAAAACAGTGCAAAAATGGGTTGCATTCAGAGATAGTGTGGTGTATTCTCTGGGTTTTGTTGCGAAGGAAAAACTGATGAGGGCAGATTTGCCGCTGGAAGCAAGAGAGCCGTTCATTAGGTCACAGTCAACTAATTTTACAAGACTTGTTACTAATTCGCTATTATACTCCTTCCCGGAAGCAGATATTGCTATTTTAAATAGCGGCAGTATAAGGATTGATGATCAGATGAAGGGTGAAATAACTCAAGCAGATATATTAAGATCTTTACCATTTGGAGGAAGTCTTTCCCTTGTAAAACTTACTGGAGAGGAACTATTGAAGATACTTAATATCGGCACTGCAGTATATCAGAAAGGGAGTGGAGGATTTTTACAGATTGAAGGTGCTGAAAGGAAAAATAATGTATGGGTTTTAAATGGAAAGCAGATCATCTTAAGTAATACCTATACTGCAGTGATGCCTACTTTCCTTTCAAAAGGTAAAGAAAAAAATCTTGAGTTTATAAATAAATTTACTCAAACAACACCTGATGCTCTTGCTAATACAAGTATTGATAAAGCTTATTCTAAAAACGATGTCAGAAATTCCGTTATTACATATATTAAGTCTGGAATGAAAAGTCCATTATGGGTGAATGAATAACCAACTATTATAAAGATTTTTAAAATGTTAAAGCATGTATCCGATAAGCTTCGTGAAGCTGAATTAAAACTTGAGCTACGATTTCCAAAAAAGCTTTTTGATTTCATCAGAAAGCTTGAAAGTCCCGATGTAATGTTTGGCGAAGAAGAATGGACTTTCCCCACTGTGACAGATAACCCGGATGACCCTTCTGAAAACTTCATTGTGTCAAAGTCTATGTGGTTTAAAAGTCAATGGAATTTGAATGGGTTGGTATTCGCTGTCGGAACATATGGTGATTATCTAATAGCTCTTCAGAATAAAGATGGTAAAATGTTAAAACAATTATTTATACTTATTGATGAAAGATCAGAGATAAAAATTTTTAACACAAACCTTGATAAACTGCTTGAATATGGCCCTTTTGATTACATGGAATGGAATGATTTTTACCTGAAGCTTGAAGGTGGAGAAGTGCAAAGAGGGGATGAAATGATAGATTAAATCAAATCCTAATTCTGTTAATGAATTATTAAGTAGTTTATTTTTAATTTTCAGGCTAGTGTGCCTTTGTAATTTTTTTTGCGCCCCTTGTTTCTATTGTATTTATCTCATTTTCTTTATTATAAAGTAGTTCTACCGGGTAGCCTCTTTGCTAAAAGTACCATAAAATCTTCAGGTTCGGAAATCTGTTAATGGGTCGATTTGCAAAAAAATGACCAGGTTTGGCTATTGAATTTGGGGTAGGTCTGGGGTAACTTTGTGAATTCAGTGACTCAATTTTTCAATAAATAGGTAATATGAATACATTTTTACGATTAATTATTTTGGTTTTGTTGTTGATCCGGCTACCCTTTATTGCAGAAGGACAGAGAACAACAGGAGGTACTCCCAAATCATTTACAATAGAAAAGAATAAAAGGAGTCGGGGAGAGCCTTCTATTCCTGTTAGTACAGTTCCTGCTATTGATAACAAAGAAGAGCTGGAGAAGGCAAAAAAGATCAGTCCGAATATATATGGATTGATAAATGCTGTCAATGTCGATATTATTAAACAAGGATTCAAAGAAGTTTTGTCTGACGGAGGTGCGCTTTGGAGATATAAAGTAAGCTCCTCAACTGCCTATTCAATGGAAGTTGTTTTTAGCAGGTTTCATTTGCCTGATAAAGCTCAGCTTTTTATTTACAATGAGGACCATTCCGTGGTATTGGGCGCATTGAGTTCTTTGAACAATAGTGCTCAAGGAACACTGGCAACACAACCAATATATGGAAGCTCAATAATAATAGAGTACTATGAGCCTTCAAATGTTGAATTTCATGGAGAGGTAGTAGTCGGCGAAGTTATACATGACTTTGCCAATGTTTTACAATTTTTAAAGGGGGTAGGTCCATTTGTTCCTAATCCTATGTTAAGTTATGGAGATGTTTCTTGTATAAAGAATGTTTCTTGTCCAGAAGCTCTGCCTTATGCAAATGAAGCGAAAGCGGTAGCTTTAATTTTATATAAAATGCCCAGTGGGAGATATGTAGGTCATGCAACGGGAACATTAATTAACAATTCCAATAATGACAAAGAACCATACTTTTTAACAGCATTTCACAATATTGATGATGCAAATGCAGATTGTAGTGATAAGACCGATCTTTGTTTTGATTTCTCTAAATGGGTTGTATTGTTTAATCACTATGATCCTGATTGCAACGGTGATGGGCATAGTATTTCCAATTCCGTTAACGCAATAAATTCAATTACAGGCGCAAGACGTTTATCCGGAGATAGGGAAAGGGATTATTTATTGATGCGTTTGAATTCAACACCTCAAAATGTCTGCTATGCTGGATGGTCCAGAGCCTCAAGCCCGCAACCGCCTTTTGTTGGTATTCACCATCCGCATGGCGATGTAAAAAAGATAAGTTTCTATAATCGTCAGTTAGGTTCAGGAGTTCCTGTATTTTGGGAAGTTGACAATTGGAATTCCGGATATACTGCCGAAGGTTCATCCGGTTCAGCTTTGTTTGATAATAATAAGAGAATTGTTGGCGTTCTCAAGGAAGGTTTTGGAGGAGATCTCTGTGAAACTGACCCTAATTTTGATCCCAGAATTCATCCTAATCCTAATCCTCCAAATGACCTACCAATAGCAACTTCTGTATACGGAAGATTTTCCACATCATTTGATCATGGCCACTTTGGGGTCTATTTAGGAAATGTTCAGGAAACAGATACCTATTGCCCTGCACCTGAAGTAGAATCTTGTCCCGGCAACAATCAACAACAAGCGCGTACAGGTGCTCAGATGCGTACATTATCTACATGTATGGAAGTAAATTTCTCAGCAGATAAAACCGAAGCTTTAGTCAACGAAGAAGTTACTTTTACGAACGGGAGTTCAGGAGGAGTTGGTGATGTGACGTATGAGTGGGACTTTGGAATAGACGCTGTACCTGCCACTAGTGATGAAGAAGAACCTCCTTCAGTTTATTATACATCTACAGGGAATAAGTGGGTAAAGCTGACAGTATGCGACGATGAAGGTTGTATTACAGAACAAAAGGCAGCCTATATTGATGTTCAAAATTCCAGCAGCACCATGCTGGTAGATTTTACTTCGTCTAGGAGATATATACAACCCGGTGAAGAAATTGAATTTACCAGCACTGTTTCCGGCAATGAAAGTTCTCCAGCCTACCTCTGGAATTTTGGACCAGACGCAGACGCATCAAGCCTGGTAACTTCAAATCCTACAGTCTCTTTTAGCTCATCAGGTATTAAAAATATTTCGCTACAGGTAACTGATAATACAGGTACTGTTATAGAAATAAAAAATGCTTTTATAACCGTAAACGATCCAAGAATAACTCCTTTAAGAGCAGAGTTTAGTGGTTGCCCTCCGATAGGAATCAGACCTGGTGGCAATGTGGCGTTTTCGGATGAGAGTACCGGCGGAAGTAGTTTTCCGCTTACCAGTTATCTTTGGGATTTTGGAGACGGTACGACATCATCGTCAATGCATGGAAGTCATGTTTACCGCGATTTTGGTACCTACACGGTTTCTCTAAAGGTTTGTGATGGGGATAACTGCGATACAAAGATTCGTAAGGGCTGTGTGAATATTTCAGATATCCCAAGTTCATCTGCTGCTTATTTAATAAATGGAGAACCTGCGTCAAAAGACGATCCGATAACTGTAGGCTGTAACGTACCAGTTATGTATGCCGGTTATTTTCCTGAATCACCAGACATGAAATATACTTGGGAATTTGATAAGGATGCCTGGTCAGGTACATTTGCAAGTCCACCAACTGCAACCGGTTATGGACCGCATACTGTATTTTACACGCAACCAGGCAAATATAGCTCATCCTTGTTCGTGAAAAACCATAAACCAAGGCCCTATTTAATATGGGAAAAACAAGTTAAGAACGATGCAGTAATAGTTGTACCTGGCATGGGACCCGGAGACTGTAAGGCAGTTCTGGGGAATGTATCCTTATCAACTACCTGCTGGAATAAAGGCGCATATCCTGAATTTAATGTGGAGGTCGATTCATACACTTGTCCTTATGAAATAAAAATACATGGTGCCAAAACAGGTGAATTAAAAAATAATAAGATTGATTTTAAGAACGGAACGAATCTTCCTGTATTCCCTTATACAGATACCTTTATAATAAGCCTCGCCCATAATGATTGCCAAAGTCTTACTCAGCTGGATTCAAAGTCAATTACTGTGACTTTGTATTATCCCGGAGCAAATGCCGGTCCTGATATTTCCGTCTGCCCGGGAAATGAACTGCAGCTGGGGAGCGCTTCAAAGCCGAATACCACTTATTCGTGGTCATGCAGCCCAAGCACCGGAGTTAATTATTTAAGTAATGCTGCAATATCAAATCCTAAATTTAATACTGTTATACCAGGAACATATAACTATACTGTAAATGCCAGGAATTTAACTTCTGGTTGTGTAAATTCTGATGATGTAAAAATTACCATTCAACCGGTGACCGTGGGTAATAAAACCTATAATACTTGCAAAGGAGGCATCGAGACGCTGAATTTACCTGTTGCCGGAGGGTCGGGAAGTTTTACAGGAGTATGGACTCCATCAACATATCTTACAAATGCCAATATACTTACTCCAAATGTACAGGCCCCCCAAATGGGAACGAGCTTACTATATAATCTAACAGTTACAGACAGCAAAGGCTGCAAGGGTACAGGTACTGCCCTTGTAAATGTCAGTGCAGTAGCTCCGAGCGGGCTTGTTACAGTGGGTGGATTTAAAGAAGTGAAACTTACCTGGATTGATAATTCTACCACAGAGACGGCCTTTGTAGTTGAAAGATCTACAGATGCGACATCGGGTTTTGTTGCAATAGCAACGGTAGGAGAGAATATAACATCCTTTACAGATAATTCTGCTTCACTTGGAGTTACTTATTATTACCGAGTATATGCAAAAAATGCAACAACACCGAATCTTGGTACTAGCAATAACTCAAGCGCTTATACCAATATTCCTATAGCATGGGACAAAACATACGGTGGTAGTGTTGATGAGTCTGACGTGAAAATATATCCTACAACAGATGGTGGTTATATCTTGGGGGCGACAACAAAGTCTAATGCAGGATTTGATGTTTCAGAGAATCATTCTTCAGGATCTGGTACAAGCCTGGTGGGAGGATTAAGTACCATGTGGATTGTAAAACTGGATGCCTGTGGCAATAAAGTTTGGGATAAGAAATTTAATGTTTTTGAAGAATCATATGAATTTCGGGATCTTGTGGAGGTTTCAGACGGATACGTCCTTCTGGGCAGGAGATGGTATCCAAATTCTGGTAGCGCTTTCAATAATGTTTTATCAGGTTATGATACTTATGTTACTAAAATAAGCAAGTCCGGTGTGCAAATATGGGGGAAAAAGTATGGCAACATTAATTCTGAGCATCCAGGGTCAATTATTCCGTCCGGCGATGGAGGTTTTATAATTGGGAGTCATTCAAATTCTCCTGCTGGAGGTGACAAGTCCGAAGGCTATGTCAGTACCAATTCCTGGAACTATTATTTTCCAAATTATGATTTATGGATTTTAAAGATTGATGGAACGGGCAACAAAATTTGGGATAAGACTATTGGGAATTTGGACATGAATGAATCTATACACTCGCTTTGTGCAAGCGCTGATGGAGGATATTTAATTGCCAGTGAAAGTGTGCAAAATGCATCGGGCATTACACCTGGTTTGATAAGATTAACAAAAATCGATGCTGCTGGAAAAAAATTATGGACCTATACCTATGCGGCAAGTTCTGGTTCTTATGGAGGTAGCGGGATAGCTTCAATGATAATGACTTCCGATGGCAACTATATTATAGGAACAATTAATAATGAAAATTATGCTTTACTAAAAGTAGATCCTAATGGAACTCTAATATGGAAAAAAGAATATGGTGGTAGTGGTGGAGATCGTTTCTATTCCGTAAAGGAATTCCCCAATGGAAATCTTTTGATTGGAGGAAGCTCCGGCTCTCCTAAGAGTGGGGCTAAATCGGAGCCTTCGTATGGAGGTGAAGACTACTGGTTTCTTAAAACAGACAAATTAGGTAATATTCTTTGGGATAAAACTATTAGAGGTACATCAGGTGATAGGCTCGGGAACCTGGCCGTGGTTAATGATGATGATTTTTTGATGGCGGGGGCTTCTAGTTCTCCTAGAGGCGGAGATAAATCTGAAGCAGGTCGTGGTGGCTCTGATATTTGGATACTAAAAGTTGGTAGTGGTCAAAATTCGGGATCCATGACCTTGGGAAATATAAATCCAACCGCTTACTTTCCTTCTGCTGTAGTTGCTATTCCGTTTAATGCTTCATGCACCAAGCCGGGTGAGACATTTACTGCTCAGTTATCAGACCAGAACGGAAGTTTTACCAATCCTGCAAGCATGCCTGTAAACATAGGTACATCAGGAGCGACCTCAGGTACAATCAATGGTACTATTCCTGCCGATGCTATACCTGGAACTGGCTATAAAATAAGGGTTATATCTTCTGTTACACAGACAACATCTGCCGATAACGGACAATATATTACCATAAAACCCTCTCAGATCACAACCGGAACTATATCTCCACTGGCTTATATGCCTGGAGCAACACTTTCTGTTCCATACAGCATATTGGGAGTATTCAAGAGTGGCAATGTGTTTACAGCGCAGCTTTCTGATGCCAATGGATATTTTGTAAATTCTGTAAACATAGGTACGCTTACTTCAACAAATGCAGGAACCATCAGCGCAACTATACCTGCTAACACTCCTGTAGGTCGCGGATACAGAATCAGGGTTGTGGGCTCAAATCCGCTTATTAATGGCAGCGATAATGGAGTTAATATTTCGGTAGGGCGTTTATTTACTGAAACCATAATCGATAAAGTTTATTATCCGGGAGATCCTGTTATGGTGCCTTTCACGGCGCTTGGTACTTTCAATTCCGGAAATACTTTCACAGCAATATTGTCTGATGTTACCGGAAGCTTTACTGCAAATACAGTAAACATTGGAACACTTTCTGGAAAAATTTCAGGACAGATTAATGCAGTAATTCCAATATCGACAGTTCCAGGAGCTACTTATCGGATTAAAGTAGTTTCAAGCAATCCTGCTATTGATGGTACGGTAAATACCAAAGATATTATTGTTGGGTTCCCGATAGTAACATTAGGTTCTTTATCAACCAATAGAATACTTTCAGGCTCAACTATATCTGTTCCCTATACTGTAAATGGTATTTTTAGTGCTACAAATAAATTTACAGTGCAGTTGTCGGATGCTCAGGGTAGCTTCCTGAGGCCTGTAACTCTCGGATCTGTAATATCATCAACAAGTGGCTCTATTAATGTTCAGATTCCATTGGCAGTTCCAATGGGCTCAGGTTATAGAATCAGGATCATTTCATCTTTACCTGCAACTGTGAGCAATGATAATGGCGTAGATATTTCAATCTTTGGCATATTAACTAACACTGTGAGTCCTGCAATATATTATGCCGGTGATGCAATGACGGTTAGTTATTTGACTAATCTACAATTTGCCTCTGGTAATAAATTTAATGTAGAGCTGTCCGATGCCAGCGGAAGTTTTGTAAATCCGAGAGTTATTGGCAGTAGTTCGCAGCCAGGCCCTGTTAATGCATTAATCCCAATGGATGTGCCTTCTGGAAGTTTATATCGGGTAAGGGTGGTATCAATTAATCCGGCGGTGACAGGTTTGTCAAATCCTGAGAATATAACGATTAATCAATCATCATTAACTGTAGATCTGACACAAACTGTTATATGCCCTGGTGCAATAGCTATACCGTTTACGACAACAGGTAATTTTAATCCTGACAATATATTTACTGTTTTACTCTCAGACGCAACAGGAAATTTTGACGATCCCTATATTTTGGAAATGAATAGTTTTCCAAGTTCTGGTTCATGGATGATCAATGTTACTATTCCAAAGTATATACTAGCAGGATCTGGTTATAAAATAAGGGTTGAAAGTTCCAGTCCGTATCTTGAAAGTGATGTAAACGTTACTATAAAAGAGACCCCAAGAGCTATTAATTCATTTTCTTCCACCAATATCAATTTGAATGAAACCATAGATATTAGAAGTGGAAGTGTGTTGAGTTTTGATGGTATAAATGACTATGTTTCTGTACCTGGTTATTCAAAACCTGCCAATGGAGGCCCCATAACAGTTGAGTTCTGGCTAAAGGTAAATGCCGCAGACCTTAGAAAAAGTTCTACATTCTCAGTTGGGACTGATGAGTATGACAGGCTTCAGGTGCATGCACCATATAATGACGGAATACTTACATTTGATTATGGGAATTTAAATAATCCAGCAAGTCGGATTAATGTAGATTATAATCCATATCTGGATAAGTGGACTCACGTGGCTCTTGTTTCATCAGGGAAGGCCAATACCTTTAAGGGAATTTATCTTAATGGAAAACTGGTAAAGTCTGAAAACACTTCGGATGGAAATGCAATGGCACTCAGTGGTTTGAAAATTGGATGTTTTGTCAACAACACTCTTTTTGTAAAAGGAATGATTGACGAATTCAGAGTCTGGAATGTAATGAGAACGGCCGAAGAAATTCAGGTTGGTATGATTAAATTTATAGATGAAAATACTGCCGGTCTACAGTTATATCTTCAGATGCACGAAGGAAAAGGTCCTGAGATAAAAGACAAATCCGGAAAAGGCTTGAATGGAACTGTATATGGAGCTGAGTGGACTTCTCCATCTACAAATATGACATATAACTGGATGCCTGCAACTAACCCGACATCTGGACCAAATGTAACTGCAAGTCCTGACTATACGGGGAACTTCGTTTCAACAGTTACAGATAATACCACAGGATGTGTTGGGCAATATACTACTAAAGTAAATGTTAAGGACGGAATATATACCAATAGTGTAAATCCGGTATCATATTACAGAGGCGAAAGTATTCAGGTAAGCTTTAAAACTAATATAAGTTTTCCTGCAGGTACCATTTTTAATGTCCAGTTATCGGATGTTAAAGGTAGTTTTGCAAATTATCAAATTATAGGAAGTAGCACCCAGATAGGAACAATTAATGCTACCATACCCATAAATACGCCTATAGGATCTGATTACAGAGTACGTGTAGTATCAGCAAATCCTAACATTATCGGTACCCAAAATCCAGAGAATATAACTGTAAAGGCCCCAAGCGTCACAGTAGATTTAGCAGAAGGAAGCACTATCTGTACTGGAGAAATATATGTGCCAATTATTATGGAAGGATTTTATTATCCAGGTAATACCTTTACGTTAATGCTTTCAGATGCTTCCGGAAGTTTTACTAATCCTGTTATTTTAAATAGTTTTCCATACTCCAATTCAGGTAGTGCTCAAATGCGTGCAGAATTGCCCAGGGATTTAATTCTAAATGGCAGTTATAAAATTAGGGTGCAAAGTTCAAATCCTGTTGTTTATGATGATGCAACTGTGGTAGTAAAAGAAGGAGCAAGAGCTGTCAGTTCATTTTCTTCGACGAATATTTGTCCAGGTGAGACCATAAATTTAACCGGAGGAAAAGTCTTAAGTTTTGATGGAGTTGACGATAAAGTGACAGTACCTTCTTTTTCCAATCCTGCAAATGGCGGAGCGATTACCGTGGAGTTCTGGCTGAATGTGGATCCTGCAAATGGAAGGACTAGGTCAGCATTTTCGGTGGGTTCTGATAATAATGAAAGACTTCAGGCTCACACGCCTGGTGCCAATGGATTACTCGTGTTTGATTATGGAAATATTAATAATTCTTCAAGTAGAATAACTGCTGATTATCAACCATATCTTGGAAGGTGGACTCACATTGCATTTGTTTCATCTGGAAAAGCAAATACATTTAAAGGGATATATATTAATGGTAAGCTTGTTGCTTCAGCTAATACATCAGATGGAAATAACATCTTACTTTCGAATTTGAGAATAGGAAGTTTTATTAATAACAGCTTTTTTCTAAATGGAAATATTGATGAATTCAGAATATGGAATACAATGAGAACTGAGGCAGAGATTAAAGACGGGATGTATCATACAATAGAAGCAGGTACTCTGGGGCTAAAGCTTTATCTTCAAATGCATGAAGGTTCGGGAAGCGTAGCCAAAGACAAATCCGGAAATGGGATTAATGGCACAATAAACGGACCAACATGGACATTTATGTATCCTTCTGCCAATGCAACATATTTCTGGAGTTCACCGGCCGGTCTTCAGTCAGGACCAGACTTAAGTGTAACACCCTTACAAACTACGACCTATTCCTTAGTAGTGAAAAAAACAGTTTCAGGTTGTGAAGCAAAGGATTTTACTAAAGTAAATGTACAACCTGCTCCATGCGCACCAAAAAGTTTGGTAGCTCAGCAATTTGGTATTGACGGTCCGTCTTCTGTTTCCAATATTCATAGGTTGGAGGAAGAGGGAATCGAAATCTACCCCAATCCGAATAATGGTTCGTTTGCTGTTTCTATGAATCAAGCTCAGTCCGTTACTATCCAGATTATAGATGCCAAAGGCAATAAAGTAAGAGAGTTCAGTAGCTCTGAGGATAAGATTAATGTGGAGGCTATGGAGCTGGGAGCAGGATTTTATGCTGTAAATATTATAAGTAATGGTAAAATGATCAGCAAGAAAATGACTATAATGAAATAATACTTATAGTTTGCCTTTCATGTGAGAATGACCGGCTTTTATCCGGTCATTTTTTTATTACATTTTTTGAAGAATCACAATGGGAGTCTTTTTATTTAAGATCTTTTTATTTCTACTTCATTAAGCCATGCAATGGCTTCTCCTTCTGTGTCAAAATGTTTGATTTGCATTAAATCTCTATTCTCAACTTTAGATGCGATTGTTTCTATTGCAACCCGATTAAAATAGCTTGTAGGCTTTATTATGGCGATAGCTTTAAATCCTTTTTCAGATCCTCGTGGAATAAAACTGTGCTCAATCCAGTTTTGATCTTCCGTACTTATAAGGATCATCTCTTTGAGATTTGCCAATACCTTATTTGCCTTATGTTCTATCAATGTGCTTAACATTTTTTCAGATCCTTCCTTTAATTGTCTGCTGGTTGAATAACCATGCCAATTCATTACTACTGCTTTAAGATCAGGGTTAAAAAAAATTTCGTAAACAGGTTTTGTATCCATTAAAAGTGGGATTAATTCTCACGTATAACTTAAAATAGTAGTTATTGTTTTTGAAATTATCGCGAAAAAATCGATTTAAAAAAAATATATTTCAAAGTATAATTAATGAAGCTCGCCATTCCAGATAGCATTGAATAGGCTCTTTTCGAAAAAATAAATTCTTACCTATATTTACTTCTATCTATTAACCAATTCATTTCATCAAAATTAACTTTATGAAAAAAATATTTTTATTCTTTCTTCTACTGTCACAATTGACATATGCTCAGGAAAAGTATTCAGGAGTTTCTACGCACTTTGAGGCCCTGGGTACACCTTATGGTGGGTGTGGAGTTCCACCAGACCTTGTTGAATCTGAGTATTTCGTTGCATTGAATGTTTATCACTCACCTGGAGTAAGTACCACTTGGCCACGCCCTTTGACAGGAACAGATACTCTCTTTAAAGGTGAATTTAATAATGGTCGAAACTGTGGTCGATGGGTCAGAGTTTCTATTATGGAAGACTGTATCGGAGGAACCAATGACGGAGCACTAGGACAGCAATTTTGCAGAGGTGGAAATGCCAAGTGGACACATGATAAATATTCCTATGCTTATCTCAATATGATTGTAACAGATGCATGTGGAGATGGCAACGGATGGTGCAGAGACAGCAAATACCATCTCGATCTCCATACTCCAGCTCTGAATAAATTTGAAAAAGATGGACAGACTATAGCGGATATGTATCCGGGACATTTTAATAATAGAAAGATTGAGTGGGAATATATTAAAGCTCCCGGATATACTGGAGATATAGATATTTATTTTATGCAAAACTCCCAACAATATTGGGCTAGTATATTTGTAAACCACCTGGAGAATGGAATCCATAATGTAGAACAAAAAGTGGGAAAGCAATGGGTCAAATTAAAAACTAATAGCGATATGGGGCAAGCATACCTTCTGGACCCAGCGGAGCAGCCATATAGAATAAGAGTATGGGATGCCGAAGATAAGCTTATTAACAATGGGAGAGAGTATGTATTTTCTTTACCTGCTGCATGTGGAAGCAAATGTCCCGTTCCGGCTACAAAAGCTACCTACCAGATAAATGACCCTGTAATAACATCAGTAAATACTGACAGTGAAGATAAATTCTTTTATGTAGGAGGTGCTAACGATAATCATATAATTATGTGGGATCTTAATGAATTGGTTTATTCTGTACAGCTTGTTGATTTGTTGGGCAGAACAGTAAAAGAGTTTAAAGTAGATTCAGTAAAGGGCTCTCTTGAGCCGGGGTCTTTATCTGGAGGGTGTTTTAGAGTGGTTTTTTATGGAAGCAATAGTATTATAGGCAGTAAGATATTAATAAAGTAAGGAAGCCTCTAATTATTACTGACAAATCAAAAGCCGACTATGTAGTCGGCTTTTGATTTTCAAATATATAACTTAGTATAAGCATCTGCTCATATATTGCATATTTGCTTTATCCTCTCATTTTAAAGTTGTTATCAATGTGAAGTTGATAGACGGAATAAGCAATTTAAATTTTATTTGCAATGGAAAAAAAGATGTCAATTGATTAAGTATGAAAGAATCAGAAGTTTATTTCTCATGTCTAAAAAAGATTATTAAAATCTTAGAATAAACGAGCTACTTGGTGAAATATGAAAAAGGCACTGCAGATTTTTTCGTATATTTATGATATTAAATTTAAATATACTTTTTTATGATGCTGGGATACTATACCCCTGTTCTTATATTGCAGGCTTTATGCTTATATCATGCTTACAAAAATAATAATCAGCAAAAATGGTATTGGCTGATATTGTTTTTTCCTGTTTTTGGATGCCTTATTTATCTGTATGAAAATTTTTACAGCAAACGCCTTATTAGTAACCTGTCAGAAGGCGTAAAGGCTCTTGGGAACAGTAATCATAGGGTAGAACAATTGGAGAGACAAGTCAAATTTAACGACAGTTATACCAATAAAGTAAACCTTGCTGACGCTTATATGAGAGTGCAGAGGTATGAGGACGCGGTTAATCTGTATGAAAAATGTCTCGAAGGATTTATGGCGGAAGACCCAGTATTGTTGATGAAATTGCTAAGCGCGTACTATCAGAATGGAAATTATAAAAAGGTAATTTTCATTGGTGAAAAACTTTCTTCGAATAAAACTTTTAAAAATGCGGAAGAAAGGATTGCATTAGCCTGGTCTTACTTTTTTGATAATCAGCAATCTGTTGCAATAGATATTTTTAAGGACTTGGATAAGAGTTATACGAATTTCAGACATCGAATAGAGTATTCAAAGCTTCTTATAAAACTGGACCAACATGAGTCTGCTGAGACAATACTGCAAGTATTGATGGAAGAGTTTGATCACATGAAGCCACTTGAAAGAAAGGTAAACAAACCTCTGGTCAGTGAAACTAAAAAGCTGCTAAGGGAATTGGATAAGGTGAAGTCCTAAATTGTGCATTTTATGGAGCATTCGGAAAATCTGGTAGTCAAGTCGGGAAAAATTAGTGCATATATAGCTGCTGTTATTGTTGTGTTTATCTGGTCTGGTTGGATAACTTTGTCGAGAATGGGGGTACATACAAATCTCACTCCTTATGATATAACATTACTAAGATTTGGAACAGCTGCCATATTAACCTTACCTTTTAGTTTGAGATATGACTGGAAGAGCATTAAATGGCATCAGATTCTATTGGTTGCTCTGGGCTGCGGATTTCCTTATACAATGTTATCATTTATTGGCTTGAAAACGACCAAGGCTGCAAATGCTGGAGTACTGGTGAACGGTATGCTTCCTGTGATCGGTTTACTTTTTACCTTGTTCTGGTTTAAAGAAAAAGTCAGCAACATGAAATATCTGGCAATCTTCGTTTTGCTGATTGCCAACCTGCTGATAGCAAATCTCACCTCAGGATTTTCAGCTTCATACCTGCCTGGAATTCTTTGTTTGCTTTCTGCGGCATTGGTATTTTCAACTTATATGGCAGCTACAAAGCGATGGGGATATGGTATGAAAGATGTTATCGCATTTGTGCCCTTGGTGAACGCGATATTGTTCTTGCCGCTGTGGTTTATGAATCCATCTGCTATCCTGAGTTCTCCTGTTCAGGATGTGTTAGTACAAATGATCTATCAGGGAGTTGTAGTAAGTGTTTTTGCTTTGCTGTTAATTACTTATAGTGTTAGTAAGCTTGGTTCAGGTACAATGTCTGTATTTTTATCATATGTACCTGTTGTAACGGCAATTCTGGCTTTCTTTTTTCTCAAGGAATCACTCTCATTTACTGAGCAGGCTGGTATTGTATTATGTTCTATCGGCTTGTTGATTTATTCAAAAAGTTGAAGTGAAAAATTCATCTCCTGTAAGAAGATCATTAAGTGAATCCTAAATTGCTAAAAGATTGATTTGTGTAATACTATTTAGACATTCCTCCTCAGTTCAGAAGGGGAAAATCCATAGTGCTTTTTGAAGGCAGAACTGAAATGGTTCGAATTTTTATATCCCAGATGAAGAGCAATCTGATTAATGTTCTTCTCACCTGAAAGCAGTAATTTCCTGGCTTCTTCCATGCGTTGCTGAAGCAGATAACCGAATACTGTTGTACCATAAACTTCTTTAAACGTCTTCTTTAGGTGAAACTCATTGGTACCTACCATGTGGGCGAGATCTATCAAAGAGCAAGGAGATTGTATGTTATTCATAATGATGTCCCTTGCATGCTCCATTATTTCTATATCTTTTTTTCTTAATGATTTTCTCGATAAACTATTCTCTGTTTGTGAGTATAGTTCATATTGTTCAAACTGAAGCATAAGCAATTCTGTCACTTTGGCTTCAATCATCCATCTTCTATAGTAGCCTGTGCTTTGAATATTCTTTATATCATGAATGATTCTTAGCATGGCAGGGCTTAGCGGCAGATTTGCCGGACTGATTTTCCCGGGATTACCATTTAGAATAGCTTGTCTGAATGCGTCAAACAGCTCGCTCTCTGGCAGCAGCTTTAAGAATAGTACAGGGTTAACATGAATTCTTACAAGCTGAATGTTGTCCGAAGGAGTATGTTCATGTTGTGCTTCATAATTAGAGTAATAAAGTATGTTATGCTGGTTTGCAAAGTAAGTAACTGGTTCTCTATCCTGAATTATTTCAGTTAATGAATTTCCTGAAAGCAGGAATTGAAGTGTAATGATAGAAAAATCATACTGAAAGAGAAATTTAAAATTTTCATCTAAAGTGATTGCGCTATAGCTAAGCCAGAGATCCTTCATGTATATATCATGAGCATTACCAAAGGTAGTGTTAAAGCCTATATCGTATATGGTCTCGGTTAGCGGGACATGCGGACTCTCAATTGCGGCTGGATATAGTATATCCAATTCACCTTTAAAAGGCTCCAGGTTTATAATCTTAAGTTTCATTTGCCCTCTATATAAGCTTATACTGCAGGCTTGTGTTGCCTTTCAGAATAAGCAATTGTAATATTAATGCACTACTTTTTAATGCCCTCTGAATTGTTTGAGGTAAAACTCAATTAATCCCTCATTTGTATATTTTACTCCGTTTGGCGTACCCGATTTTGGGGTGGAGAAAATTATCTTTGTTGTTCAAATTTAAATGGAATTAGTCTAAATAAAAAGTACGAGATAATGAGTGAGAGGGTTAGATTCGGTAAAATCATTTGTAAAACAGTAGTTTATGTGTTGATCTTTTTTTCTTTTTTTTCAGCTCAGGCTCAAAATGTAGAAATGGTGACAGTAAAAGGACGCATTCAGCTTGAAGATGGTGAACCTGCAATTTTTGCTTCAATTGGGGTAAAAGGTGAGAGTAAAGGAGTTTTGACGGATGAAGAAGGAAGATTTGAATTACAGTTAAAACAAGGGAAATATACAATCATCATTCAATTAATAGGCTATGAAAATATCGAAAAGATAATTGAAGTAAAAGCAGCCGAATATGTTGAATTGCCTTCAGTTGTTTTAAAGGCTCCTGACAATCATCTGAATGAAGTGAAAGTATTTGGCAAATCAGAAATTCAGGAGGTTCAGCAGCAATCTTATAATGTAGCGACTATAGATGCTAAAAGACTTCATAATTCAACGCTTGATCTGAGCTCAGCGCTGGATAAGGTTTCTGGAGTACGTGTAAGAGAAAGTGGAGGAGTTGGTTCTAATTTTAATTTTTCACTGAACGGATTTACAGGCAGACAAGTGAAGTTTTTCATGGATGGAATTCCAATGGATAATTTTGGTTCCTCTTTTCAGATCAACAACATTCCTATTAACCTGGCTGAAAGAATTGAAGTGTATAAAGGTGTTGTACCTGTATGGCTTGGAGCAGATGCTTTGGGTGGTGCAGTAAACATTGTTACTAATGCAAACAGAAGAAATTATTTAGATGCATCCTATTCCTTTGGATCATTTAATACGCATAGAACATCAATCAATGCAGGATATACTTCCAAGTCTGGTCTTACTGCACAGTTAAATCTATTTCAAAACTATTCTGATAACAACTACTGGGTATATGCTGATGTAGCACAAATTCCTTCTGGTCTATACCTTAAAGACCAACGTGTGAGGAGGTTTCATGATACATATAGAAATGAAACGCTTATTGCAAATGTTGGAGTAAGAGGAAAAAAATATGCAGACCTTTTATTGTTTGGCGTCACACTTGGACAGAACCGAGCAGATATTCAGACCGGAGCCCGCATGGTGAGTGTGTTTGGTGACTTTTACAGAAAAGGAAATACCATTATGCCATCTATCCGATACAGTAAAAGTGATCTTTTCATCAAAGGATTAACACTTAATGTTACAGGGAATTATAATCTAGGACAGGAACAAAATGTAGATACGGTAGCTCGTCGTTATAACTGGTTTCAGCAATATACAAACACAACAAGTCCGGGAAGTGAACGTGAACGTTCCTTATATAAATTCAGGAACAATAATGCTATTGCTACAGCAAATATCTCTTATAAGTTCAATAATAAGCATTCGATTGCATTGAACAATGTAATAACTTCCTTTAACAGAAAGGGAGAAGACGAGCTTAGACCTGATGCAGAAGCATTGAAGCAGCCGAAGATCACACTGAAGAACATTATAGGTCTAGGTTATAAATATGATTTCAATGCCCGCTGGAGTACTTCAGTTTTTGTAAAGCAGTTTATACAGAAAAATACATCTTCTCTTTCTGCTGAAGGGCCTGGAGGGTGGGGAAATACCATTTATATAAAACAACATTCTGTATTCAATAAAACGGGATTTGGGTTAGCTACTTCTTATTTTCTTTCAAGCACAATTCAAGTGAAAGCTTCTTATGAGAAAAGTTATAGGCTTCCTGAAAATGAGGAATTATTCGGAGATATGATTAATCTTTCTGGTAATAATACTTTAAAGCCGGAAAGCAGCCATAACCTTAATCTTGGGGCAACGCTCAATAGGACTTTCGCAGCCAATCATGTTTTAATGCTGGAAGGAAATATTATGTATAGAGAGGCCTACGATTTCATTCGTCCGGCTCTGGTTACCAATGGCACACATCAGGTAATGACAAATCAGAGAGATGTAAATAATATCGGATTTAATGGTGATGTCAGATATTCCTTTAAAAGGTTATTTCATGCTGGAGCGAATCTGACTTATCAGAATCTTAGAAACAATACCAAATACGAGGACGGAAGCACTAAGGAAAGTACAGTTTACAGAGACAGAATACCGAATATTCCTTATTTGTTTGGTCATTTCGATCTTGGCTTTACCTTTAATAACGTTGGCGCGAAAGGAAACAGATTAAATATCGGGTATAATTTATTATATGTGTATGAGTACTATTTAAGATGGCCAAGTCAGGGAACTTCCACTGAAAAGTATACCATACCAACTCAACTTTCTCATGACGTGAGTCTGGTTTATTCTATGGCTAATGGAAAATACAATATCGGTCTGGAATGCACCAACCTTACCGATAGCAGACTATATGACAATTTTAGCTTGCAGAAACCAAGCAGGGGTTTTTATATAAAACTCAGATACTTCCTTACAGGTAAATAAATTCAAACTATATATAATTTAATACAATGAAAAATAAAAATCAATGGATCTGTATGGCTTTGGGGCTGGGATTATTTGTGGCATCATCATGTGAAAAGAAAAAAGATCCTTCACCGGGTGAAGTTGGCGGTCTTACAGGTCAGACAAAATATGTTATCGCGGCAAGTCCTGAAGGTACTCTTGGAGAATCTTCCAACTACCTTCTTACATCCGGTGATCTTACATCCGGAAGCATCAGTACTAAAGGAAATGGCATAGAACAGGATGGGTACCGTTATTATGTTTTTCATAAGAACAAAGTATTCAGCTTATTGTACGGACAAGGGAATCCTGGTGCGGTTACAGCATACATGCTCAATACTGCAGGTGAACTGCAAAAGACTCATGAATTGCAGACCGAATCTGTCCACGTATTCGGAACAGTAAATGATGAAATTCTACTAATTAAAGTTCCGCGCCAGGGAGATGCTAATGCTACAATGTTCAGGGTAGATGCAAACAACCCACAAATTCTTGCATCCAAAACTATTAATATTGTAGACCTTGCAGGAAACGGAGAACGTGCACACTTTACGGGAGCATTTCAGGTAGGTAACAAAGTATATGCACCTTATATGTGTATCAAAGGTATCACTGGAAGTGCATTTCATACGAACTATACAGACAGTAGCTGGGTTGCAGTATTTTCATATCCAGATCTGAATCTTGAGCGTGTAATAAGAGATAACAGAACAAGCTATTTCGGATATTATTTTGCACAGAACTGTCTGAAAGAAGTTGAAAACGGAGATGTTTATGCTTTTTCAAGAGCAGTGGTAGAAGGTGCTGGCGTGGTTCCTTCAACTAAACCTTCTGCTATTGTTCGGATTAAAAAAGATGCTACCGAATTTGATAAGAGCTATTTCTTTAATGTTCAGGAAAAATCAGGTGGTCACCATTTGTCTAGCGAAAAATATTTCGGGGATGGAAAGTTTTTACTTACAATGTTTGCTGAAGCAGGTAAAACCAGTGGAAACGTTAAATATGCCATTGCCGATGTTTTTGCAGAAACCTTTACCTGGGTAACCGGCATTCCTAGCGCACCAACTCACGTTGGTATGCATCCATATGTTTGGCCCGATAAAAAATCAATTTCTTTGGGTATCACTACTGATGCCGATGGCCCTTACATATATAATATAAATGTAAATGGTACAGCAACAAGAGGAATGCAGGTGGAGTCAGGAAGTATTACAGCTGTTGGAAGTCTTGAATATTAATTCTAATAAATAGTTTTTAAACCTGATCTGGCAGCTAACAGGGAAGTCCTTGTCAGTTGCCGGATTTTTGATTTAACAATATCGTCAAATAAATAGGAGCATGAAGAAATACACATTCAGAAAATTTATGAATGATATTCACTTATGGTTGGGTATAGGAAGTGGTATTATTCTTTTCATCATTTGTCTGACGGGTACGATCTACGTCTTCGCCAGAGATATCACTGAATGGATGGATAAAGAAAAATTCACCCTTACTTTTTCTGAAAATGCCCAACCCCTTCAGGTAACACAGTTGGTGGCTTCGTTGGAGAAGGAGAAGACTGATAGTAAGGTTACAAGTATTCAGATACCAGAAGGAGAAGAAAGTGCCTGGTTATTTACACTGACACCCAAAGATATCCTTTTACGCAGAAGCAAGGAAGAGAGAGAAGCAAAACTGAAAGAACGCAATGGCGAAAATCAAGAAGCCAAAGGAAGGAGAGATGAAAAAGCTAACCAGCGAGGCCGCGGAACTGATAAGGATACCAAGCCGAAAGCAGAAAGAGGAAAAGGTCGGGGAGACCGTGAAAGAATTAAAACCTATTTTGTAAATCCATATACAGGAGAAGTATTGGGGAATACAAGAACAGCTTCTTCTAAATTTTTCATGACTATTATGGGATTGCATAGATGGCTTCTCCTTGATCATGATATTGGCCGTCCTATTACAGGTACTGCTACAGTAATTTTTATACTGATAGAAATAACCGGATTGATACTATGGCTTCCGCCCAAACTTAAAAGCTGGAAAAAATGGAGCGCATGGAAAGCTGGATTTAAAGTAAAAACAGATGCCCGCTGGAAAAGGATTAACCACGATCTTCATAATACGCTTGGCTTTTATACATTTCTGCTTATTACACTGATGGCTTTGACAGGCTTATGTTTTTCTTTCGAATGGTTTCGTAATGGAGTAGGAAATGTTTTTGGAGCAAAGCCATTTGATGATAGAAAAGCTGCTGTGATTCAATCTGAATACAGAAATGCAAAGCCTGAATCTCTTGATTTTTTATTAGGAAAAGCAGATGAGATATATCCTTATAAAGGAGATCTTCGCATTAGCTTACCAAAGGATTCTGTAAGCCCTGTAACGTTTTATAAAGTACATAAAGGCTTTATATCTTCTGCTGGCACAGATCGTGTGTTTTTTGACCAATATTCAGGAGATTTATTGAAGAAAGAACCATTTTCTGATAAACGAATTGGAGAGCAGATTGTAGCATTGATATATCCTCTTCATGTGGGAGAAGTATTCGGTACATTTACCAAAATTATTTATTTCATCGCCTGCCTCATTGCGACGAGTCTTCCTGTAACAGGGACTATCATATGGATCAATAAGCTAAGAAAAAAATCAGATAAAGAAGAAAGTGTTACAAAAAAGATACCTTCAGGTGCAGGAAAACCTTTTAAACCAAATGTGAAGGTTGCACTGACAGTAATGGAATCTAATACGAATAATTAATAATAAACTATTTTAACTGTAAAAGACAGCACATGAAGTCAATACTTACTTTATTATTTTCTTTATTCCTATTGAATATTGGAAATGCTCACAATATCTGGATAGAAACAAACAATTCTGGTAAAGCTGGGAAAATACATTCAATAAAAATTTACCTTGGAGGTTATGGTGAAAATGAAAGGGATTCTGTAAGTAAGTGGTTTAGCAATACCAGAGAGGTTGCAATAAGCCTTACCAAACCGGATGGTACAAAAGAAAATCTTTTAACAAGAGCATCCGGAAATTACCTGGAAGCTATGTTTACACCTTCACAGGAAGGCTACTACACAGTCTCGGCGTCTCATGAGGTTGCCGATGTTTATGGAACAGCTAAGATACAATATTATGCAGCTTCACAGATAAAAGTAGGAACTTCTGTTGAAGGTGTTAATAATGTGATTACAGCGTTAGATATGCCCGTGCAGCTTATCACTTCAAATCCTGCAGCGAAGAAGAACGTCTCATTAAAGGTAATGTACAAAGGAAAAAATCTTGATAAATCTTCAGTGTCTGTAGCTTCTCCTACCGGTTGGGTAAAAGCAGTTGAAACGAATGACGGAACATTCAGCTTTGATGCCCTTTGGCCTGGAGTGTATGTGATTGAAGCATATCACACAGATAAAACAGAAGGGAATTTGAATGGAAAAGAATATAAGCTTATCAGAAATACGTCAACGTATAGTATAACAGTAGGAAGGTAATTCTTTTCCATTTTTCAAGGCTATGGAATCATCAGAATCTATTTTGAAGCATTTCGCACATATTGCATGTCTCGTAATGTGAGGCAGAGCTGTATTAAGGTTAAAGTATTACTTAGACTATGGTTTGATCCTGTTTGTAAAAGTGCAGACAACCTTTTTGTTGAACTTAAAAATGCGGGGGACAGATGCAGCACAATTGCAAGTGTCTATAATTCGCTTAATTGGCTCACAAAGAAGGATTTCTTATAAAGGAAACTTCTTAAAGAAAGGCGGTATATTGTTGTCATAGAATGGAAAGTATGGTGATGTTGAATTTTTGAATTTAGAGCAAGAGCAGGCTTATTGTTGATTTTTACTCGATTAGGCCAGGGATGCAGTCAGGAGACTCCTTTATAAATTACAAGGAATCTTATTGAACAAAAATGATATAATGTTATGAATGAAAAGTAAAAGGAATATAAAGAACTACCCTATATTCCTTTTTTATTATATTATCTGCAGCATGTGTTAGATGCCCACCGTGCAGTTGTACCTTGATAGATCACAAGATTACCGTCATCCTGAAGTCTTAGATAAGATCCCGGATACATATGGGTATTGGTTGCCCAATAAGGGACTAAACTGTTATCATACAGGACAAGATTACCGTCATTTTGCATAATGCAGCGAGTGATATAAGGTCTTCCTGCTGTATTAGTATGCCATAATGCACGGTTTAAATTATCATATAGGACAAGGTTCCCATCTGTTTGCATTGTTAAAGTAAAACGAGAATCTATGGATCTCAATGACTGACCTTGCAATAGTTGCGCTCCTCCGAACATTCTGTATGTATTGGTTGTAAAAGTCTGAGGATACAAAGTTAAAAGAGAAACTCTGTCTTGTGTTGTGAATGGTCTGTCAGATCCGTTTGAGCATGCAAGCATCCAAGACCCTGATGACGGTGCAGTGGGAGTTCCTGGGATATGCACTGCACCGACTCCTGCATCACCCTCATTGCCACCATTACTCGCGCCGCAGCTGAAAGCTCTGTTCATAAAATCTGTATGTCGGAAGCCCACTGCATGTCCTATCTCATGCGCTATAACTGTAGAGGCGTCAGCTCTTGCAGTAGAGTTGTTGAAATAGTATGTATTGAGTCTGATAAGATTAGCAGGATTTCCACCTGAAGGAAATCCTGCACTGATTCCAAGGAGTGAACTAACTTCATAGAAAGACATTATTCTTATATCTGCTGTCGATATGTTACTGGATCTGGTAAACCTTAAACTCATGTTTACCGCATTATATCTTGCTAATGCCGCATCAAATGCATTTTGCATAAAAGTTCCGAATGTTACATCCATGTATACTTGTATTGTTCGGGGTAGCCGGGTTACCTGAGAACTTGATGCGTAATGGTCAGTTCTTCCATTAGTCAACGACTCTTGGTTTTGTGCAACAAGCTCATCGATCTGGCTTTCGGTTAAATATATATCGTCTTCTACTATATACCCGTCTTCGTATTTGCGAAGACCTTCACTGGTTACAAAACCTGCAGCTTGAAGTTTAGATATGATTTCATCTGAAACATCATTGTTGCGTTTTACTTCTTCTTTTTGCGATTTACATGAAAGAAAAATAACGCCAAGAGCCATGATTAGACAATAGGTTAGCTTTTTCATTTTTTCTAGTTTTAGTGAAAAGATTTTTTTGTTGAAAGAATTTAAAAATACTCGAGGTAAATATTCAATTATATTCTGGTTTAACCTAATGTTAAATATTTGTAATACAGTATGTTATGTCGTTCGATTTTGCTGGTTTGCATGTTTGTCTTATTCATGAATTTTTCAAGGTATGAATAAGTGATATTATAGATTTATATGCATTTACCTTGATTATTTGTTTAATGAACTTATTCGAGAAGAATAGCGCCTATGAATTTTTTATATTTTACCTAGGCAAATGTTCCCTTCATATACAGGATATAGGTGGAGATCTTTAGTCACATTGTAAATTGTGGTAATTGGGCTTATGCAGTTTGATTTTATCTTTTTTGAAGATATTGCATTGTTTTCTGTTATCAGTATGGAAGAGGTGTAACTTCGCTTAAGTCTGTTATTGATTTCATCGATATTAAGAGAAGATTTAATGTCCTTTAAAAAAATAAAAAAAATAGTATAAGAATTGAGAATGATTAGAATTTATAAAAGAATGAGTAAAGATGAGTGTTTTTTGCCCATTGTCATAGCTCATATTTTCAATATAATTGGTGAATTAGTAGCACCAATAACTGATTGTATTGATTAAGGTGAGTTGAAATTTAAATAGCTATTATTGTTGAAAAGCTATTCATTTTCGAAAGCAGGAAATATTAGCAGTAGTGCGCGTGGAATGGAATTGATAAAAGGGGAAATTGAATATGTTCCTGGATAATTTCCAATTGATATAAAATGGAAATTAATATATCACTGACATTTTTAAAACTTCTTCTCCACTATTGATATTGATAAGATAGTAACCTGCTGGTACTCTGTGGTCATTTACATAACCATCCCATAGTTTTGGAAGAGTTAACTGGCAAATGGTGTTGCCAAATTTATCAACAACTTTAGCATTACCAGTTTGAGAAAAATAATAATTATCATCTACTCCATCTCCATTCGGAGTCAGAACAAGTTGTTTACAGTTCTCTCTTGGAATCTCAATAGTTTGAGGTATTGTATAGGAACAACCATTGGATGATGACACAGTAAGCTTATATTCCAAATCTTCGAGATTTATGAATTGACCAGATGCTGAAGAATACTTAGTATGTGTCTGCAATCCTTCTATGTCAAATTTGTAGTTATGACCTGGTTGATTGGTCAAACTTATATTTACAGCTCCTTGCTTTACACAAGTGCTTCCTGTAATGTCATAGATTATTCCACTTATATTTACACATGGAAGAACGTCAACATTAAAGGCATCTGTCCTTAGTGTAAGATTTGGGAATGTAGGATGCGTCACTTCACAATAATAATAGCCCTTGTTAGAAAGGCTTGTTTTATCTATGCTGAATATTCTGGATGTTTGCGCAGTTAGATTATTATTAAAGAACCACTTTCTTGAGACTCCTGAAGTGTTCGAATCTATTTTTGAATTTAACGAAAACTTTTCAAGCTCCACTACAGTCTCACTTGTACCGACTTTGAAGATTTTCTGAGGCGATAATTCAAACAATGAATTGTAATTGAGAAACGCTGTTAATGGCATCAAATTTTGAAAGTTCAGGTAGTTCTTATACAATCTTACTTTGGTAAGCGATTGATAAGAAGTTAATAAAGGTAATTCTGAAATCAGGTTACTATCCAGATACACAGTTTGGATACCTTTTGGTAAAGCCGGGAACTTATCAATCAAGTTAGAACTTGCGTCAAGAATTTTCAAGCTATCCATTCCAGATAGATCCGGCAATTGTTTTATTTGATTTCTAAAGCATTCCAGTTTTCTTAATTTAGGTAGATTTGACAAGTCAGGTAGAGCAGTAATTCCAACCAAAGAAATTCCTAAATCTTCCAGCTTTGGTAAGTTTAAAGCAGGTATATTATCAAACTTGTTCGTATGAACCAATAACTGAATAAGGTTTTTATTATTAGTGAGATCGGGGAATTTGGCCAATTCTAAACGGTGAATGGAAAGGTATTGAAGATTAGTGAATGGCGATAAATCCGGTATTACAGTCAATTTGGTTTCTCCAATATTCAATTTCGTCAATCCTTTAATAGCAGATATATCTGGCAGAGTTATGATAGGATTCTTAGTGATATTAAGTTCTGTCAGTCCTGTAAAATATTTTAACTCATCGATCGTAGCAATACCGTAATTCGGGCACTCCAGCTTTTTAATAGTCGGAGCTTGTGCCAAAATTAAATTCTGATTAGCGTCAAGAGCAGTGGGAATACTATCAGCAATACACTTTCTGAAAGCATTGTCTGCAATTGGTGTAACCTGCGCTCTTGCTGCAAATGCAGACATAGCACAGATATAGATTGCCGCTATGTATTTAATGAAACTCATTCTGTTACTGTAATACTTCCCTTGATAACATTCCCGTCCTTATTTTCAATAATATAAATAAAATACCCCAGTTCAAGTTTTCCTGACTCCAAATATCCTGACCATGTACATTGCTCACCATTTGCCATTTGTTTGGAATAAACCTGATTGCCTGTTTTGTCAATGATAGTCAGTTTTGAAGTCTGCATAGCGACTGGGCCAAGCCATTCTTCGCCTCGTCCAGGATTAAAATCATAATCAAGTTTACAGACTATTCCTTTTAAAATTAAGGGATTAAATTGATGTTTACAACCGTTATCGTCAGTAACGTCTACTCTGTAGGTCCCTTGATTTAAATCTCTGAAAATATTTTCTTCCTCTGATTCTGAACCATTAAGGAATGTTTTGTAAGGGGAAGTACCACCTTTAAACCCTTTAATTTCAATAACTCCAGTGCTGCTGCCATTGCAAGGTTCCTGAACAAGTAATTGAGCAGAGATAACAACACCTTCACATTTATTCGCCGGAGGTGTTAGAAGGTTATTTTTAGGTTCTGCTATTAAATTGTAAGTGTTATCAGGCTTTAAAGTCTTGTCCTTTGATTGTAATTCCTGACCATCAATATCAGGGGAGATTGAAGAAGCATCTATTTTAGCTGTAGTGGGTTCATTAGTAGTTTTTTTATCAGCTGTTATAGTTTTTCCTGAATGTAGTTTTGTGTTCGTAATTTTTACTTCACTTCCGGACAGCTGAACATTAGAAGCACTATCGGTTGAAGTAATAATACTTTTAATACGTTCTGATTTTTCAATTTCGGATGATGAATTGTTTTTTAACAGAAAATAGAAGCCAGAACTAATCACTGCCAATAGTATCAGGAATGTCCAGCCTTTATTGAAGGGACCGCTTTGGTCAGCTTTACTTTGCTCTTCGGCCATTATTGATTTCAGACCTTTAAGTTTATTCTGAAGAATGAGATCCCTGGCAGTTTTACAAACTTCTACTTTATGTTGAAGAGCAATATCGGATATAAGTTGTTCCTCAAACAACATTCTTTCATTTTCAGGAAGTATTTCTGAAAGGTATAGCTCAATTACCTCATATATGTTTTCATCACTACTGCTATACATGACCTTTTAATTTTTGAATTATAAGGGGATTATTTTCAATTTCTTTATATAATTTTTCTCTACATCTTTTAAGAGCCATCTTAGCTGCTCCCTCAGATTCCAGTCCCATCCTCAACTGAATATCTTCCATCATCAGATTTTGGTATATGGTGTAGTTTAAAATTTCAATGCACTTACTACCGATTTTGGAGAATAATTGGGAAAGAAGATTCTCTTCCTTTGCTGCCGGATATATTTCCTGAAAATCAACTACTATGTTATAAATATTCTCTTCAGATTGAAAATCTACACTAATCGATTTGTTACTCTTTCTCAGGCTATTAATCCATCTGTTGATGCAAAGCGTAAATAGAAATCCGTAAACAGTATACTTACCATTATATTTATCTTCAAGGATGTGTTTATATAAGTACATGACAGCATCCTGAAATACATCTTCAACATCTTCCTTCTTGCCTCCCCGGTTTAAAATTGTCTTTTTTACCCTGGGATACACCAATTTGTAAAATAAAGAGATCACCTCTTTATCTTTCCCTTGTTTAATTAAGTCAGGAATATCCTTTTCAACAATTGCCATACTCGTCAAAATCTAAACTGAAGACACGCCGGAATCTTAATAGTAATGGAATTTTTAAGAAATTTTTTAAAAATTTTTTTATCATCTCCGGGATTACTCTTTACGATTTTTTTACCGTTAAAGACTATTCCAAAATTGTATTTTGGAATTATAATTTAGGATTGCAGGATAGGATTTTCTATTATATTTGTCTGAATTTCACTTTAGTCTCATTGAGGAAATTACTTTCATCCTTTCTTTTTATTTTTAACATAACCATCGTCTGCTACTCCCAACAGACCCAGAACTTTTATTTGCCTGATTATTACTCTTCAACTGCACTAGATCATTTAGCATTGATTAATCCTGCCTGGACTGCCGATGATAAAAGGGCGACATTAAATAGTTTGTATAAATCAAGATCTGGTCTTTTTAATGAAGTAGCTACTATCACTGCATATGGGGATGTTCTGCTAAACCCAAAGGGTAATACAGGACAGGTTGCAAGAGTATTGTTTCAGAATGAAAAAGAGGGACCATATATATCATCTCCCAAGTTTTATGGCAACTATGCAATCAAGATACCTCTCAGAGAAGACCTCTTTTTGTCTGCAGGGCTCGCATTTGGTGTAGCTTCCATCAGCTTTACAGCTCCTTCAGGAATGGGAAAGGCCAGTGCTCCCGATGCAAATGCTGGTTTAATTCTAAAATACAGGAAGACAGAAATCGGAGCGGCCTCTTACCAGCTCTTAAACAACAGCATTACAGCTATTAATAGCCCGTTATTATTTAAACGATTTTATCAGTTCTATTTTCAATCGGAAAAGGATGTGAGTGAGTATTTAACTGTAAGAGCTCATTTATTCTATAGACCGCAACCGTATATAGATTTAGGAAATGCCGCGATATTACTTTGTTATAAAGAAACGATTGCTTTTGGCGGGATGTATCAGTATCAGAGAGGTACCTCATTTTTAGCATCTCTATATCTTAACCAATCCAATAATCCAATAATTTTAAATTTTTCCTTTAATAGCCTATTCTTAAGTAACCGCCTTCTTACTACAGGTTCTTATGAACTTGGCCTTCAATATAGGATAGCCAATTGATTTAAAGAGGGTGATATCCCAAAGTTTAACCGGAACAAAATTCAATTTTTATGTATCAAAAGATACATATTAAGATATTTTAATTTTTTATCCCAGAAATGAAATTTTTCTGAAAAGTTAATTCTTTAAAATTTCTTAATATGAGAATAAGAAATTAATCCGACTTTATAAGGCAATTAATTTTAAATGTTTTTATTATTGCATTATAAAAGTATAGCTTTTTTAGTCCGGGCTTCGGTATTGCCCGCATAGAGGGTGTTTAAACAAGTGTTTCACATAGCTGCAGGAACCGTTTGTTAAGTTTTGTAGCGTATTCGTACATTCATACTTCTATGTCATTTGAAAAAGCTGTTTGGTATTTCTTTTAGCTATGTTGTAAGTTTAAATTATTTATGGTAACAAGATTTATTTTTAGTGTAATAGTTTTGTTTTTTGCTTCTTTGAATTTAAGCTATGGACAAGAAACATATACGCTTAGTGGCTCTGTCAAGGACTCTGCCAATGGAGAGCCAATGATTGGCGCAGTAGTAACAGTCAAGGAAATCAATGCAGGTACTGCTACAGATATCAATGGCGATTTTTCCTTAAAAGTACCTCCAGGAAAGTATACAGTAGAAATCAATTTTGTCGGATTTGGTAAAGCTTCCCAAACTATTGTTGTTAAAGGGAATACTAAAATGTCATTCAGCATGCGAGAGCAAATGTTGAATGAGGTTGTTGTTACCGGTGAAAGGCCAGATGCCCAGGTTAAGAACCTTGAGATGGGAACTCAGAAGCTGGACATGAAACAAATAAATGCTATTCCGCCTCTTCTAGGTGAGGTAGATGTGATAAGAAGCATTCAGCTTTTGCCTGGAGTATCGACGGTCGGGGAAGGCGCATCCGGATTTAATGTCAGAGGGGGAGCTGTAGATCAAAACCTGATCTTGCTTGATGATGCTCCGATATACAATTCCTCTCACATGTTTGGATTCTTCTCTGTATTCAATCCGGACATGGTAAAAGATCTCAAGCTTTCTAAAGCAGCGATACCTGCTCAATATGGTGGCCGTTTATCATCCGTTCTTGACGTGAAAATGAAAGAAGGTAATCCTGATAAAATCGGAGTTCAAGGTGGTATTAGTACCATCTTTAGCCGACTCACAGTTGGAGGTCCTATCAAAAAAAATAAACTATCTTTTATTGTTGCAGGCAGAAGATCATACGCAGACGTTCTGGCAAGACCTTTCCTTGCCAAGGCATTTGAAGATGCTAAGCTTTATTTTTATGACCTGACTCTAAAAGCAAACTATAATATCAATAACAGAAATCGTGTTTATCTTTCCGGATATTATGGAAGAGATGTGTTTGCATTCCCAGGTGCTTACTTCGGTTGGGGAAATGCCACAACGACTTTACGTTGGAACCACGTATTCAGCGACAAACTACTCCTTAATATGATCGGAGATTATAGCAGTTATAGCTATCGCCTTGAGTTTGGCGAAGATATGACTGAAGACTCTTTCAAGTGGACAGCTAAAATAATTAACTATTGTGCAAAGCCTGAATTTACATGGTATTTAAACAGTAATAATACTATAAGTCTGGGAGCCCAGGCTACGTATTACAAGTTTGTACCCAGCACAGGAGTATTTTATTCCGGAGGGGAGAGAAGAGACATAGGACTTCCGGATAAATATGCGATGGAAAATGCTTTATATATTTCCAATGAACAGAAATTGACAGCAAGGCTTACACTTCAATATGGTCTGAGATATTCCTTCTTCAACTACCTTGGGTCTGGAACAGCATATTATTATGATTCAACAGCAGGTAACTATGTTAGAAATCCTGTAGGTATTGAAGAATTCGGAAGCAGAAAAACGATTAAAGCTTATGCCAAGCCTGAACCAAGAATAGCAGCTAATTATTCACTTAGTGAAAACTCATCTCTTAAAGCCAGCTATAACAGAATGGTTCAGTACATTCACTTGATATCCAATACTACTGCATCAATTCCTCTGGATGTTTATTTGCCAAGTACAAATAACATAAAGCCTCAATTGTGTGATCAATATTCACTGGGCTATTTCAGAAATATTGGTCCTAAACAAAATATAGAAACTTCTGCAGAAGTCTTTTATAAGGACATGTTAAATCAATTGGATTATATAGATGGCGCAAATCTGTTCTTTAATCCGAATCTTGAAGGAGAAGTTATTCCGGGAACTGCCAGAGCTTATGGTCTGGAATTGTTTGTGAAGAAGAGAGAAGGAAGATTCAATGGATGGATTAGCTATACGCTCTCGAAGTCTGAAAGAAAGGTGCCCGGTATCAATCAGGGAGACTGGTATCCAAACAGATATGACAGAAGACATAATCTAAGTGTTGTTGGGATATATGAACTTTCCAAACGTGTGAGTTTGAGCAGTACATTTGTTTATGCTTCAGGTACTCCATTTACTTTTGCTACGGATAAGTTTGAGTTCCAGGGTATATTTGTACCATATAATCCCGGAGGTCCAAGAAACAATTATAGATTGCCAGCCTATCATCGTCTGGATGTAGCCGCAACTTTAAAAAGCAAAGAAAAAGTTCGCAAGTCTAAAATATTTGGCAGATACAGCTGGGATTTGGTATTTACAGTTTATAACCTTTATTCACGTAGAAATGCATTTGCAATAACGCCGAGACAAAATCCTGAAAATCAACAAATAAGTGAAGCTTTACGATTCTCAATTTTCGGATCATTTGTTCCTGCAATTACATACAACTTTAAATTTTAAACATAATGAAAAATAAAGTTTTATTATTCTTATTACTTATAGGGCTTGTAGCATGTGAGGATAAGGTGGATATCAGCAGTACGCTTAAGGCTGGTAAACCTGCTTTAGTAGTGGATGCTTTTATTACCAATCTGCCCGAAAAACAGACTGTATACCTTTCAAGTACTCAATATTATTTTGATAACTCTGGCCCAATAAGAATAAGCGGAGCATCAGTTAAGGTAGTGGATGAAACAACACAACAGGAATATGTATTCGCAGAATCTGGTCCCGGGCTGTATGTTTCACCTGTCAGAGGTGATTCAATGCTGATTATCGGTCATCCTTACAGATTGTTTATAGATTATCAGGGTCAGGCTTATACAGCTTATTCATTAATGAAAAGAGTTCCTCCAATAGATTCAATCTTGTTTGAACCTCTTGAAGATCTTAACGAAAATATTATTCCAGGTAAATACTTTGCAGAATTCCAGGCTACAGATCAGGTAGGTACAGGGGACCAGGTGTGGATCAGAAATTATAAGAATGGAGTAAGAATAACAGATGCGGAAAGAATTGGGATCTCCTATGACGGAAAGATTTTCGCAACTGCTGAAGCGGATGGATCAATGTTCATTTATCCGTTAAGAGTATTCCCTGTTAACGATAACGGAGGTGAGGAAGATGATCAATGGTTGGATGGCCAGCAGTTTGGTGTAGAATTGTTTTCTATAACTGAGGAAGCTGCAACATTTTTACAAGCAGTAGTAACTCAGTCTACTCAAGGGAACGGTGGACCAATAGGAGCTTTATTTTCTCCACCGCCAGCAAATGTTCCAACCAATATCGTTAATACGACATCTCAGGATAAAGCGGCAGTAGGGTTTTTCTGTACATCTGCTGTTTCCAGAGCCGAAACGATTGTTCCAAATCCTTACGGTCGTAATCAATAATATTTCAGCCATACTTTTGCCTGTAAACGACAAAAGTATGGCTTTGAAAAATAATATTTCTCCTTTTTATTTTTTACTCTTACAACTTGACATGAGAGGGCAATTTTTTAACTGAGCCATCTTAAAAACTCCTTTTAGTTTAATGCAGTTCTTATGATGTTTTTACTTTTTATAATCGAAAAGGAGAGAAAGATTTGTCTTAAAAGGATGAATTGCTTTGAATTATAGATAAACAGTTGAATCCTGTCTTTATACTTTTTGCATCTGAAAAGTCTTATACCAAAGGATATATAGAGGTTTTTGATATTTATTTTGGATTACCGTTTTGCGGTATTGAACATGTGAGTGATTTCGGCTGAATTTTGTAAAGAAAATTTAAACGATTAATCTTATGTGGTCCATTTTAAAAAGCAGAACAGATAAAGGATTTCAGGCAGCATATGCAAATTTCCTAAGCACGAATAAGGCATATAAGAAAACAATGCATATAGATACCCTTAGGGATAAAGAATTCTCAATTCTCGATGAACAGGGGCATGTATATCTTGATTTTACAGGGGGGAATCTTTATGCCCGCAAACTGGTCACAGAGCATGCGGCAAAACTTGCCTCAAATGTTTATGGAAATCCCCACTCTTCTAATCCCACATCTAACAGGGCAACAAAGGTAACTGAATCGGCAAGAGATTATATATTAAGATATCTCAATACAGACCGTAACGAATACGTTTGCATTTTTACCCAGAATGCAAGCGGAGCACTTAAGTTGCTAGGCGAAGCTTATCCCTTTAAAAGCGGAGATCATTTTCTACTTACATTTGATAATCATAATTCAGTAAATGGTATAAGAGAGTTTGCTAGAAAAAATTCTGCTACCTTTAATTATACTCCAATAAGAAGATCAGACCTTCGTATTGATAGGGAGAAACTTCTTGAAAACCTTGATCAGCATGTTGATGGTAAGAATAAACTTTTTGCTTTTCCTGCTCAATCCAATGTGTCGGGAGTAAAGCATGATCTTGAATGGATAAATATCGCGAAACAAAAAGGTTGGGATGTTCTTCTTGATGCAGCTGCATTTGTGCCTTCAGACAAACTGGATCTGAGTAAATACAAGCCGGATTTTGTCTCCATGTCATTTTATAAAATTTTTGGTTATCCAACCGGATTGGGATGTTTGCTTGTTCATCGCAGCAAGTTTGAAAAACTCCGTAGGCCATGGTTTGCTGGAGGGACAATTACTATTGTCTCAGTTCAGGGAGATAATTATTATTATGAAAAGGACAATGCAATGTTTGAAGATGGTACTATTAATTACCTTGATATTCCTGCTATAGAGTCGGGATTAAGGTATATAGAGTCAGTGGGAATAGAAAGTATAAATATCAGGATACAATGTATTACAGGGTGGATGCTGCAACAGTTGCTCAGTCTGAAACATGATAACGGAAGATCATTGATAAAGATCTATGGCCCTCAAGACACCTCACAAAGAGGCGGTACTATTGCCATGAATTTTTTTGATAAAAATGGAGAAATGTATGATTTTCTTGAAATAGAAAAGAAAGCTAATGAACTCAATATCTCTTTGCGAACAGGCTGCTTCTGCAATCCGGGAATTGATGAAACCAATCATTCATTGGAAGAAGGAGAGCTGAAGAAATATTTTTCCAAAATGGGAGCGAAAAACTATTTTGATCTAATTGAGACATTGGGTAAGCGTCGCGGGGCTGTGAGGATATCATTCGGATATGTTTCTAAATTTTCTGATGCATATAAATTTATGAATTTTGCAAAAGGATTTTTAAATGTATCAAGACCTGTAACTTCTGCTGTTATACCTTCAAACAAATCTGTTTCAAAGAAGAAAGCAGTTTATGCTCATTAAAAGAGTATTAAAGTTTTCAGAACATCTCAGAATTTAATCAGGCAAGAAAGGAGTGTTATGAGGACGCTCTTTTCTTATATTTATAATAGGATAGATATCTATTTATGTTGTCGTCTTCCTATTAACGGAAGTAAAGACAATATAATAACGTAGAGAAAGCATACAATGCTTGCTGATCTTAAAGAGAGAATGAAGAAGTTGCCAAATGATCCTGATTTTCTTATGCGTGAATCTCCGATTAATAATATATTTTTTAATGAAAGACTGAAAGCTTCTTTGATTGTAAATTTGCTTCCAAAATTGATAGTATCCATTAAGTAAAAGCCTAATGTTCCATATAATATTATGAATACAAATAAAACTAAAGGAAATTTGAAATCCCTTTTTATATCGGATAGATTGGTTTGTAATGAGTAGTTTTTTTCAGTGTATAATAATATCACAATTATAAAAAAAGAAGCTATAGAGAATTCATAATAACCACCTTTGGTAAGGTGTGCGATGGTTGATATAAATGATCCAAGGAGGGCTATGTACCAAGCTGTCCTATATCCTTTCCACAGATAAATAGAATTGATAATTAGTATAACACCAGTTACAAATTGGACATAGGTCGATGTGTAAAATAACTCATTAGAAATTAAATTTTTGATGGTGTTAAAATGTATGAAATCAACAGGAATTAGCAATGTCAGGATGTTAAGCATTCCAAGTAAAAAACAAACTACAGCTGGAAATACTTTCAGGAACAGACTGTCTCTGTATAGGATATAGGAAAATATTGAATAAAGTAAAGGTGTCCAGAAACTGAATAATCTGTATATAAGTGCTGTTATCAATGCCTGAGCTGGAGATAGTCCATATTGTTTAAATAAATATGTAATTGCAGCTTCAATTGCTCCTAATCCATTCATAAATGGAGAAACCATAGAAATAAAAAAAACTACTACATATGAAAGAAAGGCCATTGTCAGACTCCCTTTTCCTGATATGGCCTCCATTGCTGAGAATGCAAAGGAAATGCCAGTGATGTCAAGGAATGTAGAAGTTGTAAATGTATAAATCAAAAACTTTGTAGAGAATTTCTGAAGGTTAATCTCATCTAATTTTTTAGATAGGGTAGGGGAATGTTTTTTTACAATTGTATATGCTCTGCCTTGTTTTTTATAAGAGAAAAAGGTAATTGCCAAGAGTGTTACTATGATGACTACCGGAATTATCATAAGTGGATTTATTGGGTTATCCTTTTCTGCGAGAGAAGTGATCAGAATTGCAGGAATTGAAAAAACGAAAATTGATGTACAGCTCGTGAACATATAAACGGATGAACCGAATAGCAATACGGTGCTAGAGATGTTCTGAGCATCTGTTTCTTTAGTTGGGAATGCTAAAGAAGTAACTCCACCTGCAGGTAGTATTACACTGATTAAAAATCTCTTTAGGTAAAGTAAAACCATACTGAAATAACCCGGGTAGCATTGTATGGTCCTAAAACTGAAAAAATATAGTAATCCCTGTAATAGCACATATACAATACTTATCAGTAATCCTGTTATGATCCAGTAAATGTTAGCCTTTTCTAATGCAGAGGAGATTTCTTTAATCTCATTTCCGGATTTGGCAAAAAATAGCACCGCAAAGAAAAAGCAGAGAAGCCCCAGTAATATTTGCCAGTAGGAAGAAACCCAGATTCCGATTTTTTTGAAGAAACTCATAACAAAAGAAAACCGGACTCTTCCTATAATGTTTTCTTTACCATAATAAAAAGGTGGTTTGAAAAACTGACTTTGTTATTTTACTAAAATGAATGGAGGTTTTAGTCAATTGTTTGGGTTTTAATAAAAAAGGAGACATCTCTGTCTCCCTTTAATTTTTATGATAAAATATTGAATTAATTTTTAATTAGTTTTTTAGAATATATGTTATTATCCGAATCTGTTAGAATGATATAATACAAGCCAACTGGGAGATCTTCTGTTTCTAATCTGCTTTGGGAACCGGATATTCCTACTTGTTTCACTAATTGATTTAAACTGTTAAATAAAGTAACGCTAGTGATATTTTTTACATCTTGCAGATCTATATCACAATATTGATGTGCGGGATTTGGATAAATCTTTATAGCGTCTGAAATAGCTTTATCCTTGATTCCAGTAACATCCGAGAACTTCCATAGTTCAAATCCATCCATTCCATTATCTGCGGAGAAATAAAGAGCATTTTTATAAACGTGGAAGTCTGTCGGATCTGATTCGCTATCACCTTGATTAATATCCATTACCATAATTGTTCCTTCTTCTGTTCCATCTGACTTCCAGAGCTCGGCTCCCAGTATTCCATCATTAGCTCCGAAATACATTTGACCATTATAAACTGTCAGGTCCATCGGATTCCCATCTTCAGCAGAAGGATTAATGTCTTTTACCAAGATCGTTCCTTCTTCTGTCCCATTTGATCTCCATAGCTCAAAGCCATGAGTTCCATCGTCTGCAACAAAATAAAGGTCCGAGTTAAAAGGCGTTATATCTGTTACTCCGGAGGAGCTTGTAGGATTGACATCTTTTACAAGCTTGGTGCCCAAAGGAGTTCCATCAGTTTTCCAGAGCTCTCTTCCTTCATCTCCATTAATAGCAGAGAAGTAAATTGTTCCGTTAAGTAAGGTGAGTTCACTGGGAGCTTTATTTCCAGAGGTAATCGCAATTGTGCCTTCGCTTGTTCCATCCGATATCCAAAGTTCAATACCAGAACTCATATGCTCTGCAGAAAAGAATAACTTATTATTGAAGACCTTCAGATCATATGGGGAAGCAGAGCTTTCTCCAGTGGTAGTCTTTTTTACCAATGATTCTTCTCCTACATTCCCATTCGTTTTATATAATCCAATATTATTTTGTCCATCAGTTCCTCCGAAATATAACATGGAATTGTATACAGCCATCTCATAGTGTCCGACTTGTATTTCACTCACTTTAGTTATTGATGTTCCATTTGTTTTGTATAAGTATGTACCTGTTCCATCAAAAGCCGAGAAGTATAATTCCGAATTAAACGTAGTTAAATTATTAGGGTAGGAACTTCCTGATTGATTTATATCTGAAATCCGGACTGTTCCTTCTTTTGTCCCATCGGATTTCCAGAGTTCCTGTCCATATGAATCGTATGCAGAGAAGTAAAATTCAGAATTGAATTGTATAAATCTGACATCGTCTGGATTCGAGGGACCAGATGGATTGATATTTTTAAGGAGCTTTGTTCCTGCTGCAGTCCCATCTGTTTTCCATATCTCAGTATCTGTACCATCATTTGCTATAAAATACAGTTCATCTTTAAATTCAAAGAAGAAATAAGGATAAGCATCTCCTGATGGGTTAAATGTTTTAAACAAACTTTGACATATCCCAAAGGATACACAAAAAGGAATAAAAAGTAATGTTGTAAAAAGTTTTTTCATAATTAGTTTTAAAAGGTAAGGGTTTAAAAATTTGTCCTAAGTTAGATGTTTAATTAAATTATTTATAATTTATTTGTTATGGCTTTTAGAGTTTAAATTATATTTAAAGTGTTTTTTTTTTTTTTTTTTTTTTTTGAAACGTTTTGAAACGCAGAAGGTTATGTTTTGATTTGTTAGTCCTTAAACAAATATTTTAATCAAATGATTAAAATGTTTGTTTAAATGAAAGGCGTACTTTTACTTTGTATAGAGAAAACGATATGGCAAAAAAGAAGGAAAAAGAAATTATAGCTGATGCATCAGCTGAAGAGAAGCTAAAGGAGGCTGCCAGAAAGGTCTTTACACAGAAAGGTTATGCAGCAACGCGGACGAGAGATATAGCAGAGGAAGCAGGATTAAATATTGCATTGCTTAATTATTATTTCCGAAGTAAGGAAAAGTTATTTGAGATAATAATGTTGGAAAAACTGCAGCAGCTGTTTGGAATAATTATCCCCTTAGCCAATGATCCTTCAACAAATCTTGATGAAAAGTTGAAAGCAATTGCTTCTGAATATATAGATATGTTATCCTCAAATGAGAATTTGCCTTTGTTTATTCTTAATGAGATCAGAACCAATCCGGAAAGGTTTGTAAGCAAGATGCAGATAACAAAAATATTTTCGGATTCAGTAATGGTTAAGCAGATAAAGGAAAAGAGACCCGATATTAATCCTATGCATTTTGTTATTAATATTCTTGGAATGGTTGTTTTTCCCTTCATAGCAAAGCCAATACTTTTTACTTCCGGACAAGTAGATAGTAAAGCTTTTGGAGTACTTATTAATGAAAGGAAGAAATTAATACCCTTATGGATTAAGGCAATTATGAAAGCAAAATAGAAATAGAATATACAGATATATACATTTCTTCTTTCTTATAATACATAGTAATACAGGATATTAAGATAAGTAACATGAATAACGCAATCAGATTTTTTGCAGGATGTTTAATAGTCATAACAATATTATCCTGTTCCAAAGAGCCGGCATTTGATGCTACAGGTACTTTTGAAGCAATTGAAACAATTGTTTCTTCGGAAGGAAGTGGAGTAATAAAGGAATTTCAGTTAGAGGAAGGGCAGGAGTTGAGCAAAGGTCAGTATATCGGGTATGTAGATACCATACAGCTTTATCTTAAAATGAAACAACTAGAGGCACAGGTAAAATCTACAATCAGTCAAAAGCCCGATATAAACAGTCAGATAGCTTCTCTGAAAGCTCAGAAAAAAGCTGCTGAGAAAGATAAAGAAAGATATACTGATCTTGCAAAAGAAGATGCTATTCCTCAGAAGCAATTGGATGATATTAATGCTGAAGTTGCTGTTTTACAAGGACAGCTGGATGCTTTAAATTCATCTCTTAATATTACAACTAAGGGTATCTCATTGCAGGCAAATCCTATAACCATACAGATCGATCAAGTTAAAGACCAATTGAAAAAGAGTATCATCCATAACCCAATTCAGGGAACCGTATTGAGTAAATATGTTGAACCAAATGAAATAGCATCTATTGGAAAACCTTTATATAAAATTGCAGACCTTTCTACTATTATCCTCAGAGCTTATATTACCGGAAATCAATTGCCTTTAGTAAAACTTAATCAGAAGGTGAAAGTCCTTGTGGATGCTGATAAAGAATCATATAAGGAATACTCAGGAGTGATAGAATGGGTAAACAGCAAAGCTGAGTTTACACCAAAGACTATTCAGACCAAAGACGAGCGTGCCAACCTGGTTTATGCAATAAAGATCAGAGTGAAAAATGACGGATTTCTTAAAATCGGAATGTATGGTGAAGTAAAGCTTTAGGAGATCATGCAAGCCATAATAGCAAAGAATCTTACGAAGACCTATGAAAAAGGAAAAGTACTTGCGGTTGATGACGTTTCGTTTGAAGTAGAAAAGGGAGAATTGTTCGGCTTAATAGGTCCGGATGGCGCTGGGAAAACCAGTATCTTCAGAATGCTCACCACCTTATTAGTGCCTGATAATGGACAAGCCTCCGTTGATGGTTTTGATATTGTAAGAGACTTTAAAAAAATAAGGAATACTATTGGGTATATGCCTGGTAAATTCTCATTATATCAGGATCTGACTATTGAAGAAAATTTAAATTTCTTTGCAACTGTATTTAATACCACTGTAGAAGAAAATTATTCTTTAATAAAAGATATCTATATACAGATTGAAAAATTCAAAACAAGAAGAGCCGGTAAGCTGTCAGGAGGAATGAAACAGAAGCTGGCATTATGCTGTGCGCTAATTCATAAACCTACTACATTGTTCCTGGATGAACCGACCACTGGCGTTGATCCTGTTTCCCGTAAAGAGTTCTGGGATATGCTAAAACGCCTGAAAGAACAAGGGATTACAATATTGGTTTCCACCCCATATATGGATGAAGCCAACCGCTGTGATAGGATTGCCTTGATACAAAGCGGGAAAATTTTATCCATCGATACACCTGCTGCTGTTATAAATTCCTTTATGGAAAAGTTATATGCGATAAAAGCTAATAAAATGTATCCACTATTGAAAGCTCTTGAATCATTTCCAAAGAGAATGAATAGTTATGCTTTCGGAGAATTTGCTCATGCTACATTTGACCAGCCAATAGAAAATGAAGAGCTTATAAGATATCTTGAGATGAATGGGTTAAATCAAGTAGAAGTGGAAGTTATAGAACCAACGATAGAAGATGTTTTTATCAAGCTGTTAAGTAAGCACAATCATGCATAACGATAAATCTGATGCTATGGAAAAAGTAATAGTCTGCAAAGACCTTACAAAGCGCTTTGGAGTTTTTATAGCTGCAAATGAGATTACTTTTGACGTATATAAAGGTGAAATCTTTGGATTCCTTGGTGCAAACGGTGCTGGTAAAACAACTGCTATGCGTATGTTATGTGGCTTATCGGTTCCGTCTTCAGGTCAAGCATCGGTTGCTGGCTATGATGTTTATAAGCAAGCTGAAGAAATCAAGAAGAACATTGGTTATATGAGTCAGAAATTTTCTTTATATGAAGACCTGACCATTCTTGAAAATATAGAATTCTTTGGGGGAATATATGGTCTCACAAGGAAGGTCATAAAAGATAAGGGGAGAAGTCTTATAGAAAAACTTGATTTGCAAAGTGAGGCAAAGAAGTTGGTGGCCTCTTTACCATTAGGCTGGAAACAGAAATTGTCATTTTCAGTTGCTGTTTTGCACGACCCCAAAATAGTTTTTCTCGATGAACCCACAGGTGGAGTAGACCCTCTTACCAGAAGGCAGTTCTGGGATTTGATTTATGAGGCTTCAGAAAGAGGAATAACTGTTTTCGTTACAACCCACTATATGGACGAGGCTGAGTATTGTGATCGTATCTCTATAATGGTTGATGGTAAAATTGAAGTTCTGGACACACCTGCCAATCTGAAAAGGAATTTCAAATCGACTACTATGGATGAAGTATTTTATCAGCTTGCAAGAAGTGCTAAACGATCAGATTAAGAGATGAAACAATTTTTGGTATTTGTAAGAAAAGAATTTTATCATGTACTGCGTGATAAGAAGACTTTATTGATCTTATTTGGAATGCCAGTTGTTCAGATACTTTTATTTGGTTTTGCTTTGACCAATGAAGTGAAAGATTCTCCAATAATAGTGGTAGACTATGCTCGTGATGTAGCTTCTCAGTCTATTATCACAAGGTTGGGAGCCAGTCAGTATTTTAAGCTTAAAAGAAATGTCTTATCTCAAAAGGAAATAATTGAGAGTTTCAGAGACGGAAAGATTAAAGCTGCAGTGGTCTTTCCTGATCATTTTAATGAAGATCTTGAGCATATGAACAAAGCTCAGATACAAATACTTACGGATGCTTCTGATCCTAATACAGCAACTTTGGTTAATAACTACGTATCAGCGATCGTCAGGGATTATCAATCTGACCGTACAGAATTAATGGCTGTTCCTTATCAGATTGTACCAGAGGTAAGAATGTTGTATAATCCTCAATTGCTGGGGGCTCCCAATTTTGTTCCTGGTGTGATGGCTTTGGTTCTTATGTTGGTTTGTGTGATGATGACTGCTATTTCCATTGTGAAAGAAAAAGAAATGGGGACCATGGAGGTTTTACTTGTTTCTCCTTTTCAACCTTTTCTAGTGATATTATCTAAAGCTATTCCATATATAGCGCTATCATTGGTGAACCTGGGAGCCATCCTCTTGTTAAGCGCATTTCTGCTGGAGTTGCCTGTAAAAGGAAATCTTTTACTATTAATAGGAGAAAGTACACTTTTTATTATATGCTGTCTGAGCCTTGGTATACTTATCTCTATCAAAGCCAGGTCTCAACAGGTTGCCATGATGATCTCCCTGGTTGGGATGTTTCTGCCCACCGTTTTATTCAGTGGATATATGTTTCCGATAGAAAATATGCCTCTTCCTTTACAGATAATATCAAATATTGTTCCTTCAAAGTGGTATTACATCATCGTAAAATCAATAATGATCAAGGGCGTGGGATTTATGTATCTATGGAAAGAGACTTTAATTCTTATAGGGATTACCACAGTATTTCTGTTGGTTAGTCTCAAAAGTTTTAAAATCAGGTTAGAGTAAAAGATGCTATTCCGGTTATGAGAACATTGATCTTCTTATTAAGAAAAGAATTTAAGCAGATATTCCGTGATAAAGCCATTCTGGCTATCATATTTGTGATGCCTTCAGTTCAGCTGATAGTGATGCCATTGGCGGCTAATTATGAGGTGAAGAAGATTAATCTGGCTGTTGTTGATCATGATAAATCGACTTATACTCAAAAGCTGATATCTCAAATCACTAGTTCCGGTTATTTCCGATTACAGAGTTATAATGCTTCTTATGATCAGGCTTATGAATCAATAAAGTCTGATAAAGCTGATCTTATATTAGAAATTCCTCATGGGTTTGAAAGGAATCTGGTACGAGAAAATAAAGAAAAAATTTTTATTGCTGTAAATGCTATTAATGGTACTAAAGCAAATCTCGGAGGAGCTTATCTTTCAACTATCATAAGCAATTTTAATAATGAAATCCGAATGAAGCTCACCGTGGGTTCCAGGTTCAGTCAGGTACCAACGATTGAAATAGCTTCCTCAAACTGGTTCAATGTGCACATGAACTATCGGTTGTTTTTTGTTCCTGGTATTCTGGCTTTGTTGGTTACATTGGTGGGTAGCTTTCTTACTGCTCTGAATATCGTCCGGGAGAAAGAAGTAGGAACAATAGAACAAATTAATGTTACCCCAATAAAGAAACACTATTTTATACTTGGAAAGCTGATTCCTTTCTGGGTACTAGCGAATGTAATATTCACGATCGGACTGCTTCTCGGAAGACTGGTATATGGGATTGTTCCTGCTGGAAATATAGGTCTTTTATACCTGTTTGTAGGAGTATATCTTCTCGCGGCTCTCGGCTTTGGATTGCTTATATCTACCTTTGCTGATACCCAGCAGCAAGCCATGCTGATCATGTTCTTTTTTATGATGGTCTTTATATTAATGGGAGGATTGTTTACTCCTATAGAAAGCATGCCGCAGTGGGCGCAGATTGTAACCAAATTTAACCCGGTAAGATACTTTATAGAAGTAATGCGTATGGTTATTCTCAAAGGTAGCACGCTGAGGGATGTGGCTTCTCAGTTTATTGCAGTAATTGTGTTTGCCGTTTTCCTCAATGGCTGGGCTATATTGAATTATAAAAAGACCAGTTGAATAGCATCAGGAAAACCACTTTTAAAGTTTACCTGATGCTTATTATTTTAATCAAAGATTAACCTCATACTGAGGAAGCGATATTTCGTCCTGCGAATAAACAAGGAAGCTGTAAGGACCAATGTTAATCAAACCGTTAAAAGCTTGTCCATCTTTCTCTCCTTCTTGTGCTTCAGTATCAAAACTTGAATGATTAGTGAATTTTTCATCAAATCCTTCCCAATCACTGTTAAATCTGGCTTTCCAAATGCCATTGCAAGGAAGACCAATTGAATAGCCATTATGCGCTTTATTAGCGAAATTGAAAATTATAATGACGCTATCTTTAGGACCACCTTTATCCCATCTGTGCATGGCCAGTATTTTATCTTCATTGTTTACATGAAAGATTTGTACAAAGGAACCGGATAATCCTGCTGTTGTGCCATGAAGGTTTCTTCTTAGTGCAATCATTTCCCGATACATGTGCACTATACCATCAAATTTGTCAGCCCTGCACCAGCTTAAAGGCTTTGTATCCTCAAACCATCTATCCTCAAGAAATTCCTGTCCTTGAAAAATCATCGGAATACCGGGAGATGTAAATACAAGTCCGGCCCCCAGGGTAGATCTTTTTTTAGAAAACCAGCTGCCCACTTTCCCTGGCCATATTTCTTCCGGAACTCTGGCCTTACCATTGGCTACTTCATCGTGGGATTCAGTATAAATTACACGATGCATGTGATCTCCGTTATAGTATTTATTGATTGCATTGCATATGGCAGACATATCTCTTGAATTGTCTTCCATCGTAATGATTGCATCCCGCACCGGATGGACAAAGTTCATATCCCATTGTGTGTCAAATCCAGCTCCACCTACTGAAGTATCTTTGGTTACCCATTCATTTCCTGTAAGATCTTCAGCAATAGTAAGTGCTTCAGGTTTGGCTTTTTTTACTTCTTCATTTATCCACTGTAGTATGCTCCAGGCTTCAGGAATGTCGGTAGCAGGATTGTTTACTTCGCCTTCCACATTTCTCATATATAAAACCGAGTCGAATCTCAGTCCATCGACATGATACTCATTAATCCACATCAGCGCATTGTCCTTGAGAAATGTTCGTACCTCACCTCTTCCGAAATCCGGACGGGTATTGCCCCATGGAGTTTTAGATTTCCAGTCATTATAAAAGTAAATGCCTCCACCTTCATTTTCACTCCATCCGTCAAATTGCCATAGATCAAGATCTCCGGGGCCGAAATGATTATAAACAACATCCAGAATAACTCCGATGTCATGTTTGTGCGCTTCCTTCACAAGATCTTTAAAACCTTTAGCTCCACCATAATCACTTTCTATAGCATAAGGATAGGATGGATTGTAGCCCCAAGAGAAACTTCCCGGAAATTCAAGTGGAGGCATTATCTGAATAACATTTATTCCAAGTTCTTTGAGATAAGGCAGCTTCTCTATAACACTTTTAAAATCGCCAGGTGTTCCGTCGGCTATAGTATTAAAGGTTCCGACGTGCATTTCATATATGACGAGCTTGTTCCAGGCTTCCAGTTTGAAACTGTCGTTTTCCCAGTCATAGTGTGGATCTACAATGATAGAATTACCAGCAGAATTGGTTAATTCTTTTGCATAAGGATCATTTTTAATAAGCTCCTTGTCTCCATTGATAATCCTGTATTTATACTGATCTCCGAATTTTGCTTCTGGTATTTCCACAAACCAATTGCCAGCTCCGTCACTTTCCATTGGATTTTTATCAGGTGAAAAATCGTTAAATGTACCGGTAACAAAAACCTTCTCTGCATTTGGTGCCCATACACAAAAAGAAATTCCATTTTCACAAGGATTTGCCCCCATTGCATAGTGGGTAGTTTTTATAGTCTCTTTTGACATAGGTTATTTTTTAAAAAATATTTAGGGTCTGAAAAGAATAACAGAGGTATTGAAAATATTGTTAATACTTAATGTCAAGCACTTGTTAATGAGTGTATTTTGTGTTTTGATGGATAATGTAAAATGTTAGATAATTATTTATTCATACATTTTGTAGACCTCAAATAGACCTGTTATTGCGTTTGGTTATATTTGATGCTGAAATATTAAGATGTGGAAAATATACTTAAGAAGATAAATCATTTATTTCCTTTGTCCCACAGGACTGTAGAGTTGCTCAGGGCAGGAATGAAGAAGATTTCTTTATCTAAAGATTCTGTTTTATTTAAAGAAGGAGAGATAAGCAGCAAGATTTATTTTTTGGAAAAAGGAGCAGTGAGAGCATTTCATTATAAAGAAGATAAGGAAATAACATTCTGGTTTGGGTTTGAAGGAGAGATGGTAATGACACTTCATAGTTATATTGAGAACAAGCCAGGTTATGAAACCATTGAACTACTGGAAGATTCTCAATTATATGAGATGGATCATAACTACCTTCAGGATTTGTATAAAGAGAATATAGAATTAGCTAATTGGGGTAGAAAAATGGCCGAAGAAGAATTTTTAAAAGCAGAAAAAAGATTTTTATCTCAGCAGTTTCAGAGTGCAAGAGAAAAGTACGAATCCCTTCTGGAACAGCATCCACGAATTACAGAAAGAGTTCAGCTTGGTTATATAGCTTCGTATTTAGGTATTAATCAAGTTACATTAAGCAGAATAAGATCAGATCTTAGACATTCATAAAGGACTTATTGACGCTGATGTTAATGAGATGGATCAAACCGCTTGCTCTAGATAAAAGTCTGTCATGAATAATTTTACGTATTCTAATTTTACAGGTTAAGTTCTTTATTTTAATAAACGAAATGAAATTTAAAATGTGAGATTTTATATGATTTGTAACGTTTAATTTGTTTGTTTTTTATTAATTTGGATGGATGTATAAGTTCATTCAATGAATGGATACTCTTTAAAAATATTTTTATAATGTATAGATCAAATTATTTACTGCTGCTCTTTCTTTTATTGCTGTTGTCTTCCTGTGATAATAAAAACAATGAAAAAGTAAGCAGAGGCTTTTACTATTGGAAAAGTAAATTTCAATTGGAAGAACGTGATCAGAAATTGCTGAAGTCTTTAAATGCTAATAAGATTTATGTGAAATTTTTTGATGTTGACTGGAATGCTACAATTAGTGAACCTATGCCATATGGCACAATTCAGTCTAAAGGAGAATTGGATAGTTCATTCAAAGTTGTCCCCACTATATTTATCACAAACCGCACATTTGAAAATCTTAATAATTATGAAGTAAGTTCTTTTTCATACAATGTACACCATAAAATAACTGAGTTATTAAATTGTTTTGAAAGTCCAATAAAGCTTAGTGAAGTGCAGATCGATTGTGACTGGAGCATGAAAACTCAGAGTAAGTATTTTGATTTTTTAGACAATCTCAAAACACGTTTTGGACATCAAGGTATTAAAGTTTCTTCAACGATCAGATTACATCAGGTGAAGTATTTTGAAAAGACAGGCGTACCGCCAGTTGACAAGGGGATGCTTATGTTTTATAACATGGGTGATGTAACAAAGGCTGACAAAGATAACTCAATATATAATATCCGAGACGCATCTAAGTACTTAGCAAAATTTGACAAATATCCTCTTTCATTGGATGTAGCGCTTCCGGTTTTTTCCTGGGCTGCGGTTTATAGAAAAGGAAAATTGATACAGTTAATTTCTGATTTTGAACCATCTCTTGTCGATAATAAAAATCTTTCAGAGGTAAAACCAAATGTTTTTCAGGCATCAAAGTCTATTGAAATGAAAACCTTTCTGGTGAAAGCAGGAGACATTATAAAGTTTGATATTATGACACCTGAAAAAACTATTGAGGCTGCAAGCCTGGTTAAGCCTCATTTAAATGATTCCGTTTCGGTAGTATTATTTGATTATAATAATTTGAATTTGAAAAGATACAATGAAAGCGACTTTGAAGATATATTTGATACTTTTAATTAGTATCATTTGCTCTATCTACCCGGTGGAAACTTTAAATGGCTGTGGTGGCTGGGAATATTATCCAACCGATAATTTCTATAATCTGGTGGATCAGGAGATTCTGGATGCTGGAGAATATCAGCCTTTTTATCTGAATCTCAATAACGATTATTATTTTTATGATGATTCTGTTTTTAGTGGAGAAGCGGCCAATATTAATGAGTGGGCAGTTTATTTCCAAAATAAGATTTCAAAAGAAAATATCAAAAAACTTGTATACGATTATCAAATATCAGATTTAAAGGCTATTGAAAATTTTGTTTTCAAGCAGAAGAAAAATAATCTTCCAGCTGAAGTATTAAGTTATTTCAGTACATCACAAGATAAAGATGTTATTCCTTACCTTTTGTATGTGAGAGAGCTGCAGCCTTATGTAACAGGAATGGATCAATGGGAAGGGTGTGCTCATGATAATACTTTTGCAACTAATTTGCTTAATCAGGGAGAAAAGATGTTCAATGGAGCACACTCTGATTTTATCAAAATGAGAATCGGTTATCAGCTTACGAGGCTAGCTCATTATAGCGGCTATTATGAAAAGGCTGTAAACTATTTTGACAAAAACGTAGCTCCATTCTCTTCAGAAAGTTCAATCAAATATAAAGCTTTGGGTCATAAGGCTGGTGCTCTCAAAGCAATTGACCAGCTTTCTGAGGCCACTTATCTTTTTTCCAGAGTATTTGCTAAATGTAATGAAAAGAGACTTGAAGCATTCAGAAGCATTGTATTTAATGGAGAAGGATTTGATGGTGCATTAGCTTTATGTAAAAATGATGATGAAAAAGTAATGCTTTACTTTCTTAATGCGCTTGAGGACCTGTCTTCGAATTTAAACGATCTTACTAATATTTATTCCATAAATCCAAAGTCCAAAGAATTGGAAGTGTTGGTGATGAGAGAGCTGAAGAAGGCTGAAAACGAATATGTAAATTCAGGTTTTGGAAATTATTCTGATCCGGACCTTAAAAATTTTATTGTCTCATGTGCTGACGAAGGTAAAGTCAGAGATGTTGCTTTGTGGAATTTCTTTGCTGGATATTTCGATTTTTTAAATAAGGATTATTCAGGTGCAGTATCTTTTCTTAATAAAATAAATTCTTCAGTTACCAATGATACGAGGCTTTTAAATCAGGTCAGAATAGTAAATACTGTAATTAAGATAGAGGAAAAAGATACAATAGATCAGGCTTTTGAAGGAATGCTTCTGAATGAATTTAGCTGGCTGGAATCAATGAAAGATAAAGACCAGTTGCCAGAAGAATTTGGAAAGGCTAAGAACTATTATCTTGTCAGATTAAGTAATAAATACCTATCCAATAATGAAAATATCAAGGCAGAGCTTGCTAAAAGTGCTTATTACGGCATTTCACTGCAAGATAATCCTGATGAAAATCTTATTGATAATTTCATTGATTATTGGAAGAAAGAAGATAAATCTCCAATGGACATTTACTTAATTGGTATGTTCCCTTATAAGCTTAGTTCTTTGTATGAGCTTAAAGGAACTTTGGCACTAAGAAAAGCTGACTTTAAAAGTGCAGTTTATTATTATAACCTCATGGATAATGGTAAAGACAATACAACCCTTTCAGGTGGAGATCCTTTTGAATTTTTAATTAATAATTGTATTGACTGTGGTTCATCAGAAAATAAACAATATACTAAGTTGAAGTTCGCCCAAAGAATGCTGGAATTGGAGAATCTTGCTTTGACAGATAAGAAGAATGCTGCTTCTTATTATTTCATGATAGGAAACGGCCTTTTTAATACTTCCTATTATGGCAGTTCGTACAACTTAACATTGTATTACAGGTCTTATGCTGATGGTGGATATTCTGAAGATGTTGTTTATACTCTTAAGAATGATGAAGGAAAGCCGGATGATGATGCTATTAAGGCTCATTATGCTTCAATAAAAGAGAGGGTAGGGAAAGCTCAAAACTTTGACTGTACAAAAGCGATGGAATATTTTCAGAAAGCCATGAGTTTGGCAAAGGATAAAGAACTGGCTGCTCAGGCTTGTTATATGGCCGCAAAATGTGAAGAAAGCAACAGGTATCAGGGCAATGTAGATATTGACAATGGTTTAGGAAAACACAAGTTTTATAGAATATTGAAAGATAAATATGCAGGTACTGAATTTTACAATGAAGTGATAGATGAGTGTAAATATTTCAATAACTATGTAAAAGATCCGATTTAAGAAGGTTAATAAATTAATACTCCTTTATGGTCATGAGGTCCTTGGAGGGGTATACTATTTATAATTCGGGCATTTTTGCCCGAATTATCAGCTAAAAGCTCCGAATTATCAGCTAAAAGCTCCGAATTATCAGCTAAAAGCTCCGAATTATCAGCTAAAAGCTCCGAATTATCAGCTAAAAGCTCCGAATTATCAGCTAAAGAGCTCCGAATTAGACCCTAAAAGCTCGAAATTTGAATTGAATAAATAAGCTCTTGCAAGACCTTACACCTGCAAGAGCTCAAAAAATAACCCTAAAAAAATAACCCTAAAAAGAACTAAAAAAGTGCTTTAAATTTTCTTTCAAATATTAATATTCATGTCCTGGAAATTCTTCTATTGCAGCTAAAGGTGCAATTTTTAAAACTGTTTCAATACCTTCCTCCCGCAGTCTTGGCGTGGGAAACATTTCACTTTTACCAATGCGTTCACCATTGGCAGATCTTAGGATAAAGTAATATTCATTGTTATTTGAAATTACCCTTTCATATCTGGAGCTTTTTAAAGCACTGGTTTTAACATGTTCTATATTTTTAATACATTCTAGCCTTGTTGCATAACCTTCGCCTGTAAGAACAATGTCTCCTTTCGCAGATTTTAACCTGTAGAAATTTAAATAAATTTGGAATTTTGGATTGGTTTCCATATCTGTTATAGCGTTTTGATTAAGTCAAAAATATATTTTGCTAACGCAAATCATTTGCGTCCCCAAAAACTAATTTTACTTTTATAAAAGAATAAAAGATTTATGGCAGGAAGTAAAAATCAGATTTCAAGGTATCAGGTAATTGACGAATGTCTTTCAGGCAAAAAAAAGTATTGGACTAAAAATGAATTAATACAAAGAATTGATGAACGAGTAGATATTAAAATCAGCGCAAGGACTCTGGATAATGATATCCACAATATGCGCTATAATGCACAGTTGAAATTTGAAGCTCCTATTGAGTTTTGTAAAGATCATAATGGGTATCACTATACAGAACCAAATTATTCTATTTATAGAATTCCTCTTAATGAGGCCCATTTAAAAGCCTTTGAATTCGCAACGGCTGTATTAGGGCAATTTAAAAACTTTGGAATCCTGAATGAATTTGCAGGAGCTGTTGATAAAGTTGTAAAGGTGGTCAATAACCTGAAAAATAAAAATTTCGATATATCTGATACTATAGTTGATTTTGAAAAGGCTCCTTACTACAAAGGTGCAGATCATTTGGAAACTTTAATCGATTGTATAAAGGATAAAAAAGTTGTAGAGATTGTCTATAAAAAGTTTAATTCAAAAACTGAAAAGAAGCATATTATTCATCCTTATCTTTTAAAGGAGTATGCAAACCGCTGGTATTTGCTTGGCCTTGGTGAAAGCAGACAAGAACTTATTACACTTGGTCTTGATAGGATTGTTAGTATTAGCATTCATGAAGGACCTTTGAAATTCAATATGTTGAAAGATTTTAGTGCAGAGGATTATTTTAAAAATACTATTGGAATAACTTATTCAAAAGCACCTGTTGAGGATGTTATTTTATCTTTTTCACTTAATCAGGCAGAATATCTGAAAACACAATACCTGCATAGTTCACAGGAGATAATTAAACAAGACGATCAAGAGTTTATTATAAAGCTGAATCTGGTACCTAATTATGAACTTGTCTCCCGAATTTTAAGCTATGGAAAAGATGTTAAAGTTATTGCTCCGGAATCATTGAAAAAGCAAGTTGGGGATTTGCTTAAAGAAGCTTATACGTATTATCAATAGTTCTAATCTTTGTAATAAGGAGTGTCTGGCAGAATGTTTTTATAACGTTGTTCTTGTCCAGGTTTATATTGAAAGATTCCTTGCAGAGATTATTCTGCAAGGAATCTTATTAAAAATGTTTCCCCAAAAGTAGTTTAAAAAGTACTGTCAAAAAAAGTAATCTAAAAAATAAAATCTGCATATCGTTCTATCATAGAGAACGGCGCTGTTCTGCTTACTTCGTCAATAGCTTCTTCTCTTGCTTCATGCGAGTAATAAATTTCACTCCTGCCAAGAGACTCCCCGTTAGCAGACCTTAGAATAAAATAATACTGATTGTTACCAAGTGAATTTTTTCGCTCATATCTGCTATCATATGGCGCACTTGCTTTTACTTGTTCTATACCTTTCTGACAGGCCTCCTGAGATACATAGCCATGTCCTGAAAGAATAACTTTTCCACTTGTAGATTTTAACCTGTAGTTAAACTGGTTATTCAAGGAGATCTGAAACTTGGGTATGAAATCCATTTATTTTTGCGTTTTGTTGATATATCAAAAGTAGCAGGAGGGGACGCAGCAGGTTTGCGTTGAGAAAAAATTTTTAAATTCGAAAAAAAGAAAAATAAAAAAGCCCTTCATTTAAGGAAATGAAGGGCTTAAAATCTAATAAAATTTATTTTATAGTTTTACAAGCTTTATCACTTTTTTGTATTGATTATCCTGACCTTCGATTTTTATAAAATAAATGCCAGATGTAAGGAATGACAAGTCTGCCTGACCTCCTGAAAGGTTGTTATAATCCTTTTCCAAGTGAACAGCACCATTGATGTCTGAAATGATAATTTTTGCATTTTCAATCTCTGGCTTAATTGTTACTTTATCAACAACAGGGTTCGGGAATACGAGTGCATCTGTTGAACTTAATGTTGTTTCCTGAGCCGACTCACGTGCCGGGTAGTTAACAATAACTTCTACTGGTAAAGAGCTTATGGATTCTCCGTAAATAGTATTAGCAACAGCTGTTATATGATAGCTTCCTGGATTTACATTTTCAAGGTTAATAGAATATGGAGCTGCAGCATCTTCTCCTAGTTTAACAGCACCATCATAAAACTCTACTTTGTTTACATAATTCTGTGATGTTGCAGGTATCAGTGAAGCATACAACTGCCCTCCAACAGCTCCACCATCAAATGCGTTTTCAATTTTAGAATCACCAAACCATAAGAATGGAGTGGTGCCTCCTGTAAAGATGATCTTTTGTATACCGATTTTAAATGATCCTGCATTGGCACTGTATGGAAGTTCGAACAAGTTTAGTTTGGTGAAGTCAATGCTGGCATCAAATGCTGATAAAGGTATTGTAATAGTTACAAATTTATTAACTGCTCCTCCAGCCTGGTTTACATATGGAGCAAGGGCTACAGGGGCTGCTAAGCTGCCATTAGGTCTTACCTGAATTTTAGTCCAGTCAGCATTACCATCAAAATCTTTGAGAGTTATTTCGAGTTTGTTGTTGCCGCCAGCAATAACGTTTTTAGTAACATGGTATATATTTACTGAATCATATCCAAGTTTAAGTTTTCTATAACCTGGCACGCTTGTAATTAACAAGTAAGCTTTTTGGTCTGAAAGTTCAGCATCTACTCTTATATTTGCAGGAGCATCAAAGTTAGCACCTGACACAGGATTTATAATAGAAATAGCTGGTGTGGAAATAAACTCATAAGCTCCGATGTCAGGTCTTGTTCTTAAGTATCCCCTTTGATCGTAAGTAGTACTATTAGTGAATTTACCACCGTTGATGCATCTGCTTCCTTCAAGCAAAGCATGAGTAGAAGTAATACCTCCATTATTCTGTAGTGGGCCTAGAAGTGGTTTTATGGGTTTTGTTACATAACCAATCTTACTTGTTGGTGCAGTGAGATTGGTTCCTTCACTTACCCCGATGAAGTTGTAACCTAAATCATTTACAGTACCACGAATCTCTCCGTCAATATTAAGAAGTTCTCCGTAGGCCTGATAATCTTCTGCGATCTGATATAAATATTCAGGTCCATTCAGAGCGATGATTGTATTTTTTATCGTTAATGTTCCTCCGCTAAATATCCCACTTCTGGCAAAGCCTCCCATAGAATTGGTAATGTTAAATGCAATAGTGGAATGTTCTATGTTTAGAACATTTACATTGTAAATCCCTGCAGGAGAACCACCTCTGGAAGAAGTAGTATTACTGCTTATTGTGCTGTTGACAATATTTAAATTGCCTGAATTCTTTATTCCTCCTGCACCTGAACTATACTCTCCGCTCGAAATATTTCTGTTTATTGAGCTATTATAAATGCTCATTGTGCCCAGGTTGGAGATACCTCCGGTTCCTGCATCCAGGAATACTCCAAAGCCTCTGTTGTTGCTGATTTCACAGTCTTTTATCACTGCTATGCCTAAATTGTAGATAGCACCGGCATCTCCTTGATATAGGCCCGTGTATACCACATTGTCTGAAATGTTAACTTTGGTCAGGGTTAGAGAACCGCTATTGTATATAGCCCCTGCTGTATTTCCTTTGATAGAAACGAACTCCATTGTAAGGTTTCCCTGAGAGTAAATTGCTCCGGAGTGCAGATCGTTATTATCATATGGCTGAATATTACCTTCGGTGATGGTTATACCGGATATAAAGGCAGTTACTGCAGGTGCTATATTTAATACAGACCATCCATTACTTCCACTGATGGAAAGTTTTTCCTGTCCAGGGCCCAGTATTACAAGGTTCTGAGAAATTGTCAGTGGTCCTTCTGATAAAAGGATTTTAGAGTTGTATACTGCTGGTGAGAAAATAATTGTATCTCCGGCTGATGCGTTATTAACTGTGGACCGCAGGGTGCCGGGGCCTTCGTCGTCGATATTGGTAACAGTGAGTTTTGTTGCATGAGATTTTACAATCCCAAGAAAGCATAGCAATGCTAAAGTAAAAATTAGTCTTCTTTTTTTCATGATTGAAAATGATTGATTGGTTGTTAAAAAAAATCAAAGCAATATACTGATAAAGAGTTGATATGCAACTGAAAGTTTAAGAAATGCAACTTTGAGTTTATCAGCTTGCTAGTGTTATATAAAAAAAATGCTGAATTTGGGTCAATAAAAATTCAGTCTTATAATACATTTAATTAGTACAAGGAATGTTAAAATCAGGCGAGTGGTGGTATAATATCAGCCCACTTCTACAGATATGTACTCTTCTCCAATAAAATATTATTGGAGAAGAGTACAACTTCCTGCAATAATTTGCCATTTGTCCTGATGCAATTGCCACACTCGAAGATATCTGTATTTGCCGTCTATTGTTTGATCTTGAAATGAACCCTTTAGTTCAATGGTTACAGCAACCACGGCAGAATGATCATTAATCTTGATCTCTCGTTCACTAGAAGAAATTTCTGCGACTTTCATTTTTCCTGTTTTGTAAGCATCCAGATCCATCGCCTTGGTAGCAGTTTTTCCATCAGGAAGGTTAAAAAGTAAATCATCATGAATCAGTTCGTTTAAAGCTGATACATCACTTTTCATAACAGCTGATAAAAGTCTGTTTTCCTGTTCCTCAATTTCCGAGAGTATTTTAAATTGGTCTGTAGATTGCATATCGCCTCTTTTAAATTTATCAGATAATATCTGTAAGTTGTGAAAATTATTACAAAAAAGTATCAATGACAAAAGTATTATTAATTGGTGGAACTGGAAAACTTGGGTTGGCGATCATTAAAGAATTAGTTAAAAATAATTGGGATATAGCCCTTTTGGTCAGGAATACCAATCAGGGAGTACTAAAAAATGAGTATTGTCTTAAGATTTTTAAAGGAGATATTTTAAGTCCGGAAACATTGGATATCCCGGTTGAATGGTCTGATATTGTAATTAATGCAAGCGGATACGTGAGTTACAGAAAAGATCTGGATAAGCTTCGCAAAATTAATGTTAATGGCACTTTTAATATCGTGAAAGCCTGTGAAAGATTTAAGAAGAAGTTGATTCATACCAGTTCAGTAGTTGTATATGGAAGCACCGAATATCCTGAAATAATGAATGAGAATTCAATTCCTGAGAAGTCCTATAAATCTGCATATGCAAAGTCCAAAATAGAGGGAGAGAAGGTGGTGCTAGATGCCAACATTCCAAGGATAATACTTCGTCCTTGCAGTCTTATTTCAGAAGAAAAGTCTACTGTTAAAAACCTTTATAAATTCTATAATAAAGGTTTTATTGCAGGCTTAAAAGGAGGAGCTGGTTTCGCTCAGATGGAAGACGCAGCAAAGGCTTACATACATGCAATTGAAAGGCTTTTACAACTAACTTCTCTTGAGCCTTTGATTTATAATCTTGGAGGAAACAATCTTAAAATTAGTGAAGTCTTTGATTGCTTTAAGCTGCTTGATAAGCGAAGGACAATTTACTTACCCAATTATGTTATGTTTCTCATAAGCTTGTTTAATGATAAAATACTTTATCCTGTTTTCTGTAAATCCCTGATTACACATGAAAACTATCAGACGGGGAATCATTTTACATTTGTTGATTCTTCAAAAGCTATGAATGAACTTGATTATGAAATAACTCCCATTGAAGCCTCAGTTAAGAAAATTATCAAATGAGCTTAAAGGATGGTTTTTACTTAATATCTAATATGAAAATATTTGTGGAAACAGAAAGACTTATCCTGAGAGAAATAGTTAGGGAAGATGCTGAAGGAATGTTTAAGCTGGATTCAGATGGAGAAGTGCTTAAATATTTACATGTAAATCCTGTTAAAAGTATAGAAGAAGTTAACGCAACGATTGATTTTATCAGGCAGCAATATTTAGAAAATGGAATTGGGCGTTGGGCAATGATTGAAAAGGATACGAATGCCTTTATTGGATGGGTAGGATTAAAACTTGTGAGAGAATCAATTAATAATATGATTAATTATTATGATTTAGGATATAGGATTATTAAAGAACATTGGGGAAATGGCTATGCATCTGAAGCCGCTCAAGCTTCTATTGAGTATGGTTTCTCTGAACTACACCTTACAGAAATTTATGCAATGGCTGATGTTGACAATTTTGGTTCTGATAAAGTTCTAAAAAAGTGCGGGTTAAAGAAGAAAGAAACATTTAATTATAATGGAAAACTTCATAACTGGTATAAGATAAATAATGAATATCAGACAGAATAATGAACTCTGTCTGATATCCTTTATTTAAGCCTTTACAACTCCATTATAAGCATCTTTTAAATCCTGAATAATGATTTTGTCCATTTTTAACATCGCTTGCATTACCCTCTGAGATTTGGAAGGATCTTTATCTCCCATTAGTTCTCCAAGGACTGGAGGGATAATTTGCCATGACAATCCGAATTTATCTTTTAGCCAACCGCATCTGCTTTTTGAACCTCCTTCGGAAAGTTTCTCCCAGAAGCTGTCGATTTCAGACTGTGTTTCGCATTTAACGAACAAAGAAATTGCTTCTGTAAATTTGAACATGGGACCTCCATTGAGAGCCATAAATTCCTGACCGTTTAATAGAAATGTCGCTGACATTACCTTGCCATCAGGCATGCGGCTCATGTTAACAATCTTTGAGTCTTTAAACAGAGAAGTATAAAAGTTGACAGCTTCTTCTGCTTGTCCGTCGAACCAAAGAAAGGGAGTGATTTTTTGCATATGTGTAAATCTTTTAAAGTCAGTAATTTATTTTTTTAAGTGAACGGTACAAAGGTAATTAGGTATAAAGGATAATTTAGGAGTCTTATTTGACAAATAAAAGGGGCAGGTGCGACATAGGTCAAATTTGGTTGAAATGATTATATTATAAATGAAAGAAGCTGCAGACCTGTATATCTGCAGCTTTCATTTACCTGGGGAGCCCTTTAGCGGACTGGCTGATGTATGTATTTATATATGGTTTTTTCAGCTCATTATTTCTTTTCAAATACAATTCTGTAATGGTCCATCAACTCTCTTTCAAAACATACCATATTCGGACTTATTTTGAATACAGCTACTTTATGTCTGAATTCTTTGTCTCTAAGATAACTAGGTACAAGACTGAGATAGTTGATATATTTTTCCAGATTAAATTCTCTGAATTTTTTTCTCCATTGTTTTATGGTTTCAATATAGTCTAACCTTCCGCTACTCATATCTATAAGATTAAAATGCTTATCTGCATTTTTTAAAATCATTTGATGGCCATATGGCAACCAGGATCCAGGAAATTGTTTTTCCATTAAAGCCAGAATATAAGCATCAGAATTTTTATCAGCATTGATATCAAATTTTTCATAAGGTATCATGTTTTTGCCAAAAACCATTGTTTGAAGGTAGAACCTCCCACCTTTAGGAAGTAAGTCTGCAACAGATTTAAAGAAGCTTTGATAGACCTCTTCCTGTTTGCCTGCTTTATATTCCTCTACCGAACAGAAATGTTCAAACGCACCTAAAGAAACAACAGCATCAAAGGTGTTGAAGTCCGATGGTTTTACTTTCCGGCAATCTTTAATGTGTACTTCAAATCCTTTACTTTTGCAAGCCTGGGCCTGCCCGTCAGATAAGGTTAATCCAATGCATTTTGCTCCTCTCGTATTTGTAGCATAATTGATAAATGGTCCCCAACCGCAGCCAAGGTCTAATACTCTGGATCCTTTTTTAATTCGCAACTGATCTGCTATATAATCATGCTTAGCTCTTTGAGCCTCTTCAAGTGTGAGTGAAAAGTCTCCATTGTATCTAGCTCCGCTGAAGTCTCCGGTTTCACCGATGCTGAGACGAAAAATTTTATCAAGTGTTGTATAGGTAAAATCCAGATCTTGTTTGTTTGCCATATGTAATTTATTATTTCGGTTAATATTGATGTATAAGTTTTAATCAGACTGTGAGGTACTAACAGATTTTGGGAATAAGAAAAATTAACCTTTCCTGTAATCAATTAATTTTTGAAGGAAATGTTTAATTATCTTCTATTTATTTTTTTAGGCATTGTTCGGAATATGTAATCCCATAAAGGAGATGACACACCAAATGCTTTTCCTGAATCCTTATAGTGATGGATACTATGGTGTATCCAGAGTATTCTTAGTTTGTTCTTTGGCGGACGATATGCGTGGACGGAATAATGAATAAAGAGGTAGGTAGTATATCCCATAACAAAGCCTGGTAGATAGGCTAATGCAAATTCATTGAAGAGCATATAAGTGGAGAATAAGAGGAGTAATGCAATAAATACCGAAAGAACCGGAGGCATTGCCAACCTACTTTTGTCCTTAGGATAATCATGGTGAACGCCGTGAATAAGATATTGAAGTCTCCTGATTTTCTTATTATTTGTCGAATTGATATGGTATAAAAATCTATGCATTACATATTCCACTAGTGTAAATGATATCATTCCCGCAAAGAATAAAATTAGAATGAGAGATGGTCCAAGGTTCGTACATGCAAATGAAAAGCAAAGCAGAAAAGATGAGAATATAATGAATATACTTATTGGTACTGCTATGTGTGTATGGGTAAGTTTTTCAAGGCTGCGATTCTGAAATAGTCTTGGGTGATCTACATTTAGTGAAGTCTTTAGTCTGGTCACTGAGTATGATGTGTTTTTACTGTTATTCATTTTTAAGTAAGACAATCATTCGTGTAAAAACCCCTATAGCGTTTTATCTTTTTTTTAAGAATAAATGTTTTTAAATGTAAAGTTATTGATTTTCAGTGGTTTTATATTGTGTTTGTGATTTGAAATATTATTGGGGAAATGAGATGATATTGAAAAGGGGGAAATGTGGAGATTAAATTTGTAGTTTGTTATCTGTTCAATTCGCTAGGAAGAATTCAGAATCTCTTCTTAAATGCTTCTGTTAAGTGCTGATGGTTCTTATATCTTATAATTTAAGAGGATCTGAGTATTAGAATGTTTTTTAGAATCAATAAGCTCTTTTGCTTTCAGCATCTTCATTTCACGAAGGTGATCAGTAACTTTGCGACCTGAAGGATGATAGCTTAGGATGAGGCAGATATGCTTTGGGATCGAGTACTAAATGATAATCCCCCAAATTATTCTTAGTAATTGTAAAACATTTTAAAGCTCCTGCGATTTCAATCAAATGCAAGGGAAGATGCAGTAAAATTGCAATGCTCACAGAATTATTAAAAATATTCCCTGATACCTCCAATAATATGGCAAAATCTAAAAGTATAGTTCTTATTCACGGAAATTTTGTGAATGATTTAACCTGGTCTGAATGGAAAACATACTACGAACAGAAAGGCTACCAAGTATACACCCCCGCAAACCCCGGACATGAAGGCAGTCCTGCGGATTTAAGAAAAACTGTTCATCCGAAATTAACTGCAACAGGATTTATTGACGTGATAAACAACCTTTCCCGGTTAATAGACTCACTACCTGAGAAGCCTTTAATTATAGGACATTCTATGGCAGGTATGGCTGTATTAAAATTAATTGAATTGGGTAAAGCAGCAGCAGGTGTGAGCATTGACGGTGCACCTCCAAAGAATGTATTTCCCCCGTTTCAAACACTTAAAACCGTCTTACCAGCTTTCGGCTTCTTCTCACTTAACAGTTACTTTATGGGTAGCCCTAAATGGTATGATTATGCTTTCTTCAATACATTATCAGAACCGGAAAAGATAAGGTCATACGAAAAATTTGCAGTTCCTGAAAGCTATAAAGTCAGCAGAGAATTGGTATTAAATTCTTTTTCCAATATTGATTTTAAAAAATCACATCAACCGATTTTATTTATAGGTGGAGGTAAAGATCATATATTTCCGCAAGCTCTCACTAAGACCATTGCAAGTCGGTATACAGACAAAAACAGTAAAGTTGATTTAAAAATCTTTGAAGACAAAAGTCATTTTATCTGCGGAGAAAGCGGATGGGAAAAGGTTGCAGATTATATCATCGACTGGTATGAGAAGTTGTAAGTCATAACGATTTATTTAAGAGGAAAAGCTCAACAGGAATAACACTATTGAGCTCTTCTTAGCTTTTCCAAATCTCATAATCAAATTTTTCCGGAATCATTTCAGAAAAAGTTCATCTATTGCCTGATTTGTGAAAGAAGTGGTAATTATTATGACACATCACTTATTTAACTTTTCCCTGAAAACCTCTCTGAATTTTTTGAGTTTTGGATCAATTATATTAAGGCAATATCCACCTTCAGGATTCTTGTTATAGTAATTCTGATGATACTCTTCCGCCTTGTAGAATTGATTATAAGGAGCTATTTCAGTGATAATTTTATTGTCAAAATATTTCTGAGCTTCTTCAATCACTTTAGTTGTCGCTGTTTTTTCTTCTTCATTTTTATAGAAAATAATGCTTCTGTATTGAGTGCCCTGGTCAGCTCCTTGCTTGTTTAGTGTTGTGGGATTGTGAGTAGATAAATGAATTCTTAATAAATCTTCATAATTGATTTCTGAAGGTATATAAGTAACTTCAATTACTTCAGCATGTCCTGTTTTTCCACTGGATACTTCCCTATATGTAGGATTAACAGTAAGTCCGCCACTATAACCGCTTTCAACCTTTACAACACCTTTTAGCTGTTGAAATAAAGCTTCAGTACACCAAAAACACCCACCTCCAAATACAGCTTTACGTTCCTCTGACTTTATTTTCTCCAAAGAGACAGCATTGATGCAATAACGTAATCCGGAAGGAGGAGGACCATCCTGAAAAACATGCCCAAGGTGCGCACCACAAGTATTGCAGGTAACCTCTACTCTGTACATTCCGAATGCAATATCCTTATGATATGCAATTGCATTTGCTTTGATAGGTTGTGTGAATGAAGGCCATCCGGTATTGCTTTGAAATTTTTCCCCGCTGTCGAATAGAAGCGTATGACAACATACACAGGCATATTTACCCGGCTCAAAAAGATTACACATATCAGAACTATGTGCCCGCTCAGTGCCTTTCTTTCTGGTAATATAAAATTGTTCTTCAGAGAGGACTTGCTTCCATTCCTGTTCTGATTTATTTACCCGTTGATCTGGTTCCGGATTACCATGATTAACAAATTTTATTACGTCGATCCACTTAAGTATCATCTTAAAATGAAATTATTTGTTTAATATAAATATAACAATTAGACCTTCTAATTTATCTTTTTCTTATAGAATAAAATCAAATGTCCTTGAAGAAATATTTAATTCCAATAATGAATTTATAATCAAATAATATTTTAATAATTTGCTCAAGATATTAAATGGTTATCCTCTTACAAAAAGGATTCTTTTTCATAAGAAATTTTCGGAGACTGAAGAATGCCCCTCTTTATTAAAGCAGGGAGTTGGTAAATAAAACTATGGCTGTAGATTTAAAAATTATAAATCCAAGTATATTGATGGCAGTGCCTGAAAGGCAATATAAATTTGTATTGATTTACTGTAAATCAGGCAAAATTACCATTGATATAGACGATGAAAAGTATGTAATTGAGGAAAGACAATTTCTGACAATCACTCCTAAACAATTTTATCAGTTTATAGAAGTGAGCAATTCCGATGGTTTTATTCTTGAATTTACGTATGACTTTTTCTGCAAAAGTGATAAGGCTATAGAGTTAATTTATCATAATGGTTTGTATTGCCATTTCGGGTTAAATGAGCTTATTAATATCGCATCAGAAGAAAGTTATCTAAATGTAGAACACTGCTTCAGTTTAATTAATAAGGAGTTATTAAATAAAGATTTTGAATATGAAGCAAGCCTTCATTCGATCGTAACCTTACTTCACATTGAAGTAAGTAGAAATAAAATTATCCAGCAACAACGTCCGTTATACAAGCCGGATGCGCTCTTCCTGAATTTTTTAAATCTTGTAAGGGATAATTTTGAAAAACGACTTGCGGCTAAGGAATATGCAGCTCTTTTAAATATAACAGAACAAAAGTTAAACGAACTGACGAAAAAAAATACCGGAGAAACTACACAGCAGGTTATCAATGACCTTATTATATTGGAAGCCAAAAGATTGTTAAATTATGAAGACTTGAATGTAAAACAAATAGCCTTTAAGCTCGGATTTGACGATTCGCATTATTTTTCAAGGTTTTTTAAAAAGCAAACTTCAACAAGAGCTAAAGATCATTTGAGAAAGCTATTAAGTAACTAAATTGCATCTTTATAAATTGTTTTTTCCTTTGATTCTTTAAGTGATATAGCTTAAGAGCTTAGAATATTTCCTTGTCCACCATTTTTGAAGTTTTGTCCATTTTTTGCCCACAAGACCAGACCTACCTTTGTGTCAATACTTTAAATAATTAATTTATGCAAACGAAAAGAATTGACATTAACAAAGTAACCCCAGGTGCTTATCAGTCTCTTATTCAATTAGATAAATATATCTATGATACGGGATTCCCTAAGGTCTGGTATCATCTTATTAAAGTAAGAGCATCGTTGATCAATGGTTGTGCACTTTGTGTGCAGTCTCATAGTAAAGATGCATTGGCAGATGGAGAAACAGTGAAAAGACTTCTTGCTTTGAATGCATGGAAAGATTCACCTTACTTTTCGGATGAAGAGAAAGCTATATTGGCTTTAACTGATGAGGCAACATTAATTTCAGAGAATGGAGTCTCTGATGAAATCTTTAATAACGCAATCAATATTCTTGGGCAAGAGAAAGTTTCTCATTCCATTATGGCAATTGCCTGTATTAACGCCTGGAACCGCATTGGAAGAGCTACATTACTAATTCCGGAATAATTTCATGGCAGAAATTAAAGTTGCTGTCACAAGCGAAGACATAGCTTCTTGTTGGGAAGCTATGTTTCTATTAAGACCTATGCTTCAACAAACTTTATTTGTTCAACAGATTAAAGATTTGAGGAAGGAAGGGTATACTTTGCTTTTTCTTTCAGAAGAAAATAAAGTTGTGTCCATTGCAGGCTATCGTTTTATTACAATGCTCTATAGTGGTAAAATGGTTTATATCGACGACCTTTCAACCTTGGAATCTTGCAGAGGAAAGGGGTATGCAACGACATTGCTAAAACATATCTCTGATATAGCAAAGAAACACAATTGTAGTTCTGTTCAATTGGACAGTGGAAGTATGAGAACCGATGCCCATAAGCTATATTTAAAGGAGGATTTCAAAATTAACGCTTTTCATTTTTATAAATCTGTTTAGGGGAACGTTGATGAAAAGAATATAGAAATTTAAACTGATATAAATAATAACATACAGCTTAAAGTCCCTCTCTTCATGATATGGCCTAACTTAAGAGGATTTGAAAAATAAGTTTATGATTAACGACCGATGATTCTTACACTCAAAGGGACGCTTGAATGGTTTGTCAAAGCGTCCACTTGAGCAACATCTTACTAGCTTAATAAAGTTATGATGTAGTATTCCTATAATTTTCCGATTTGAATTAAAAATGACTAATGGTTAAAATCCAACATTTAGTCAAAAGAATGATGTTATTATTTAATAAAAGGAGGTATAAATAATTCGTGAAGCTAAAGAATGAGTGATTTTTTTTGTATAATTTCCAGAATAAGTTATTGTATTCATATGATTTTTAATAGTATTCATATAACGGTTAGACCGTTTAAACAGAATTAACTACCGTTAATATTCGGATTTCTGCCGTTCAATAGTTCATATTTTTATAGATAAAAAAACTAATGATCTTTGATTTGTTATTCCACCAAGAGTGGTATTACTTAGTCACAGCATTACCTACCGCCCACATCTGCTGAACAAAATAGTCAGAACTTTAACTTGTTCTTTAGCAGAGCTCTGAATTGTATAATTCACTTCATTCACGTTCTATGATTATTCTTTTATGGAAGATTTAGATCTATTGTATTCTAGTGAGGCAATATATAAAAACTGGTATGTATTGCATGTTGACCATCATAAAACAGATTATTTTCTCCGTTTTGTTAAAAGGAAATTAGGCAATGATTATCCTATCATCTCATTCTCGCGTGAGTTGCTGCATTATAAAGATAAAAAGTATTTAGTGATTGAAAAACCCTTGTTCCCGGGGTATTTGTTTGTTCACAAACAGCCGGAGAAAGTATTGCATTTGATAAAGGATAACTTCAAAGAGATTTATGCCAGTATCATTCGGTTTGAAGGAGAGGCCGCTGAAGTGAATGGCCATGAAATGCGCCTTTTATTAACCTTGGCAGATCGTACAGGTAAAGTGGGTATATCTAAGGCATATAAAGAGGGGGAGGCAATAGTAATAGCATCCGGTCCACTTTCAAATTTAAAAGGAGAGATTAGGTTTATTGATAAAAAGAAGAGGAAGGTTAATGTTTCCTTTCCTTTATTAAACACCATGATGAATGTTTCTTTAAGTTATGACCTTCTATGAAGGCGTGTAAATAATGACCCTGGAAGAGCTTAAATCTTTAGTCTGACCATTACTGAAATTAAAATAATATTTCCCAAGTTGTTTTGAATTATGATTAAAATCAAAGATATCATTGAAATACCTAAAGAGAATGAAATCACTTCAGTTGAAGATCATCATGGGGAGTTCATGCATAACCTTATTAAGGATAATAATTTAAAAAGCACTCTTGAAATAGGTTTTGCATATGGAAAGTCTGGAGCCTACATCATGTCTGCAACTCAAGGGCATCATGTGGCAATAGATCCTTTTCAGGATGATTTTAAAAATATAGGAGTTGAAAATATCGGAAGAATTGGCTTAAGTCAACATCTGGAATTACACAGAGACTTTTCTCATATGGTGCTTCCTCAATTACTGAAAGAAGACAGACGTTTTGATTTTGTTTTTATTGATGGTGATCATAGGTTTGATGGAATTTTTATTGATTTCTATTATTCTGATCTTCTGCTGAATCCGGGAGGATTTATATTGTTCCATGACACCTGGATGAGAAGCACTTGTATGGTTGAGAGTTTTATCAGAAACAACAGGAAGGATTATAAATACATTAAGATAAAAGAAAATAACCTTTGCCTGATTCAAAAGGTGGGTAAGGATAACAGAGAGTGGATGCATTTTAAAGAGTTCTATACTTTGAAATCATTCTGGGCGTATAAAATGACAATTAAGAAGCTAAAATTGAAAAATTAACAATGAGCGCTTTTTATCATGTATTCACACATCATTTGCGACAGGTATTACAATACAGGGGTGCATTACTGTTATCTCTTTTTTTACATCCTTTGATAATGGTATTCCATACGCTTATGTTTAAAGGAATATATGAATACAATCACAAGCAAACGCTCTTAGGATATACATTGCCTCAAATGATATGGTATTTCGGATCCATACATTTCTTTTATTATCTGGTCTGGAATAATATTGACAAAAGTATCAATGAAAAGGTATTGTATGGTGGATTTGAAGTCCAGCTGCTTAAGCCATTTTCACTCATGGCATGGGAGTTTTCTCAATTAGCTTCTCAAAAGATACTTTCTGCTATTATTGAATTTTTTCCCGTTTACCTTATCTATTATTTTATATGCTTCCCGGATTTTATGTCAATTTCAGGTTTATTTCAATATCTGATATTATCTGTTCTCGCACTATTTCAGTTCTTCCTGATGAGCTTTACTATGGGGATTTTATCTTTTAGATTGAATAATATAACATTCCTTAATAGTATTAAATTTATCATTGTAAACATATTTGCAGGGGCTGCATTTCCCATAGAATTCTTTCCGGAAATACTGAAAAAAATAATATTGGTCCTTCCGTTTCATTATCTGTATTATACTCCCGTTCAATTTTTGTTAGGGAGAGTTAATTCAGGATTGTGGAAAGTATTTGCTGAAGGTGCTATGCTACAGATGATATGGATATTTGCTTTCTATATTATAGCAAGAACCGTTCTGAACAGAACAATGAAATCATATATGTCTGTAGGAGGATAGGCAATGGTAGTTCTTAAACTTTTCGGGCTGGATATAAAAAATAAATTTCAGAGAGCCATGGAATTCAGATTGAATTTTATGATCACTCTGATAACATCATTATGCTATAATATGGCATTACCATTGTTCCAGTTTTTTATCTTTAAGGGAATAAATGGCTTTCCAGGCTGGACTGTCGATGAGGTTATTTTATTTCAGGCTGTTCTTTTATTCTGGACAGGTATTATTGAATTTTTATTTGGAGGCGTAAGGAATAATATTGGCAAGGACGTGTTGCATGGTGGATTTGACAGAATCTTTCTCTGGCCTCATCATCCCCTGGTTTCAATATTTACAAGAGGGATTGATATATTCGCTTTCTCAACAGTATTGACAGGTCTTGCATGTATCATGATTGTTTCTTTCCGCCTTGGATTACCGATGTCCTGTTATTCATTACTCCTATTTATTGTATTCTTTTTTTGCGGAATAATATTTTATGTTTCCCTGCTTATTATTTATTGTGCTTTAACTGTTCTATTGATAAAAATGGATAGGCTTCAGGAGGTGCTGGATAAAGTTTTCTTCTTTGGTTCTTTTCCGGTTGATTTATACCACGGTTTTGGAAAGATATTTTTCCTGGTAATTTTTCCATCAGCCCTATGGATACATATTCCGTCAAGGGTTTTGCTGGGTAATGTAGATGAACTTAGTTTTTATTCAGTTATAACAAGCTTGTTATTTTTTATATGTTCAGTTTTATTCTGGGAGTATCAGGTTAAAAGATATACGAGTTCGGGAGGATAGTATGATCGCTGTAAGAAATTTATCTAAAATATATAAGGTTAGTAATGCTGATAACTCCAGTTTATTTAGTTCTATTAAATCCTTTATAAGCCGGGAGTATAGAAATATAAAAGCGCTGGATCAGATAGATTGGGAGGTTGCACAAGGTGATATTCATGCATTGATTGGAAGGAACGGCTCAGGGAAATCTACTTTGGTGAAGATACTTTCAGGAGTGATATATCCGACTGAAGGAGAGGCTCTGATCAATCATTGCATTCCCTGGAAAGACAGGATAAAATATGTGAAGAATATCGGAGTTGTGCTTGGGCATAAAACTCAGTTAACCTGGGAACTTCCTGCAATCGATACCTTTATTCTTTATAAAAATCTGTATTCTGTTAAGACTGATTTTTTCAATGAAAATTTGAAGTACTTAATAAAAGAATTTGATGCTGAAACTATAATCAGAAAACCTGTAAGGAATCTCTCACTAGGGGAACGTATGAAGTGTGAAGTCATTTGTTCTCTGCTTCATGCTCCTAAAGTACTTTTTCTCGATGAACCTACAATAGGCCTTGACCTGATATCAAAAGATCAGGTGAGGTCAGCTATAAAAAACATTAATAAAGAATTAGGCACTACTATAGTTCTTACTTCTCACGATATTTCAGATATCTTAAGCTTATGTAATAAAATTAGTCTGATTGATAAAGGCAGATTTCTCTTTAAAGGTTCTGTGAATGAATTGCTGGAGGTTCATGCTTCTTATAAATTAATTTCTGTAGATCTATTAAAGAGAGTTGACGAGTGCTGTCTGGATAGTTTTACATATATAAAGACTGGTGATTATAGTATTCAGATTGAGCTTAATGGTACTAACAACTCTATTCATAAAAGGCTTCATCAGGTAATTGATGAATTGCCGATAAGTGACATCACAGTGGAGTCTGTGAAACTAGAGCAGGTTGTGAAGTCCTATTATGAGAAAACCTGATGTTTTTTTGTTAAAGTTAAAAACTGATAGTATAAGTGAAAGTACTTTTTGTTGTATATGAGTTTAAGGATTTTGTTTCGGGTGGCTTAAGTCGTGTGATTAATGGCATAGCTCCTGAATTATGCAAACTGACTGAGCTTGACGTTCTTCATATTTATCCTTCCTATTTTGGAATTAACTTATATGATGTATATAGGTGCAACAAGACCAACTATGCAGTACCTTTTAAAAGGATGAGATTGGTGACGAAGAATAACATCATAAAGCATATCGAAAAAGAAAACTATGATATTATTCATTTTTTCTATGTGCTGGATCTGATGGCTGATGTTATGAATGAGTTGAAAAGTAAATCTCACAAAAGCAAATTGATTTATAGCGTTCATAATCTTGTTAAAAAGGAGGCATCAATAAGGAGAAACCCTGATGGTTTGACAGATTGTGAGAAAAGAATATTTGAACTTTCGGATATGATCCATCTCCTGAATAAATCTTCCCATTCATATTTTAAAATGTGTTATCCACAGTTTTCAAAGAGTGATAATATTTCAATTATCCCCAATGGATTGGACAAGAAATCATTTCATAATAAAGATGATTCATTTCTACAATCATTAAAAAATAAAATTGGTCCTGATAAGAAGATCATATTTTCATCATCCAGATGGGCCCATGGAAAGGGACTTGAGTTTCTTTTAGATTCAATGGAAGTACTTCTTAAAAAGAGAGATGATGTCGTTTTGATATTAGCAGGAAGGAAAACTAAAAGCTGGGAAACAGAGGGGGATAAATATGTCAGAATGATCGATGATAAAGTTGCGAGAATTAAAGATGCTGTAATAGTATTAGGTTGGATTGATGAGGCCCAGAGAAATTCACTCTTTGAACTTACTGATTTATTTGTAATGCCAAGTGAACTGGAATACTTTTCTTATGGGTCATTGGAGCCATTGTTTTGTGGAGTACCTCTTTTACAATCAAAAATAGATTGTCTGGAAGAGTTTCTGGTTGATGGAGAAGATTGTTTATTTTTTAATCCAAGAGATAGTTATGATTTGTTTCTAAAAATTGAAACCATGCTAGATAATAGCAAACAATCATTGTTAACAGCCAGAAATGGAAGCTTGAAAGTAAAAACGAATTTTATATGGTCTGACATAGCAATTAAGTATAAGGAAATGTATCAAAGCGCATTAAACCCTGTACAAGATCAATGAGGTATGCAATTGTTCAGGAAAATCCAGATGATCCTTATATTGGTTTTAGTCAGTGGAAAAGTATTACAAATGGAGTTTCAGCAAGTACAGAAGATATTACGGAGCTGCATACCAAAAATAACTTTGATGTAATTCACTTTTTATTTGATGAAGAATCAATTAGCCGAAGTATAGATTTGGCTGATAAGCTAAAAAGACTTAATACAGAAGTTATAATCATTTTGTCTTTTGAAAATAGATTAAGTAAAAAGTTCAATCATAAATCTGTATCATTTGATTTATTTGATTTGATAATTTTCTCCAATGATTCGTATTTAAAAATTTTCGAAGAGAAGCTTGCTGGTAAAATCTGCCGTGTATTGACTCCTCCTGTTGATATATTCTCCATTGAAGCTTTGGTTGAATCGGGCTCTCTGGAAAAAAAGTACTTCACTGTTATAAATGAAAGTTTTTCCATAGTAAGATTATTTCTGACATTCGGAATTTTTGCTTATAAAATTTTGTCAGAGTACACATTAAGAGTGCTAGATGCCAATGCTTCTGATAAGTTATTACATGAATGCTTTATGTCAAGCAAATATGTGTATATCCCCAAGCCTTTATTTGATAAAGGAAAGATAGCAGTATTTTCAGCTTTATATGGAAATATACTTATCGCTCATCCATCTGTTGATGGTGCCAAAAATATGTATCCATATACTGTATTCGATCCAGAGAATGCTTCAGGTCCCAAATACATGCTAAAGTGGCTTTTTCAATCAAAGGAGTATGAAGAATTTATTAAGGAAAGCGCATGGGTTAATATTATAAAAGAATCAGGAAGAAACAAATTAAATCAATTACTCAATCTGATTAATTATTCTCGAAAAAGTCGCTCTCTTTTTAAAATAGATGCAGTAAGAAGTTTTGATAATGAGCTTTTAATTGAAAATGAAATAAAATTAATAGGTGGAGTTGCTCCTTTTCGGATTGGTGATGAAGATTTTAGGATTGTGTGTATGTTGAAAGATGGAGAGGATCATCTACCTGTTTTTTTATCGCATTACAGGAATATGGGTTGTAAACATTTTATTTTCGTTGATAATTATTCTGATGACAACACTGTGGACCTTTTACTTCAACAGGATGATGTGACAGTGTATCAGACCCGTTTACCTCATAAGCTGTATGAAAATGATATCAGAAGAATTATGGTTGAAAGATATTGTAAGTATAACTGGTGTCTTTTGGTAGATATAGATGAATTATTTGATTTTCCGTTGTCGGATCAGCTGGAGATGCCAGGTTTACTTCGATATCTCAAAACTTCAGGATACAATGCAATGGTTGCCAATATGCTGGAAATGTATGCTAGTGATGATTTAGCATTGGAAAGGTTTAAGCCTGAAGATATTAAAGAGATTTATACTTCTTATGATATTTCCCATATAAAAAGAAAACCATATTTTGATCAGACCAATATTTCTTATAACCGGAGTAATATACTTGGAAATAAAAAAATATCATGCTATTGGGGAGGTATTAGAAGCCATATATTCCCGACATTAAAACAGGATACAATACTTACCAAGCATCCACTGATTTTCTCAGACGGGTCTTTATTTCCTGTGTCTAATGCTCATTTCTCAGACAATGCAAAGGTTGCTGATATAACAGGTGTATTATTTCATTATAAGTTTATACCGTCTTTTAAGTTTAAAGTCGCAAAATCTCATAGTCAGGGTAACTATACAAAGTTTACCCAGGATGAGTATGATTCATATCATCAAGTCATGGAGGAGAATGAATTATTTAAGATCAATAGCCCGAACACTCAATGCTTGAAGCATGTAGACGAGTTAATAGATTCAGGATTTTTAATCACAAGCAAACCTTTTAAGAGATTTGTGAAGAAATACTCGGAGGTTTAATATTTAATTTTTTTTGTGAAATATTGCATTGTATCTTCTAAAAAGTCAGGAGATGAGAAGTCTGGATTTTATCAGTGGGCAAGGGCATTTAATACTTGTGTTTTGACTCCTGATGAGTTTTGCTCGAAGATTCATTCCTCTGAAGAATTTGATATCATACATATACAGTGCGGTGAAGAGGATTTTGAGATCATATCGAAAATAGGAGAGAATCCCTTTCTCAAAGGAAAGGCCCTGTTGGTATTGTCATTGAATAGATATTTGCCAGAGGAAAATGAACTACTCGATCAATACAGATGCTTACTCTCTCATGCTGATCAGGTAATTGCCTCTGATTTCGCTATCAAAAATAACGTTTATGAAAAGACGGGTATACTGGCTAAAGATTTTGCCCATCCATTTGATTTTGAGTTCTATAAAAATGAAATATCTAGTAAAGTAAAGAAGAATACTTTTTTGCTTCTCTCAGAAAATATAGAAAAAATTAAAAGGGAACTTGGATATACTTATTGGTTATTGTCTCTTTTATTCAATGTTAAAATTGCTAATCCTTATGATGATGAAAAGATTATATGGGATGTTATAAAGAACAGTAGATATGTTATTACCCTTGATAATATTAATGATGGTGGAAGAATTGCTTGTTTGTGCGCTGTAGCTGGTTCTATTTTAATTTCAACGGCCAGATATGAAACTGCAAGAGTGATCTTTCCTCTAAATGTTTTCCCTCATGGAGATATGTCTAGAATGAGAGAGATATTGAAGTGGATCATATCATCCAGAACCTTCAGAAACTATTTTAAAGAAACAGCTTTGAAAAATGTACTGAACTTTAACTGGGGAAATAGTAAAGATAATTTTTTGAGGTTGCTTGGAATGCAGTCTTGTTCCAATACCTTGGTATCAAAAAAAATTATATACAATAATAATTTTAGTATTAATGACGAAATCAGACCTTTATCTGGTCCTGTTGAAATAAAGTATGAAGAGAATCAATGTGCAATTGTTTGTCTGCTTAAAGATGGTGAGGAACATTTACCCGCATTTCTTAAACATTATAGAGAGCTTGGTATAGTTCACTTTATTTTTATTGACAATGGCTCAAAGGATAATACTCTTTCCATACTTTCCAATCAAGCTGATGTAACAATTTATCAATCTGTTTTGCCTCATAAATATTTTGAAATAGAAATAAGGAGACATATAGCAGAAAAGCATTGTGATGGCAAGTGGTGCATGATAGTGGATATTGATGAGTTATTCGATTTTCCTTTATCAGATAAATATTCATTTAGTGAGTTTCTTCAATACAACAGAATACATGGTTTTAATTCCATAGCTGCATTCATGTTAGATATGTTCACCACTGAAGAGCATATGATTTATAGCTCGGATGGACTTGATTTAAAAACTACTTTCAGGCATTATGATATATCCAATGTTCGGAGATCCCCTTATTTTGATTCATGGAATGTTGCCTATAATCAATGGAATTCTAACAAAAGTGAGGCAATTTGTAGTTATTGGGGAGGAGTGAGGAAGTCTGTTTTTAAGGGAATTAAGCATGATACGATTTTGCTAAAACACCCTTTGATATTTCTCGATGGTCATATAAAACCGATTACCAATGCTCACTTCTCTGATAGGGCTGTTTTGTCAGATGTTACAGCTGTTCTATATCATTATAAATTTGTTCCTTCATTTGCCAATAAAGTAAATGAAATCAATAATAACCATAATTATGTTCAGTTTTCACAAGATGAGTATAAGGCTTATTATAAATATTTATTGAAGAATAAAAATATAAGTATTCAGACTGCAAATGCTACAATTTTAGGGAATGTGAATGAATTGATAGAGAATGGTTTTTTAGTAGCTTCCGACAGATATAAAGAATACAGGTAAAGTAGTGTTTATAGATCGCTGATTTGATTCTCTCTTTTTTATTAAAATAATGAAAGTACTTTTTGTAACATTTGAATTTGGAGAACATGTTCTTGGTGGTCTTGGAAGAGTCATTAATGGCTTAACCCAAGAGCTTCGCCATCATTTGGTAGTTGATGTTTATCATATTTATTTTGACCCCAAAATCATGTCTATATCAGCGAAAGTATATAGATGCGATAAAAATAACTATGGAAAGTTGGTTGCAAAATTTCCAATCAGATATTCAACAAGTCTTATAAGGCAGGTGAAGCACGAAAGATATGATCTCATTCAATTTTTTAGTATTCACTGGATAATTGGGAATATTATTAATAATGTGAATAAAGAATTACCAGACGTGAAGATAGTATATAGCATTCACAGTCTTATAAAATATGAAAAAGGAATACGACTTAATCCTGATTCTTTTTTTAAATGTGAGCAAAAATTGATTGAATCAGCTAGTTCTATTCATGTTTTAAATAAAACGTCTTTTGATTATCTGAAATCTTCATATGGTAAGATTTGTGTGCAGAAACCAGTTACGATTATTCCTAATGGAGTGAACTCTGATGATTTTTATGATGACAATGCTCAATTTAGAAAGAAGATAAAGGGGAAATTGAAAGATCAGGTATTTGTAGTCTCCTGCATGTCTCGTTGGGCACATGGAAAAGGTCTTGAATACTTTATAGAAGCTGCTGAAATTTTACTGAAAAAAGGAAGACGAGTGCAGTTTATTCTTGGAGGTAGGAAGTGGATTAGCTGGGAAATGAAGTGGTATAGTTACATGTGGAAGATTGATAAAGCTGCTAAACGGATTAATGATGACATTATAATTTTAGATTGGCTCAATTCAGCTCAAAGAAATACTTTATTCAGCCTGAGCGATGTTTTTATAATGCCAAGCGAACTTGAGTATTTCCCTTATTCAATTTTGGAACCAGCAGCGGCAGGAGTTCCGATTATATCTTCTGATATTCCTTGTGTCAGAGAAATGCTTGCTGATAAAGAATGTCTTTATTTTCAACCTGGGAATAGTAGCGAACTTGCCGAGAAAATTGAATTGTTAATGGATAATACAGATTTAGGTTGGAAGTTTGCAGAAAGAGCTAAAAAACGCGTCGTCAGAGAATGTGATTGGAAGAATATAGCCAATCAGTATGTCGATATGTATCAATTGGTTACTGATAGCACTGATAAACAAGTAGTGAAGCTGGTTTAAATATGAAGATTGCTTATTTAGCATCAGATATAAAGCCGAATGCGAGCTGGATAAAGGGACTAAAGGCTGATTATATTAAATGGGAAGAGTTAGTTGAAATCTATTCTCATAATCGATGCTATGATTTAATAATAGCAGATATCTATCCGGATTGTTGTTTTTATATTGAAGAGTTATGCAGGATTAAAAATCTTTATCCTGATTTAATATTGGTTTTAATTATCAAGAAATCCTTTACTATTACAGATTTATGGATACGTGTCCTTTCAAAGGCTGATTTTATTTTCGGGAATTCATATAGATTGAGTAAAAGGATTGAATTACAATCAGGATTTAAAGTTACAGAATTTTTTATTCCTGAGGATATAAGCTCCGAGGATAGGTTTATAAAATCCAGCAGATCTGATAAATTACTTATAGTTACTCGGAAGTCCTATTCACTTTTGGACTTTATTAAAGAAATAGGAATCGTAGCCGGTTTAGTTGCTTTAGCAATTTATAAACTAAGAATAATTGATTTTCAAAATTCTGCCAAGGCTTACAAAGAAATAGAATCAAGTAAAATTGTTTATTTGCCGGAATCTTTAGATGATGAGGGTACATTAGTGAAATGCTGCAGTAATGCAGGTGCTATAGTGATTTCTACAATTGACTATAATCCTGCTAAGATCTGTTATCCATATACTGTATTTCATAAAAAGCATAAAAGACAGGGACTATTGTTTTTATGGATTTTTACATCAAAGACTTTTTCGGACTTCTTTAGAGAGAATGCTAAGTGTAGTAATATTAATCTGAGCATTGAAAACAGGGCATATAACTTTTGGGAAAAATTAAGATATAAAATTTCAATTCCTGAATTTGAATACAGGAACTCATTGATGAGTCAAATTCATTATTATTCCGGAGATGGAAATATGCAATGGCGTGATGATGAATGTGGATTAGTTTGTCTTTTAAGAAATGGTTCTGAGTATATAGAAACCTTTTTAATGCATTATCGACAAATGGGCATAGCTCATTTTATTTTCATTGATAATGGATCTGATGATGATACATTGGATCTTTTGAGAGGTGAAAAAGATGTTACGATTTATCAAACTTCATTGCCTCATAAATTTTATGAAAATGATATCAGAAGATTAGTTATTGAAAAGCATAGCAAAAACAGATGGTGCCTGAATGTGGATATTGATGAATTATTTGATTATCCTGATTCTGATAAAATTTCCTTAAAAGAATTACTGAGGTATTTATCTGTAAACCAGTACACTTCTATGGCTGGTTATATGCTTGATATGTTTAATAAAGAAGTTATTTTTAATAATATAGAAAAAATAAATCTGAAAGAATCATACAGGTTTTATGATATTTCAAATATAGAAAAGAAAGATTACTATGCTCCTGATGTGATTGCATACTGCAATTATAATAGGTTGTCTTCGAATGATATTAAATGCTATTTTGGAGGCATACGAAAGACTCTTTTCGCCAGCAATATTGCCGGGCATTACTTGCTCACCAAACACCCACTTATATACCTTGATGGCGAGCTTGAACCTGTTACAAATCCTCACTATTGTAATAAATCTAAAGTGGCTGATGTGTCTTGTGTATTGTACCATTATAAATTTACTCCTTCTTTTAAGGATAAAGTACTTGAAAGCCGGAAAACAAATAGATACATCAAGTTTGCTCAACGACAGTACGATCAGTATTTTAAGAAAATTGCAAATGGTAACTCTTTAATTATAGATACAGCAGGTACTAAAGAATTATTTAGTGTTAATGATCTTGTAATGAATGGATTTTTGCAAGTGTCTCCCACATTTATAAATTATGTAAAAGCTGTCTGTCATAAACAGCAATTGATTCCTTAGCTATGGATTTTATGTATTATATTTTATTGATCATAAACTACTTTTATGGATTCATGGGATTTTTGTGTCTCCTTATGTTCTTGTTTCCTGTTCTCTATTATTTAAAAAAGGGATTATTAGCAAAACAATACCTTTCATTGTGTCTTTTTTTACTAATAGGTATTTTCATCTTTTCTGAAATTGGCGTTTCAATCATCTCAATTGTTCTTTCAGCAGTTATTATCATTAATGTTCTGTTCTATACTTTTTTTTCTATCAGAGGTTTAATGAGAAAAAAGATCTTAAATGATGCATTTAAAACTGAGCCCTCTGTCTCCATCTTAATAGCTGCAAAGGATGAAGGCAACGTGATAGGAGATACGTTGAGATCATTATGTCTTATAGATTATCCTAATGACAGATTTAATATTGTTGTCATAGATGATGCATCTTCAGATAATACCTGTCTTGAGGTTGAAGATTTAGGAAAAGTATTTTCAAATATAGTGTTGGAAAGGAATATTAGTTCCAGAGGTAAAGCCTGGTCTATCAATTCTGTTCTTCCAAGATTAAATAGCGAGTTTATAATAATATTAGATGCAGATCATTTGGTTGATGGGGATATTATTCGAAATATGCTTAAATGTTTTGAGAATGAAGAAATATCCTGCGTGCAGGCTGCCAGTCTGGTAAGAAATGGTAGTGTCAATCTTTTAACTAAAATGTTGGAGTTGGAATATATTTTCAGATGTAAAAGCATATATCCCGGAAAATCAATAGGCATCTTTGTAGGTTCGGGAGGAATGTTCAGAAGAAAAGATCTTATTGATTTGGGTGGGTTTAATACAGAAATGCTTACAGAAGATGTAGAATTATCTTATCGCATTTATAAAAGCGGAAAGCATATAGTATACAATTATGATATTACTACATACGAGTTGGCAACTCCTGATTTTAAAAACTTCTACAATCAACGGTATAGATGGATGAGGGGATTATGGAATGCAATGATTAGACACCTTTTTTATAAAGACAGCCATTTGTTGGACTTCAGGAAAAAGATACAGTTCATTCAGTTTACGCTTGATGGCTTTGTTGTATTTTGTTATTGTTTATTACAGATATATTTCTTTCTTGGATTGATTGGGTTAATATCATTTAAGATGCTATGGCCGATACTTAGTCTGTCATTGAATTGCATTTTTACATTTGGCGTGGGGTTTTGGAGAGTCAGGAAATGGTCCAACTTTAACTATCTTATTCTTTTCTCCTTTTATATGATTGCTCATACCTATCCGTTTATGATGGCTTTAATTGATAGCTACCTTCTTAAAAAGCCAGAAGTGTGGATCAAAACTGATAGGTCTGTAATTGTAAAGTAAATTTTACTCCCGATTTTATTACACCTAGGCTTTTCGCCATTTGTCTCTTTAGTTTTAATTTCTGATAAATAAGTTATGTTATACCAGGATCGCGATTACATTTTGACTGGTGCTACCGGTATTTTAGGTAGTCATGTCCTTTATGAATTGCTAAGAATGCGTAAAGAAAAATTACTCAGTGGGAAAATTATTTTACTGTCAAGATCGGTTAAATCTCTGAATGTATCAGAAAGAATTGAAAAGCTCTTTGATGATGATCTCATTCCGGATTATATAAAGGCATATGATAAGAAGGAGTTGCTAAGCATGATACATATCATCGATGCTGATCTCAAAACTCCTGGATTATTCTCAGAAAGCCTCAAATGTCTAACCCAGAAAGCAGTATTCATACATCTCGCAAGTATTGTGGATTTGGGAACAAAAAAATCAACCAGAGAAAAGATATATGAGAATAACTATCTTCCTACAATTAACCTTCTCACAGAACTTCAAGATATAATAGATAGGTTTATTTTTGTAAGTACAGCTTTTGCTTCAGGAGAAAGAGAGGGGGTCATTAATGATGAATTTTTAGGGCTAGATTTCAATAAAAGAAAATTCAGAAATCATTATGAGAGAATAAAACTGGAGACAGAACATGAAGTGAGTAAAATTTGTATTGAGAAAAAAATCAGTTATCAGATTCTTAGACCCAGCATAATATGTGGCAGATTAATGGATGCTCCTTATTTCGTAATGCCTAAGTTTTTAACCTTTTATTTAGTTGGTGGATTTTTTTATTCTATGAAAAATAGAAGTAATGGAAATATGGAAATGATAAGAATTTCAGCCAACAATTCCTCTGTATTAAATATAGTTCCTGTTGATTATGCAGCGAAGGCAATTGTGAGGGCTATGGAAAGAGAAGATATAATTGAATTGAATATCGTTAGCAATTGTGGAGTTACTATTGCCGAAATCGGATCGATCATATTTAACTGTCTCGACTTTGAAGATTATATGATTGTAAAGAAAGAACCGGAGGAGAAGAATCAGTTAGAGCAACTGTATTATAAAATAGTTGGGGAGCAGTTTAACAGATATATTCATAGCGGAAAGACTGAGTTTGCAACAAATCTGTTGGAATCTGTTATGAGTGATTATAAATCACCGGATGTAAGGGAAAACTTAGGAAGTTTGTTTGAATATGCTTTTCAAAGAAAATTCATTGATTCCTTATAAGATCATATTACATTAAAAAAAAATCAGGATTAAGGTTATGGACAGGTTTTTCTATGGATGGTACATTTCTGTACTTGAAACTATTAAAGATTATCTCTTATTTGGTGGCACTTCGTTTTTAGTATTTTATATTTTGTTTAAAGGATTTTTTTATTCAAGAAAGATTCAAAAAAAATATCCAAAATTTGATGATTATAAAAGAGATATATTTTATTCCTTTCTTTCAATGACCATATTGGGACTTAGTGGTTCGCTAGTATTTTTCGTTTTCAATGAGTATACTTTAGTCTATTATAATATTTCAGATTACGGTATTATATACTACATAATTTCAATTCCTCTGATTATTTTTTTACACGATACATATTTTTACTGGACACATAGATTTATGCATTTACCTTCTGTATTTAAGGTCTTTCATAGTATTCATCACAGGGCATACAACCCAAGTCCCTGGTCTGCTTATGCCTTTAATCCTTTAGAGTCGATTGTTGAAGCTGCAATTGTACCTATTGTAGCTTTCTTAATTCCGGTTCATATTCACGTATTCTTGTTTTTTTTCTTATTTCAGATTTTTTTTAATGTTTATGGGCATTTGGGATTTGAATTATACCCTAAGGGTTTTAATAGGACTCTAATTGGGAAATGGCTTAACACTTCTGTTGGGCATAACATGCATCACAAGTATTTTAAAAATAATTACGGCCTGTATTTTTTATTTTGGGATAGATGGATGAATACTTTGGATTATCGGTATGATGATCATTTTGATGCTATTTCTAATCCGATAAAAGAGGAAACGAAAGCATTGATTGATTGATTGATTGGTTGATTGAAAAAAGGTATTCCAAAAAGTGTCTATTTATAAATTGTAAACTTTTTATTTAAGAATTCAATATTCGTCAGACTTATGAATTTGTAATCGAGCTTAAACCAAATTGAATTGATTATCTAATAATTAATTTACCTTTATTATTCAAGCTATAGATTATTTTTTTTTGTATTCCACTTTTGTTTCTGATTTTCCTGATTATAGACTTCTTCCCAATTTCAACAACTTCACTCGAATTGTCATTTTGTGCATTATCTGGTGGAGAAGGTATCTCCTGGGAAATCCATTTGTTACTTTCTCTGGTATAACAAAAGATACGACATTTAAGATATTCAGTTGAATCTGATCCTTTTTTGAAATAACCCGTCACAAATACAAGTTCCCCAATCGAATCATTATTTAAATCTGCTGCTTTTACCAGGTAGCTTAATCCTTTTATTGAATCAGTTATTTTCTGTTCTGATTTATTTTTTTCAAAAAAGCTAATTTCCCAAAACAACCAGTCATTTTTTACGCAGCTCACTGCTTTAAATGATTGATTGTAGATTGAATCATTATCATGAAAGGTAATAGACGATCGTATCGGAGTTAATGAGTCGTTTATTTGATATGTAGCATCCTTTTTACTGATACAAGAGGATAAAATGAATGTTATGGATATAATCAGACTTTTTTTCATTACTCCAGTTATGTAGAAAGGGTTAAGTATAAATTACCTTTTTGAGCTATTCCGTTATTTCTTCTATGCTTGCTGATCCATCAATAGAAATGACATTCAATTTTGGTTTCATATATTCTATAGCGGGTCGTGTTGTGGATTCAAATATATTGATGCGTTTAAAATGAGTTTGAGGATTTTTATCGTCAATTCTATCAGATGTCTCGGCACGCTTTTTTGCACGAATTAATAATTCGTCCTTGGGAACTTCTATGTTAATCACTTGGTCAATTAACATTCCTTTTTCCTTAAGTAGATCGATCAACGTGTCGACCTGACTTACAGTTCTAGGATATCCATCTAGTATAATACCTTTCTCCTTAATATTCTCATCAACAATCCTTCCAAGTAAAGCTTTCATAATTGAATCGGGTACTAAATCACCTTTTACATCATATTCACTCGCAATGATGCCGAATTCGGTTTTCTGTTCTTTTTCCAATCTGATTCTATCTCCTGTTGAGATATGTCGAAAGCCCAATTCATTTTTCAATACTTCACACTGTGTTCCTTTACCTGAATAAGGAGGGCCGGTTATTACCAATATTTTCATCTGAATTAAGTGGAATTTAAATCAATATAAATAAAATTTTAATAGTAATTTCAGAAATTGGTATTTAGTGGAGACGCCATGCTGGCGTCTCCTTTTCCATAACAGAGATGTTTTCAAGTTAGCACAATTTAGAATATTTCAAATTCCAGAATGTTTGTCAATGATTCTTTAAAGTAATCGAAGAATAATAGGAATTTTTTCATTGGCCTGTTACCGAAAAAGAGACGCCAAGCATGGTGTCTCTAATACTAGTTTAGATTAAGTGTTATAAACTCTTATCGCCAGCCACCTCCAAGAGCTTTATAAATATTGGTCTTTGCCATGTTCTGTCTTTTTCTTGCTTCCACAAGTTGAAGCTGAGCATCCAGTGATTTCTGCTGTGAAGTAATCACTTCAAGGTAAGAAGCTCGCCCTGATCTGAAAAGCTCAGTTGAAATATCTACAGATTGACTCAAGGCAAGAGATTCGTTGGTCCTCAGGTCGTGAATTTCCTGAAGGCTTTTTAATCTTGTCAATTCATTATACACTTCAATATATCCATTTATAATGCTTTGCTGGTAATTGTACAAAGCTTCTGTTTGTGCTGCGTTAGCATTCCGGAATTCAGCTTTGATCTGGCTTCTGTTTAATAAAGGAGCTGTAAGTCCTCCGAATATTGAGTAAGCTATGGATTCCGGACTGGTAAACAGTAAACTTGTTCTGAAGGCCTGATAACCATATGCACCTGTAATGTTCAACGATGGATAAAGGGCTGCCTGTGCAGCTTTGACATCTGCTCTGGCTGCCTTTAGTTCAAACTCTGATTGCCTTATATCTGGACGATTTCCAAGCAGGTCAGCAGGAGTGCCTATATTGACAAGAAAATCAAGCGAGTCCTTATATAGATCTTTATTGCGTCTTACAGACTGTGGATACCTTCCAAGCAAATAGTTTATTCTGTTTTCAGTCTCAATGATTTCCTGAAGGGTTTCTTTTTCCATGGTTTTCGAATTTAAAACCTGACCTTCAAATTGCTTTACAGCAAGTTCATTGGCAATACCAGCTTGTTTTTGGGTTTGTACTATCAATAGTGCATCTTCCTGAAGCTTCATATTCTCCCGCAAAATATTCAGTCTGTTATCAAGTGCCTGAAGCTCATAGTAACTATTGGAAACTTCAGCAATGATATTAGTTACTACAAAATTTTTAGCTTCAATGGAACCGAAAAATCTTGCAGTTGCCGCTTTCCTTCTGTTACGTAGTTTTCCCCAGATATCTGCCTCCCAGCTTGTTTGAAGCCCGAGGTAATAATCGCGGAGATTTATTGGTACAATTTCATCTTGTCTGATATATGTTGAAATATTACCTGCTCCATCCATTGTATAAAGTCCATATCTTCTTTGTGCTGCTGTACCGTAACCACTCACAGTTGGGAGCAAGGCTCCGGTAGAAGATCTGACACCAGCTCTGGAAGCTTCAATGCGTTGAAACGCTTTAAGTATATCAAAATTTTGGTTTAATGCTGTATCTATCAGATCAATCAGGATGGGGTTATTAAAGTATTCTCTCCAGTTTATTTTTGCAGCGTTCAATGAATCCTTTTCTTCATGATAGGATGATGGAACTCCCTTGGTAAATCCAGAGTTGGGATCGGTACTTTTGCATCCTGAAATGAGGATGCAAAGGGATAGGTTTATTAATATGAGTAAATGCTTCATTGTTTAAATGGACTCTGATAATGAAAATTGTTCTTTCATGACTTTCTTCTCTCTGTTTTCTACTATTGTTGCAAAGAAGACATACAAACCAGGTATAATAATCAAACCAAATACTGTTCCGAAAAACATTCCTCCGGCAGCAGCAGAGCCTATGGTTCTGTTACCTACTTCTCCAGCTCCGCTGGCAAACATAAGCGGAATAAGCCCGGCCACGAATGCAAATGAAGTCATTAATATTGGCCTCAATCTTATTTGAGAACCTTCTATCGCGGCTTGCAAAGGCGTTTTTCCTTCTTTCTGTTTTTGCATTGCAAATTCAACTATCAGAATCGCATTCTTACCCAATAAGCCTATAAGCATTACCATAGAGATCTGAGCATAAATGTTGTTTTCAAGTCCCAATATAGCCAGCATGAAAAACGCTCCGAATACTCCTAGAGGAAGTGATAAGATAACTGATAAGGGCAATATGAAGCTTTCGTACTGAGCAGAAAGCAACAAATAAACAAAGAGCAGACAGATCATAAATATATATATGGTCTGATTACCTGACATTACTTCATCTCTTGAGATTCCAGCCCAGTCAATGCCATACCCTTTGGGTAGTTTTGTTCCTGCGACTTCCTGTATAGCTTTAATTGCACTCCCGCTGCTATAGCCTTCTGCTGCTTCACCATTCAGCTCTGCCGAAGGGAACATATTGTATCTGGTGAGCTGTTCCACTCCGAAGACTTTCTCAAGGGTTACAAAGGCAGACAAAGGTACCATTTCATCTTGGTCATTTTTCACAGTAAGCTTTAAGATATCGTCTGGGTCTGCTCTGTATTCAGGCAATGCCTGTACCATAACTTTATACATTTGTCCGAATTTGATAAAGTTGGTTGCATATTCGCTACCAAGCAGTGTTTGTAATGTTCCCATTGCATCACCAACAGTAACTCCTTTCTGTGCAGCTTTGTCATGATCGACATGCAGCAGATATTGAGGATAGCTTGCGTCAAAGATGGTGAAAGCCGTGGCAATTTCAGGTCTGGCCTTCAGATCTTCCATGAATTGATTTACAACCCCTTCCATCTTTTTGATATCACCTGTACCCGTCTTATCCAAAAGCCTGAGCTCATATCCACTCGCATTACCGTATCCAGGAACAGCAGGAGGAGGGAAGAACTCAATCTTTGCATCTTTGATATGCGCTGTTTTTTCTGAAACCAGTTCAATGATTTCATCTACCGATTCTTTTCTTTTATCCCAAGGTTTCAAATTGATCAGACAAGTGCCGAAGGTAGCACCTGTACCATCTGAGAGTACATTTGTTCCTGCCAGTGATGATACAGATTCAATAGAGGAGATGTCTTTGCACGATCTCTGTATTTCATTAACAATGGCCTTGGTCCTTTCTAACGTAGAACCGGAAGGTGTTGTGATGCTTGCATAGAACATTCCCTGATCTTCTTCAGGAATAAAACCGGACGGAAGTGTGGTGCTTAAAAGTCCTGTGCCAGTTGAAAATGCGAGCAATACGGCAAAGGTTATAACTTTTCTGTTGGCTATGATGCTTAATAGTTTTTGATACCTTGCAGAAATGTTGTCATACCAGAAATTAAATATTCTGAAAAATCTACCTAAGAGATTATTTTTTTGATCATGATGCACCGGTTTCAGAAATAGTACACAAAGAGCAGGGGTAAGTGTAAGTGCCCCAATACCTGAAAGAATAATAGCTATAGCCATCGTTAAAGAAAACTGCTTATAAAAGATTCCGACAGGGCCAGTCATGAAAGAGGTAGGAATGAATACAGCTGACATAACGAGTGTAATTGCAAGTACAGCACCGCTGATTTCTTTCATCGCTCTTTCCGTTGCTTTCTGAATGGTGAATTTTCCAGTCTCCAGCTTGGCATGTACTGCTTCTACAACAACGATTGCGTCATCAATAACAACTCCGATGGCCAACACTAATGCAAATAGTGTAATTAGGTTAAGTGAGAAGTCGAATAGCTTCATGAAAAAGAATGTACCGATCAATGATACCGGAACGGTTATGGCTGGAATTATAGTTGACCTGAAATCCTGAAGAAATAAGAAGACAACAAGAGACACAAGTATGAATGCTTCAATTAAAGTTTTAATTACTTCATGAACAGAGGCATCCAAAAATCTTGAGACATCATAACTAATCTCATAATCCATTCCTTTAAGGAATGTAGACTGCTTGAGCTCTTCCATTCTTATCTTCACATTTTTGATCACCTCACTGGCATTGGATCCTGGCAATTGTTTAAGCATCAATGACGCGGATGGTTTGCCATTGAGTTTTGATTCCACATCAAAATAAGTTGTCCCAAACTCAACATCTGCAACATCTTTAATGCGAAGTATTTGTCCGTCTGAGTTTGCTCTGATGGGGATATTGGCATACTGTTCTTCAGTGTTGTATCTTCCAGTATATTTAACTATATATTGCAGAGCCTGAGCTGACTTGTCTGAGCTTTCGCCTATTTTTCCAGGAGCGGCTTCAATGTTTTGTTTCTGTAAAATCTGAATGATATCATCTGTATCAATGTTATAGGCAAGCATCTTGTCAGGCTTAAGCCATATTCTCATTGAATATTCTTTTGCGCCAAGAATATCGGCATACCCAACTCCTTGAATACGCTTTAATTCAGCCAGGATATTGATGTCTGTAAAGTTGTAAATGAATTTTTCCTGAAAGCTTGTATCTGCGCTGTAGATATTGAGGTACATAAGCATACTGTTTTCCTCCTTGGCTATTTTTACACCGTTTTTTATAACCTCAGAAGGCAGTTCTCCCATTACCGCGGAAACTCTGTTCTGCACATTTACAGCAGCAATATCCGGATCTGTACCGACTTCAAATATGATCTGAACAACGCCCACACCGTCGTTTCCTGCATCTGAAGACATATATTTCATTCCAGGAACACCATTAATAGCTCTTTCGAGAGGTACAATAGCTGCTTTGGTAACTGTTTCTGCATTGGCACCTGTATATTCAATAGTTACGTTTACTTCAGGTGGCGCAATACTTGGAAATTGCGTCATAGGCAACTGAGTCAGTGATAGTAATCCCATTAAAGTGATGATAAGAGATATCACTATTGATAACACAGGCCTGTGTATAAATCTTGAAATCATAATTTTTTATTAAATAAAAAGCCTGTATTAATTTATTACTGCAGTTCCTTTATTGAGATCTATAGAAGCAGGTTCCGGAATGATTTTATCTCCTTCACGGACTCTTTGTAATCCTTCATAAACTATCCTGTCTTTCGTGGTAAGACCGGATTCTATCACATAAAGATGGGGTAGTCTGAGTTTGGGTATGATGTTTTGCATCTTAACCTCATTGTTCTGATCTACAAGGAAAACAAAGGTTCTGTCCTGTACATCAAAAGCAGACTTCTGAGGAATGATCATAACCTTGTTCAGGTTAGTCTTCAGAAGCACTTTACCGCTAGCTCCATGCTTCAGTATTTTATCAGGGTTAGGGAAACGTGCTCTGAATGAAATATTTCCGGTTGCTTTGTCAAACTCTCCCTCAATAGTTTCAATCTTACCTTTGTAAGGATGTGCTTCTGAGTTGGCAAGTAGTAAGCTTACTTCTTTATTCTCTGCCTGTTGCTTTGAATGCGTTACAAAGTTCAGGTATTCATTTTCTGAGACATTAAAATATGCGAATACTTCTTTGTTATCAGATATAGTAGTAAGTAAAGTGCCTTCATTGACAAGGCTTCCCATCTTAAGTGGTATTCTGTCAATAATGCCATCAAACGGAGCTTTGATTTGAGTAAATGATAATTTCAGACTTGCATTTGCTGTCTGAGACCTGGCTTCTTCAATTTTGGCATTAAGAGCCTCCAGTTTAGCTTCAGCTCTGGCAACTTCAGTTTGGGAAACTATATTTTTTTCAAGGAGCGCTTTTGTGTTTATTAAATCAAGTTCAGCGGATTTAGCTTCGGCAACGGCATTTTTTAACTGTGAGTTAGCCTTGGATAATTCTTCTCTGTATGAATAATCTTCTATGCTAAACAGTAATTGCCCCTGTTTTACACCTTGTCCTTCATCAATATGGATCTTTTTAATTTCACCATAAACTCTTGCTCTTATTTCTACATTTTTTACAGCATGCAGATCGGCAACATATTCCTTGGTGTATGAGGTGTCAAGAATAACAGGACTTGTGACTGGAAATGTCTCTGTTCTCGTAGGGTTTTCTTTATGTGAAGAGCAAGCCATAAATAGTATGCACAAAAGCATACATGCATTGCTTGTATATTTTTTCATATATATAGTTTTTAAAAAGTATGGGATATTCCAGACAGAAATTTTCTTCAATTGAATTCTGACTTAATGAAATATCATTTAGTAAATAACAAACACGAAAGTACCAAAGCTGCAAGCAGCAATGAACTTGTTGAAATGTAGAATGGATTATGCCTGTTTAGGCGGAGGTGATGAATGTTCTAAAAATGATGAATAAGGCCTTATAATTAAGGGTGATTTGGGATCCTCTATCAAAAGAAATTGTTCTATTGAAATATCTATAATCTGACAATAGTAAAAATCATTTGTCTTCTTGAGCCAGTCCGGATTGTCGTCGTCTTCGTCTTCAGGGGTGTCATCAGGAATTTCCATGTACACCTCTTTAACCAGCTCAACAACACTGTTATATTCTTCTTCAACTTCCTCAATTTCATTTAACGGAGTATCATCTTCATTTTCGCCAGGCAAAAATGCAGTATTAAGGAAGCATAATAAAAGTATATATGTCAGCGCTGTTTTCCACATACCTTAGCCAATATAACGAAAAGATTTTCTTCGTTTGTACTATTCGGATGCAAAAATATTTAAATAGTTTAAAATGTAATAGGTTGTTGGATTATTAGTAGAAATAATTGGTTAAATAACTTTATAGGTATAGAGGATTGGTTTCAGATGATGAAGGAGAGTCAGCTCCTGCATCATCTAATTTAAATTTTCTTAAGTTCTTGATAAAGGGAAAAGAAAAAGGTAATTGGAAAAATGATAAGTCCTATAATAAATATGGCCTTTCCATGTTTTCGGTCATTTTCTGAGTAAGCATAAGTTTTCTGGCCGTTTGGAAGAGACTTTTTATAATTCATTATATGCCAGCCGATAAAAACTCCTGTAAGCCCGCCGAGTATTGTCATGATATATGCAAATAGTATCCATGCCTTCTGACTTGCTTCCGGTTTGGCAAGGTCGTCAATCCTTTGTTTTCTTAATACATTTAAAAGTTCAGAGTCAAATTGTTTTCCTCTTTGTATCAATAGTTTGTGAGCTATTTTGTAATCAATATTACTCCACTCATCAGGCTTCATCAATATCTCATAAAGTTCTTCATCTGAAAAGCTGTGCAAGTAGTGTGAATCTTCAATTTCCGTAGTCAGATTATCAGCCTCTTTGTCCAGAAAGGCATTGGCTTTAGCAAAATCCTTCTGATGAATTTTTAGTTGTACTGAATTAGATATGAGAACATCTCCACTATAGAGTGTTCCTTCAAGAGGTTGATTGTTGTGTATTAGTTCGGCTTCAATACCAATTTCTTTAAGAACATCAGCAAAGTCTCTGGCCTGCTCTATATTAGTGAAATTGCGGAATACTGAGTAGTTGTCGGGATTCACTGTGGATGTTGTGGATATTTACTTTTTTGAAAGTTACGATTTTTTATGGTGATATTAGTAAAATTTTATTTTATATGGATGTAACTTGAAAAGAGTGTGTTAAATTAGATTTGAAGTTTAATTAAATTTTTATCGATGAGTTTAAATATGAAACCACAACACATTTTTATCGGCGCTATGATAGTTAGTCTCGCACTTTTTTTATTCTGGCGGTCAATAGAAATTTTTGATCTGGAAATACCGGATGTTAATTATTTAAAGCCAATACTGTCTATAATAGAAATTACATCCTATTCTTTTTCTATCTATTTTCTTATTTGGATAGAAAGTAGAGTCAATGAAAAAATAACCCTTCGGTTGCCAGTTTATGGATTAATTTTATCAGGGATTATACTAACGGTAATTAATTCTTATCTCTCTCCAACTCTTTCTGTTTACCGCATGTTGATTTATTTTCCAAACATTATATTGATGACTATTCTAATAATTTTTCTTTTGAAGAAAAAAGGAGAATATGCTTCAGAGTTTAAATTTATTGGAACTACCTTCCTTATCTCGACAGTTGTAATGTTCGCTTATCCTGTATTGCTAAGTATGATAACATTACAGTATCTAGTAGAGAGTATTCCTTTTTCCGTGTTATCCTCAATTATTCAAATTATTTTGATACTTCCGAAAATAGCGATTCTGATACTGATGATTAAGAGTCTTAAAGATTCTACGGATGAAGAAACAGAGGTATTAGACAATTATTAATTCAACTTTAAGATTAAATATTTAGTATTCATATCAAGCAATCAAATTCAGTCTTAAACTTTCTTCCTGAAGGATATCAGTCGCAAACTATCCACTTTATACTTTATACTTTCAGCTTTTAATTTTTAACTTTTCAAATATGCATTCAAATTTGAATCCCGCTTTTTCAAGTACTTTTTGAGAAGCTTTATTAAAATCAAAAATACCTCTGTATAGGCGAATCAGGTTTAACTGATTAAATCCGTAATCTGTAATGAGATTTACAGCTTCCGTTGCAATACCTTTTTCCCAGTACGGTTCACCTATCCAATAACCAAGTTCTGCTGATATCCTGTGAACATCATTTTGTGGGACTAATCCTATGCATCCAGCTAATTCCCTCTGTATTCTATGGCAAATGTCAGATAGGGCTCTTGAGAGATACAGAAATTAATGAACTCTATCGCGTTTTGCACAGTATATGGATGAGGAAAATAATCTTGGACATTGTCCCATATATTTTTATTGTTGGCGAGTTCGAATAATTTATTTTTATCAGAAATCTGAAATTTTCTTAATAAAATATTATTACTCATGTTAGATTGAAGGTGTTGATAGTCAGTGTTGTATGTGGTGAAATTTAATTTCCGGTAATTTAGAATTATCATATCAGAAAAAAAATAATTTTTAAGAGGTGACCTTTTATCTGATCTTCCATTAATAAAAAAAAAACAATAATTATGAGTGACGAGCTTATTATTGAGTTGATTAAAACTAACAAAGAAGATAAAGCTTTTCGAGTCTTGTATAAGCATTTCCCAATGATTAGGAAAATGATCATTTCTAAAGGCGGCAAAATGGAGGATGCAGAGGATGTGTTCCAAGAGGCTCTTATTATTTTATATAAGAAAGTCAGATACACTGAATTCAACCTTACTTCTAAGCTGAGTACATACTTATATAGCATTTGCCGATTTCTATGGAAGGATATTTTGATAAAAAATGGAAGACAAGATTTTTCTGATATGATTGATACAAATGAGGATAATCAAGAGACTGGGTGGGCTGAGATGAAAGAGCAGGAGAGTGCTCTGAGTATTTCAGAGAAAATTATAAATGAACTAGGAAACCGCTGTAAAGAATTATTAATCCTGTTCTATATGGAAGCAATGAAGCTAAAGGATATTGCATCTAGGATGGGCTATAGTTCTGAAAATACTGCAAAGAATCAGAAGTATAAATGCCTTGAGTCTGCAAAGAAAAGACTGAAAGAACTAAAATACTTAGGTTAAATATTATTGAATTTCAAATATAAAATTATGAGCAAGGCATTTGAAATAACAGAAATGATAGATCGATATCTGACGAATAGACTTAGCGAAGGAGAAAAAGTGGACTTTGAAAAGCGCATGTCAGAAAACAATGAATTGAAAGAAAGTGTAGAGCTTCAGAATGAAGTCATGAAAGGTGTGGAAAGCCTGGCATTAAAACAGAAAGTTACCAAAGCATACAGAAGTTATAAGCTAACCAAATTGCTTATTAAAACAGGTCTTGTTAGTCTTGTAGTCATCATAGCTGTCCTGGTTGTAGTTATTTTTAGATCAGTTAAGCAGCATTCCCATTCATCGCATCCGAATAAAGAAGAAGTGTTAGAGCAGAGGGCTACTAAAGAAGGTTTATCAGAAGCTGGTCAATCTCTTCCATTGCAATTATTCACATTAAATTCGGAAAGAGATACTGTAATACAGACAAGAGCAGGTACTGTACTTGCTATTCCCGCGTCTTGCTTCATTAATGGAAACGGCAAGCCGGTGAAAGGGAAAATTCAATTGACGTTTAAAGAAGCTATGGATGCTGCATCTATCATGAAAAGCGGATTAACTAGTACTACTGACGGTACTTTACTTGAAAGTGCAGGTATGTTTTTTATCAGTGCAAAACAGAATGGCAAAGAGTTAACTATTGATTCTCTAAAGAGCATTTATGCTGAAGTGCCCACAAATAACAAAAGAGGTGATATGCAATTGTTCGATGGAGTACATACGAATGATGGTACAATCAATTGGGTTAAACCTAAACCTCTGAGTAATTATTTAACTCCTGTTGATATTCATTCTCTCAATTTTTATCCTCCTGCATATCTTGATTCTCTTGCAAAGTGGTGATATAATGTTAGGGATAAGAAATTTACAGACAGTCTTTATTATTCTTTTGCGGGAATGTTTGTCAGATCTAATGCAATTGAACCTGAATCCATCGAAGGGGATGATACGGAACAATATACACATACTAAAAATAATTATAAGTTTGAGAAAAATGATATTCAAGCGATAAACCCAGCCAAGATAAAGGCCATTTGGAATGATCGTTTTCAGAAGACTTTAATTGCTACACGTGAATTTCAGGAGCGAATTCCATTCATCCATAAAACATGCGACAGTGAAATACTAGATTTGTATGTGAAGAATCTGAATAAGCCAATTTCCGCAATTGATTTAATGACCTCAAAACAGTTAAATGGAGAGTTGAAAAAAGTTTTTCTTGATTTTGCTTCCAGAAAAGAAGGAAAGGTAAATGTAGGCAACAGTCAGATGGAGAAGCTTCGTGAGTTTTATTCAATGCAAGCAAAAGCGGTCTCGGAAGCTGCATTTAAAACAGAACTGGCAATCAGGCAAGAGCAGAATAGGCTTGAACGCATTGCTCAAAAGAAAAAAGCAACCCATGAGAGTGAAGATAAAGTAAGGGAAATCATAAATCTTCAGGATGAATATGATCTTAATCTTACAGAAGCTTGCAGACAACTGGGAATTATCAAACCTGTTTTCGCATCCGCACAGGTTTATGGATTTTCAATACGATCTGGTGGTTGGAAAAATATAGATAGATTGGTCTGGGAGGCTACAGTGAATAGGACTACATTCAAATACTCTGCAGGTGGAAAGAAAGCAGAAATTAAATATCTTCCATTCTCTGTTAAGTTCAAAGAGTATAAAGAGTTTGACAAAGTCTATGTCTATCTATTGGCAGATAAGCTTAATAGCTTTATGAGACTGAAACAGGACAAGGACCTCTTTGAAGAGCAACTTAATGAGCTAATGAAATACAAAATGGTTTGCCTCGGCTTTAAAGTTGATAAGCTTTATTTCTCTGAAGTTGAAAATGTAGAATCAAAAGTATATGAAGATATCATTTTGGAGGAGATTGATGAAAAGGTCTTAGATCAAAAGCTTAATTCATTAAAGAATTTAAACCAACTGGAAGGCATTGTGAAGGAAGTGGATTATTGGAAAAGCGAACTTCATGAGGAGAAAAGAAAGAAGAAGGAAACAGATAGACGAAATTTCAGAGTGGAAGTTTTGCGGGTGATATTTCCTTGTGTATTGAATCTTTCGGAAGGGGATTTAAATTAGTTCCAAGTTCTTATTAATTCAGGATAACGGAAGTAGGGATGTATGAATAAATTAAAAAAGGTGCTCCAGGGGGCTAAGTCCCTGGAGCATCTTTTATTAATTAAATCTTGAGTTTTGCAGATTTTTTGTCAAGAAACTCTTGAATATCCTTTTCAAGGTCTTCAAAAAGCTTAATCATTTTTTCACCTTCTTTGGTAAGCATAGCGCCTCCGCCACCTTTTCCTCCGATAACTTTTTCTACAAGTGGAGAAGATGCTTTTTCATTCATTGACTGGATCAACTGCCAGGCTTGTTTATAGGCCATTTCCATGGATGAAGCAGCTTTTGAGATGGAACCATGTTCTTTTACCTTTTTAAGGAGTTCTACACGTCCCCGGCCTAAAAATGGTCCTTTTTCAGAGTTGATCCAAAATCTCCCATCTATGCTATATTCAGAATTAGTAGCCTTACTCATTTTCTTTTATTTTTATCTTATAAAGTTATATAAATGGATTTAATTAATGAATTAGCATTTTTAATGCTTCTATATAAAGAGGAATTTTTATTTTATTGTGTCAAATGATGATGGTCATACATTGTCCTTAATCTGTAAACATAAAGTTACTTCTAGGGGGCACTTTCAAAAGGATTTCTTGCTGGTTTAGGCTATCAGTCAAAGAAGGTAAGAATTTTTATTCTCAGAATATTACTAATGTTCGTTATGTTTATAAAGGTGAATTATCTTGCAGAATAAGTTTCAAAACAAACAGACATCCTTTTATCAGTTTTAATATTCAAAGTGCCATACAAACTTTAACTTGAAATTTTATATTGCATCTATTATGAATTTAAATCAAATAACAGTTCCATCATTAGACCTCACAGTGTCAATAGCATTTTATAAAAATATTGGTTTAAGGTTAATCGTAAATGCTTTACCTGATTATGCAAGGTTCGTATGCCCTGATGGAAGTTCAACCTTCTCTCTACATAGAGTGGATGAACTGCCTTCCGGTGATGGAGTATGGATATATTTTGAATGCGAAAACCTTGATGAAGTGACAAACACTTTATGTGAAAAGGGAATTCAATTCACTGAGATGCCCAATGATAAGTCGTGGTTGTGGAGGGAAGCAAGATTAAAAGATCCTGATAATAATCAATTGATACTTTTTTATGCAGGTGAAAACAGAATTAATCCTCCATGGAAAGTCCAGTGATTATGAATAAAGGCTGATGATAAACGATAAGATGGTGATGTTGAAAACTATGAATTATTATCATCTCAGAATTCGAAATGAATATGCGGCCATTCTATTTGGAATGTTAAAAGGAAAATCAGGGCGCAATACCTTTATTGGGAGCTGGTTGAAGACTTAATACGGATTCTCAACTTTAGTCAATTTGGCTATATAAATATACCTGGCCCCAATTATTATATGATCATCAAAAAAAAGGAGGCTTAAGCCTCCTTTTTTAATGGCCTTTACCATTGGTATCATTTATGATCCATATTGCATCATATCTAATCATTGTATCAAGAGGAAGATTTCTTTCAAGTGCCTTTTGAGTGACGGCAGCGAATAGTTCTGGAGAATTTCGGATTTCATTCTCTACTTTTAATATTTGGTATTCCATCGGTCCTAATTTCATTAATTCTGGATTGTTCAATAAATCAAAGGCCCTATCCCCAAAATCAAATGAGAAGTTTGATAGGTTTTGCTCCGTGGAAACAATAACTACAATGTCTCTATTTTTTATTTCATTGTAGAGATGAAATGTCCCTACATCTGCGCCTATTCCAAGACCTTCAGGCCAATATATGTATTTATTATAGCTCCAATATCTAGAGTCCGGAAGTAGCAATTCCTGAAAATAAGGATAAAATCCGTAAAAGCTTTGGGTAAAGCTGTCGCCTATAAAAAGACCATTTATCTTTTGTGTGCTGTCATTTTTTTCAAATTTAACACTTGGATAATAAAGTGAATCTGATTCTATAGGTATAAGAAGGTTCATTGCATCTCCAATATCACTATCAGTGTACTTTAAGTTTGTATTGGTTTTTTCTCCAGGCAGACTGTGAAAATTTATAAGATCTTTATGACACAACTTCTCAATGGTCTTAAACATGGTGTCTGCCGCCAGAGTGGTTCCATAGCCGCTCCAGTGAATTCCGCATTTAGGAAAAAGGGGATAGAGAGAAGTGCTTTTCTTCGCAAGGAAAAGCTGTTTAAGATCTATATAATTTATTCCAAAATTATTAAATTCTCTTACGACAATATCATAATTTGATAGACCTTTTTTGCTCAAATCAATTTGATCAGGTAAATATTCCGGAAAAAAAGAGGCTTTCCCGGGAGCAATAACAAATAGGAACTGGACATTATTTTTGGATAATTCATCCTGCACAAATTTTAGTTTTGAAACTTTTGATTTAATCGTTTCTTCACCGAGGAAATCGTTTCCTAATAATGCTGATATGTAAAAATCCTGAAAAAGAACTTCATTCTTGCCTACAATAACATTTGAAGCATTTACTTTATCAAAAACAGAATATTCAATTTGATTTTTGATTTTTACAAACCAGGGTTTGAAACCTATTCTATCATTGACATATCCTTCAAAATTGGATTGATATGTAGACGTAAACCAGTCTTGCTTTTTGAACTCTGGTAAATATCTTTCATTAAATGCTCCTTTAAGTGATTGTAAAGGAAAAATTTTAAAAGCATGTTGCAGTATAGGAAGAGTAAGAAATATAATAAATAGACTTACTAAGATTTCTCTTATTTTTTCTGTTTTCATTTTAAAATCTGAAGTAAATGAAAGGATTAAAGCCTGTGGAAATTAATATACTTGCGCTGATTACTAAAAGGACTGCTGTTGTTATATATTTTAAATAAGAGAACTCTTTAAGGTCTTCAGAAGGAGAGAAGAAATTTTCGATCATCTTTTCTGCTTTTGGTATTAAAGCGATAAATGAAAAGAATATTGCAATATAGAAAGTAATCCAAAAGCCTTTGTGAAGCTCGATAGGTGCCAACCCATTATTGCTAAATAAAATCATTCTTTTTATGAATATTATAGCTTGTTTCAAATCACTTGCTCTGAATAATACCCAGCCAAATACTGTTAGGACAAATGTAATGGGAAGACCAAACCCAACTCCTATCTTTTTATAAAATTTTAATAAAAACAGTTTGTCTAAAATAAGGAAAAACCCATGGTATGCTCCCCATAAAATAAAAGTCCAGGCTGCACCATGCCATAAACCTGAAATTAAAAATACAATAAGCAAGTTTATTAAGATTCTGTTTGGAGTCACTCTGTTGCCTCCAAGCGGTATATAAAGATAATCCCTCATCCATTGACCCAGAGTGATGTGCCACCTTCTCCAGAATTCTGTTATGCTCTTTGAAATATATGGCAAATTAAAATTTTCAGGAAATGTAAAGCCCATCATTTTGGCTAATCCTATTGCCATATCTGAATATCCGGAGAAGTCGAAATAAATTTGAAATGTATAGGCTAAAGCTCCTATCCATGCTGTAGATGAACTTATTGTATTAACATCCATAGCAAAGATCTTATCCGCCTGTTCAGCAAGTATATTAGCAATTAAAACCTTTTTAGCAAGACCTATTGTAAATCTGAAAAAACCATATAACCTGTTGTTTGCATTATCTTCACTGTCTCTGTTGCGAATCTGGTCTGCTATCTCATGATATCTTACAATTGGCCCGGCAATAAGGTGAGGAAATAAGAGTATATATAAAATGTAGTCTGAAATTTTTTCAAGTGGATTATTAAGCTTTCTATATATATCTATGGAATAAGTGATTTTTTGAAAGGTGAAAAATGAAATTCCTATGGGTAAAATCACAGCAGTCCAATCCATTGGAGTAAATCCAAGTTTAAATAAAGCCCAATTGAAGTTTTCAACAAAGAAATTGGAGTATTTGAAATATGCCAAAAGCCCCACATTTAAAATGAGAGAATTACCAAGCAGGTATTTCCTGAAGTCTCCTTCTACAGTTGCCATCTTTCTAACTATAAAAAAGTCAGCTAGGATGGAAGCTAAAATCATGAATATAAACTTTGGTGCCCCCCAGGCATAGAAGAATAAACTTGCTAATACAATAATATAGTTCCTGTAAATTCGAGGAGATAATGTATAAACTAATAAAAAACAGGGAAGGAAATAAAAGAGAAATAGAGTACTGCTAAATACCATTTTGTTTTATAATTTTCATGAAATTAATGAAAAAATCAGATATTAAGAATTGTAATTTTAATTATGCTGTTTTGTTTTTTTTTTACACTGTCAAATTTATTTTGTCAGATAGTTAATGATGCTATGGATTTATAGCGAAATTATTGCTTATGGCCGAGAATGAGGAAGTTGAAATACTTATTTTCTCTTTTGAAAATAAAAAACTTTAAATTTGATATTTAAATATCCTTAATTACTTTTCAGGCAGAATAGATCTGTTCAATGAAAGATTTTTTACAATCATTTAATCTTCTTACTGAAGATGAAATAGAGACGTTTATCACCATGGTTGAAACCTGTGATCTCGAAAGAGGGGAGTATTTCATCCGGGATGGTAATATTTGCAATGTTGTTGCATATATCGAATCAGGCATATTGCGCTCTTTTTATACAACACCAAAAGGTGAAGAAATGACGTATTGCATTTCATTTCAAAATTCATTCATGACTGCCTATTCATCTTTCATTACAGGACTTCCTACTATGGAGAATGTTCAGGCAATTACACCTGTCAGACTACTCTTGTTGCAAAAAAAAGATATAGACAAAATTTCAGAAACCAGCACAAACTGGCTTAAGTTTACGAAGCTAATGGCTGAAAAGGAGTACCTTGAACTGGAAAAAAGAGTGTTTTCTTATCAGCGTGAAAGTGCAAAGGAGCGGTATGAAAACCTTTTGCTTACGCGTCCTCAATATATAGAACAGATTCCTCTCAAATATCTCGCTTCTTATCTTGGTATCACTCCAAGACATTTAAGTCGTTTAAGAGCTGAAATGATTTAATAGACATTTGTCTTTTCTGTCCTCTCTTTCTTATTCTACTTTTACCGGAAACTCATTTCGGTATATATGAAAAATGTTGTAATTATTAATGGGCACCCTTTTAGGGAAAGTTTTAACGCTTCTCTCGCATATGCTTATAAGTCAGGCGTGAAAGAAGCAGGGGCTAATGTGGTTGAAATCTTTATTGGCGATCTTACTTTTAATCCAAACCTTCAATATGGATATAGTAAAAGAATGGAGCTTGAGCCTGATCTTCAGGATGCATGGAAAACTATTAAACAGGCTGATCATCTTGTCTGGATACACCCCGTCTGGTGGGGAGGTATGCCATCTCTTATGAAAGGATTCATAGACAGATTGTTTCTTCCCGGGATGGCCTTCAGCCCTAAGGAAAATTCAATATGGTGGAATAAATTACTTACCGGTAAAACTGCAAGAATCATTACTACTATGGATCAGCCTGGATGGTATTACAGACTTGTTTACGGAAGACCTAGTATCAATCAACTTAAAAGATGTACTTTGGAATTTTGTGGAATAACCCCCGTCGAAGTTACTACCATAGGAATAATAAAAACTTCAGATAACGCGAAAAGGGAAAAATGGCTCAAGAAGGCTTATGACCTGGGGTTGGCCTTAAGTTAGTTGTTCTTGATCGGCAGATCTATTTGTTTGGTCAAAAATGAATAGTTAGTAAAAACTTTTTGAGACTTGAAGGCGTTTATTTTAACTTCATTACTTCTATGGTTTCAAACAGACTTTTTGAAGCTCCTTACTGTGAAATAAAGGAGCGAAATGACGGTATTATATATGCCAAATGGAAAGGCTTTCTAAAACCGGGGCAGGTTAAAACAGGTTGTCGGTTTATGACTGATTATGTCAGGAATAATAAAATTACTGTTCATCTGAGCGATCATAGAGATCTGAGAGTACTTACAAAAGATGTTCAGGATTATTTAATAACTGAATGGTTTCCTGAAATTGAAAATCAGGGGATGAAGAAAATTGCAGCATTGGAGGCTCCTGATCCTTTTGCTAAAGTGACTGTAGATAAAGTGAATAAAGAAGCGCAGGTTGGTAATCTTATTATTCGTTCATTTGAAACAGAAGAGGATTGTATAAACTGGTTGCTTGAATAAAAGCTAATGAAACTATGGTTAAGTTAAGGGAGAATATAAGTTCAATTCAGAAATTATATTCTCCTTTCATTTAATAAAGTCTAATACCTGGTAACAAGAGCTAGTCCTTGAAATTTATCCAGATCATCCTCTTCAACAAATACGGTTTCGCCTCCCTTACTGATATTTTTCTCAATCATTTCATCAATAAGGTCATCAATAACATCGGGTTCATGGAGAGCACTATGATCTTTTAACTTAATGCCGTCATTATCAACAATGCCTGGCTGAAAAAGGCCTTTTTGAACGTATAATGTTTTTCCTCTTCCCTGATCTATGGCATTCCAGATTTCTGTAATGTCACTGAAGAATTTACCAGTTCCTACAGCAGATTTAAGTTCATTGATTCTTTCCCTTGATGTATTTTTATGGAACTCATTTACAGTAGGCCATGCTTTTGCTATAATCTGATTTGGTTTTACTTCATTCCTGTCTATAGTAACATATCCTAAGATTGCAGATTTATTGTCAGCAACATTCATATAATGCACATAGTTTCTTTCTTCAGTTGCCAAAATCAGAGGTTTAGGATTGTTTATTAAAACCTTCTGAACCTCTTTGTCAACTTTATTGAAAAACTCTTCTGTAATATTTTCTTGTCCTTTTGACATCGATGCAGCATGCTTGCTTTCAGGGAACGGAGAGTCATTTATTACCGGAAACGGTGAAACGTTCTCATTAATTTCCTGATCATTGAAAGCTTCTATTAATCGTGCTTCCTGATGGCTCAAAACTAGGATATAATATGAAACTTGTTCATGAAGAGCCCTTATAAGATCTCTTGTGGCAAATGTATTATCTATAATTACTCTATCTTCTACATGTATTGGTAAACGAGTGTATTCCAAAATATCATTGTTTGCGAAAATTACCAGACTTTCTTTGTTATGGTAGCTATGATTTAAGGTTACCGAAAGTTGATTTAATTTATCAATGATATTTTGGGTTAGCTTTTTATCATTATAAGCAGAGAGTCTTTCCTCTGCTTCATTAATAAGGTTTTTAAGCTGGATGGGATCTTTTTTATTATCAGGGTGTGTTCGATGCGTATTTAAAATAATCGTAACACAGACGTCAGATCTGATATCCTTTAACTTCTCAAATAGTTCATTTATCATATCTCTTTCCTTTTGGTCCTTCTTCATAAAAAGTAACAATGAATTTGAAGCTAAAAGTTTACAGATAGGCTTAAAGCTGAAAGCTTAAAGTTTAAAGTTAGAATGTTCCACTTTTCGCTTTGTCCTTATTTAAAACTTAACAATTTTAAACTCAACTCTTCTGTTCAATTTTCGGGTTTCCTCCTTTGTATTGTCTGCTATAGGCTTGGCACCTCCGTAACCTTTCCCTGATATTCGGTCTCCTGAAATACCTTTTGAAATAAGATAATTTTTCACAGTTTCAACCCTTTGTTCTGAAAGCGTTACATTTTTATCCGGATCACCCATATTGTCTGTATGTCCGGAAAGTTCAATCTCTATCGTTGGATTTTCAATAAGCAGATTTGCAAGTCTATTTAACTCAGGGTAAGATATTGGCAGTAACTTTGGTTCGCTTCTTACGAAGAAGACGTTTTTCAATGGAATGTCTTCACCAACTTCAAGTGGAGTAAGATAGATATTACGCTCTATCTCCATATACTCACTGATGTTAGGGACGCTGATGGTGTCACGCACTGAATAAAAACCGGGATGTTCGGCAAAAAAGGAATAAACCTGATTATATGGCAATGCTATTTTATAATCTCCATTATGTGGATCTGAGCTTGCTATACCAGCTTCCTTATCGTCGTCAAGATCTCTGTATGTAATACCGGTTTCAATAGGTTCCTTGGTCTTGCTGTTAAGCACCTTTCCATAAATAAGTATCAGTGGGTTAGGCTTTACAGGGCCTGGAAGCTTTATTCTGAAGATGTCACTTTTACCTGTTGCTTTTTCTTCAGAAATAAAATAAGCATACTCGCCGGATGCAGGAATGCTGTAATAAGCATCCATGCCTTTTGAATTTACAGGCAAACCTATATTTTGTGGAACAGACCAGTTAGTCCAGGTATTGTCAAGTCTTCTTGATACGAATATATCATTCTTCCCATATCCCGGGTGTCCTGTGCTGCTGAAGTACAAAGTAACACCGTCTGCTGCCAGGAAGGGCGATAGTTCCGTACCTGGTGTGTTTACAACTGAACCAATGTTTTTAGGTACAGACCAGGTATTGTCGTTTTCCAGAAATGAAACATAAATATCTCTTGATCCATAAGTTTCATCTCTTTGCAGAGCCATTAGCAATACTTTCTTATCACTACTTAAAAAATATTCGTTGAAGGTACTTTTGTTGTAATAATTTCTTACGTTGACTCTGGTAGGCATACTCCATCCATTTTTGGTTTTATTTGACATGGATAATCCCATTCCCTGGGCTGCACCTTTGGAGTCGTAAGTATTCATCAACAGAACAGTATTGCCGTCTGGGCTTACGGAAGATACAGCATTTGGACCGTCGTTATTAATAGGAACTCCCACATTTACAGCTTTGCCCCATTTACCATTTTGAAAGCTTGAATAATACACGTCCTGGTAATCACCTGCACCACCTTTGTTCTCAGGCGAATAGTTTCTTGTGAAATATAATCCGTTACCATCAGGTGTCACAACTGGTGTTAACTCACCATACGCAGTGTTTACACCAGCTCCAAGATTTTCAGCAGGAGAGCTATAGCTTAGATTAGGGGCAGTATTGATTTTAAGTTTTGTTCCTTTGATGAAAAAATCATCCACATCAAAAGAGGATGTTCCCCATGCTGCAAAGCCTACAGCTTTCCCTGTAAGAGCTGGATAATTGATCTCAGTCAGCACATGGTCATTTGCAAGAAAACGGACGGTAGAGCCACTCTTCTCTATTTTTAAGATGTTATTATCAACCTTTATTTTTAATGAGGTAGTAAATTCCTTGATAAGGGTGGGCTTTCCTTTTTTGACTTCAAGTATTCGGTATTGAAGGTTTTTGACATTGAAGTATAAAGCGTTCTCCTGATCTGTACCAATCATGAGACCATATTCGCTTCCGGGCTTTCGTATACCAAATTTGGCTTCTGCTGAAAAGTTTGCTGAGGTATTGAGCAGATTAAAGTAGTTATTGATGCTACCGCCAGCAGGGTCGTTGTGTTGCCATACCAATTTGCCACCTCTAATATCTGATTGATCTGTTGGTCCATTAGGAAGCCGCCATCCTGTTTCGTTATTGTCAAAATGATCTTCTTCTACTATCCCTGCTGTCTGTGCCAAAGAAGTTCTTGTTATAATTAAAAATAGCAAAATAAGGATGTTGATTGGTCTTGTCATTAGGTGCATATTTTAGGGAGTAACGATTAGATTGAAGATAATATTTTTGGGAAAAATATAAAATCAACTTCATATATATTGTATTTTCAGAATAGATGACATTAGGTGTCAGTCGTTTGCTTGGTTTTCATTTCTTTTATCATTTTATAAGACATATACCCAAGACCTGACATTATAAGAAATATGGAAATCCAGACCCAAAGCATTGAAGAGAAAAATGTTTTCTCAGGTTTTTCGATTTGTTGGGGAATATCAAGGATGGCTCCGGCTTTTATAATACTCAGATTTTCCGGAATGCTGTCTTTAAAATAACCTAGATCATATTGAGGATAAGATAAATTTTTATCTCCGAATTGAATTGTATACGATTTTCCTCTCTCAAGCATAGCAGTCATGTAATATACAAGTTGATAGCTTTCTATGCTTTTTATTTTTAATGGCTGGTTGTCTTGGTTATCAATAATCAGTTGGAAATCTTTAACTTTCAGATGGTCCAATTCAATGGTGTTATCGCTGTTTGAGCGGAGAGTAGTAGTAGTGATAGTGTTATAATGTTTCTTTCCTTTTTCGTAATAGGTGGTGCATATTGCCGCGTTTCTGAAGTAATAATGAGGCTCTAATGCAGCAATTTTTACTTTATCTATCAACTGAGCTGAAGGAAAAGAGATAGAAATATAACTTTTCTTATCAGAGCTGTCTTTCCTATGTACATGGGCCTTGGGAAGTTCTGTAAACTTTCCTTTTTCTATATAGGTGTCATAATATCCAGCTTTTAATATGTTAAGAGGAGCGCTACCTGAATCTCCGATTTCAAGCATGTAGTACTCATAATCTAACAAAGGAAAGTTAAGAAGTTTAACTTCTGAAGTATTATTCAGTGATGGATAGGATTCAAGATAATAGTCGTTCTTGATGATATACCAGTGTTTATTGTCACTGCTACCGCTAAGCTTTGCATTCTTCCTTACATCAGAATTTTTAATGATCAGGCTAATGTTATCAATTTTGTTTTTTGCAGCATTCTGAAGTATCAGTCTGGAACAACATTTTGATTGTGATCTGAATTCTTTGATGTTGTATTCTTTGAATATCTGATGTACCTGAAGAGGTACTTCTCTGCTTAAAATATAAGGAATCTCCTTTTGGGTATTATCATAAATTCTTATATCCGAAAGATCATCATTAAGATGAGTCACGATATCAGGAGTTATCGGAATTTTATAGAACCTGCTTTCGTTTACTTTACTTAATAAAGCCTTCTTCTTAAATGCTTGTCCATAAGAGCATGTAGCAATAAAGAAGAATAGTATGTTATACAAAAATAATTTTTTCATATTTAATTATGAAGCAATAGTTGTTTCATCATCTATGATTAGCTTTTTAAGCTTTTGATACATAAATGAAATTACTAATAATAGAACTCCCAGACAGATAAATGAGGCAATTTTCCCTCCTTCTGAAATACCTCTTAAGTCGAATATAAATAACTTAAGCAGAGTGATAAAGAATGTTGTCAGAGAAATAATACGGAGTTCCTTTCTTTTTTTCTTCATCCCAAGAACCATAAATACAAGGGAGCTCAAGCCCCACAGGATAGGATATCCTATTTTGTGGTTCTGACTGATTATATAGCTCGCTCCTTGCATTTCTTTATAGAAAATGAAAAGTACAACATGGTCCAGTTCACTGCTTAGAATGAAAAGTGCAACAAATGAAAGATACCATAGGAAGAGCTTTCCAGTAATCACTTTAAAGCCAAACACAGATTTGACTTTTCGGTACATTAAAACTAATATGCCTGTGAACAGCAATGTGTCAATGTATTGGTAAGTAAAGCTGAGGAAAGTTGTACTTTGAGCTATCAGATACGCTTCTCTCAGTTTGATGATTTCTTGATGATAATAAGTCATGTAGAAGATGCTTGACAATAATCCCAGAACGAGTGTCCTGATCATCGATACCCTTGATGTGTCTTTTTGGTCTAATAGCAAGAGGGAAAGTACAAACATGAAATTATAGCTCCCGGTAATGATAGCCCTCAAGCTGCCAATTGATATGTGGTTTAATAATTGATAATGAAGTTCAAGGAAACCTGCAAAATATAATAAAGTCAGAAATATAGTGCCCAGTGCTTTGTCATAATATTTAACCGGAAGGAAAATTATACTTGTCGCAGTTTCTTTCTTTAGTAATAATCTTGTAAGGATTAGAGAAGTAAGAGCTATAATACTTGTGATAAATCCTTTGTTTAAAATGATTGTTTCAGAAAAATTTCGGTCATAGATGCTTATCCAGTCCATTATCAGACTTACAAGCATAAGAACAGTTACAGCTAAAGATCCTACTTTAATAAGTGTTATCCCCGATTTTTGAGATAGCCATAACAGAAGCACTGCTTCAGCAGACCAGAATAGTGTAATATAGTTCCCTTCCAACTGAACAGGAGCAGCAAGACTTAGGAATGTAAGGACAAGACCTATAAGTAAATAAATAAGGTTAGTGTCGGCTTTTTTGGTTTTATACAATGTGAATGCAAAAATAAAATTGAAAATTGCGATCACTGCTGTGAATAATCCCTGGAACATTCCTCCTTTAATATTGGCAAGTATGATCATACCAGCTGTGTAATAAAGGAATGTATTGCTCAATAAGATACTGATATCTATTGCTGCGAATTTTTTATTTTCTTTTATATTATTAATGATATTCATAAGGAAGAATATCAGATAAAAGAGTGTGGCAAATACCATGGCGCCGGTATACGGCGCGTCAGGAATACCTTTTACTTTGGTTATCAGCCAGCCTCCATAAAGCACTATAGTGAAGAGGTAAGAGATAATATTCAGAATCTTCCAGCCTTTAAAATAAGCCAAAACCAGCATGCCGGTATTTAACGTGATGATATAGGTGAAAAGGATGATGTAATTACCTTCTCCTGTGCTTACCATGAAGGGAGAAGCAAAGCCTCCTATAATAGCAAGTACTGCTAGTTCTTTTCTGTTATAGGTTATTGAAAATAGTACTGAAAATCCCGTTATCACAACCATTATCAGGAATGCTGCTGTCTGGCTGAATAAATTGTACTCATGGAATGCTATTGATATGGTGAAGTAAAATATAGACATTCCTCCGCCTATCAGTACGGAGCTGAAGGCTGCAAATGTCTTACGCATTTTATGTGCAAGTCCTAGCAATATTCCTCCACAAAGTATTCCTATAAATACTCTACCGATTTCATGTATCCAGTTTTGGTCTATTGCATATTTTACAAAAAATCCAATTCCTAAAACTAGTATGGCAATACCAATTTTATTGATGAGATTTTCACCGATAAATTTTTCAATGTCCGGATTTCTTTCAAAGAAGGTAGGTTTTTTCTCTTTTGGTTTTGCAGAAGAAACGGCTTTTGCAGGAGATAGGACAGGAACTTGTTTTTTTACAGGTTCTTGTTCCTTAGCTTGGGATTCAATTTTGGGTTCGGTAATCTTAACGGGCTCCTGTTTAGGGTTGTCAAGATTAAGTATTTGTGATAATATCGATTCGTCTTTCTTCTCAGCAGACTTAGAAGGCCTAGGTTCAGTGACTGAAAGTTTTTTAATTTCATTTTTCAGACCATCAATTTTTTTTGACAATTCATTGAGTTTACTATCGACTAAACTGTTCTGCCTGATTAGCAATATGATGATTATCAGTAGTCCAATAAAAATTAAAAGTTCCATAAGTATCTTATATCCGGATTGTTTAATTCAATTACGAGTGGAAAATCTTTCCGTTAAAAAAAGGATAAAATTTAGGTAATTGAATTTTAAATTTATATTAAAATATTGTAAAACAGTTTATTGTGAAGTGTTTATTTTTTGAAAGAGTTAGTAGTAAATTTTAGCCGGAACGCCAAATGTTCACGTTGCACCAATATGCTGATTGTTATGTTTTAATAGTAAGAATTTAAAAAAGGAGGGGTTATGAAAAGTGCAGTAATTGGTAGAATCTATACTCTGATATTCTTTGTATTATTTCTTTCAGGGTGTGAGGCGATAGAAGGGATTTTCAAGGCAGGTGTATGGACAGGGTTCGTTATTGTAGCTTTGGTGATAGTTCTCATTATATTCGTATTGCGAAAAATATTTTGAGGTAGATTAAGATAAATATGATTCTATCTGTAATTACCTGAATATTATTCTTAATTGACTATTCAGAGAAATTCATTGGGAAGGAATACAATGATGGAAGTGATAAGAAACACTTAATCAGTAGTGTGAGTGATGCTTTCTATTGTGCTGTCCACTACAAGGGAATTCCATCCGCTAAATTCTTTTTTATCAAGTACTTTAATTCTGTCCTTAATTTTTTTCTTGAAATTTGAGCAAGTAGATTTTCTTAAAGATAGCATTTCGGATAATTCGTCTGAAGTGATATCTTGTTTGTTGGAAACAAGATACATGATGTAAAATGCTTTTACTATCGGAAATTTAAGTTTGTGAAAGATCGTATTTGCAGTGACTGATTCATTGTAACCACATTTGCTGCAACGTCTGTCAAATTGCTCTTTGCCCTTGCCGCAACTATTAGAATTACATTTTTTGCATTGAAATTTGGATTGACCTTTAAGTTCTTCCAGATATCTGAAACAGGTAAGCTCATCAGGATATACTTTAACAAATTCTTCAAAATTCACCTGGTTTTTCATGATCCTGGTCATGGCAATGTCAGACATGTCTTTCTTCAGGGCCCTGTTGGCAAGGTCAAGCTGAAGGTTCATCGTCGTGATTTCTTCAGTCTGGTTGATAAGCCTTTCATATGCCTGTTTAAGCTGTTCTGTTCGTTGTGCTACTTTTTCTTCCAGTTCTTTGTTAATCTTGTCCTTTAATAATTCTTTCTCTTTCATTTCTTCGATAGACTTGTTCTGTGCAGCCTGCCTCATTTTGATTTCAGCGCCCATTCTGTCTGTCAGGGACATGGAGAGTAATATTATATCGAGAATGATTCCAATATTCAGGCTATATACAGTGAAAATGGTTGATTTGATAAAGCCATAGTTTTCTAATGCTGTTATTGTAAATGCTGCAAACAGGCTAGTATATGCAACCCACAAGAAAAAGGCAGTTTTGTTTCCTCTTAAATAACTTCTAAGAGATATTTTATATGCCAGGAAAAAAGGAATAGTATCAATGTAAATAGCATATAAGATATTTCTGTTGAAGAATAAACCATATAATAATATCAAACCTCTGATGACTATTACAAAGTTTATTACTTTGTTAAAAAAAGGTTGGGTTTCTTTTAGATTTAAAAATCCTTTTATGAATAGCAGGGCGAAGGTAATGATGCCATATAAAGCAAGACTAAAGGCATACAGATTCCATTCAGGATTTTCGGGCCAGAGATACTGGAATGCGAAGCCACTCTGACACATAGAATAGAGGCTGAATGAAAGTACATAAAAGACATAATAAAGATAAATGCCCATTTTGATGGATATGTACATCAGAAGATTATACAAGGCCATCATAATTAAAATACCATAAAAAATTCCTAAAACATAGTATTCTGCCAGAGCATAGGATATGAATTTCTTATAAGATCTGATTTGGGGACTTAAATTGTTTTCGTTTTCCGATTTTATCCGAATGTAAAAAGTCAAGGTTTGATTCTGGGGAATCCGTAATTCAAATTCAGGATTTTTATGAAAAAACATTCGTTTGTTAAATGAAATCAAATTACCTGACTGAGTCAATTGATAATGTCCATTTTCATCAGGAGCATAAAATGAGATATAATTTATGTTATGGTCATATAATTCAATCAGCCAGTTCTTTTCATTTTTCGTCAGGTTTTTCACAGAAAATCTGAGCCAATAGGAAGAAGCTTTGTTACTGTTTACCGCATCGGAAGTCTGATATCTAAAACTATCGGCATATACAGGACTTGTAATTGCTGTTATATCAAGTTTGCTTGTCTTATCTTCAAATACTCCCAGATATTCATTTCTGATTCCTTTTTCTTCAATTTTATTAGTCAATAAAAATACCTTCTCTGCCTTTAAAGGGGGATTTGAAAATTGTATTAAAAAAATGCAAAAAAACCAATAATATGTTTTCATATTATTTTGTGTTTGACAATAAGTTGTAATGGCTAAATTAATAAGATTTTTTTAAAAGATAATTGATGGCCTGGAAAAAAAAATGGATCAATATCCGCCAATGTTAGATAAATAAAAAGTTTGTCTTTTAAATGTTTTTAAAATTAATAATCGTTGAAATTTGAATTTTTAGCCATGTTTTTATTGTCTTTTAAGCGAAAAATATAAAGAATTTACCTGCTGCTAAAAGGTTGTAAAACCAATTTTTCCTCTCCTAAAATTTGACTTCTTCTCATCTTCTCGATAGTATGGTTTATAATCAAGCCCGGAAATGAATAATTGGATTATTAAGTTCACTATTCTGGGAATATTCAAATTTGTTAAATAAAGAGTCATTAAATTTTATCTGAAGATTTTTGCCTAAACATTAAGTAATAAGACTTATGGAAAGAATTTTAAGTACACCTGTAATCGAATTAGAGGATCAGTTTAATTTCTTTGAACGAGACTTAAGAGTTGAACTGGCTGCTGCTAAAATAGAAAAATTTGAAAAGGGAAATCGTATCCACAGACAGAACGCCTTCCTGGTTTCTGTACCTATTCTTTTAGAAGGAAGTTTAAGGATTTTTCGTCAAACTGAAGACAGAGAAATTTTACTTTATTATGTAAATAAAGGTGAAACTTGTATGATGTCTCTATTGTCATGTTATGGCCAAACACCAATGAACGCCGCAATGGAGGCTTCTGAAAAATCGGAATTAATTCTTGTCCCAAGAATTAAAGTATATGAATGGCAAAGAAAATATTCTTCCTGGAATGATTTTGTAATTAAAACTTTTGCGCAAAGACAGGAACAATTATTGGATTCATTCGATTCTCTGGCATTTTCAAGTATTGATAAAAGAATAAAGGATTATCTGATTAGACTTTCTTCTAAAACCAAACAACAAATCGTTTCAATTACACATCAGGAACTGGCCAATGAATTGGGCACAACCAGGGTGGTAATTTCCAGAATTTTAAAATGCCTTGAAATAGAAGGTGCGATCGAATTGCTCCGTGGAGCAATAAAAGTCAAGGACTTAAAACTTAACTAAAGCTTTGAGTTAAATTTCTGCTTGTTTCGTAGCTATTGATAAACTTGTTTTGTCAATAGCTTTTTTGTTTTTGAAAATAAGGAAGTTATACCTTTTAAGTTAGTTTATTTTAATTTGGATTAATTTTAAATAAAAATTAGCTTTGTGTGCATAAATTAACTTTAGCGCACCCTATGTTTTCCTTCTTTACGAAAAGTATCTTCCCAATTGTATTTAGTGCAATCCTTTTGTCTTTGACAACATCCTGTAAAAAAGATAAAGATCCAAATCCTTCTTCGTCTTCAGAGTCTAAAAAACAAGAAATAGTAAACAACTATGCTGAGATTGTTTATGCGTCTTATATAGATTCATATAATAAGGCTGAGGATTTACAAACCAAAATCAACGCTTTTATATCTGAGCCTTCAGCGCAGAAATTAAATGAAGCAAAACAAGCATGGTTGGCTGCACGAGTACCATATCTTCAGACGGAAGCATATCGTTTTTATGACGGACCAATTGATGATCCGGAAACAGGTGTGGAAGGGTTGTTGAACGCATGGCCAATGGACGAGTCTTATATTGACTATGTAGAGGGAAATGAAAATGCTGGAATCATCAATGACTTAAGCGTGGACCTTACCAAAGAAAATCTTACTGCTTTAAATGAAGGAGGAGGGGCAGCTGAAACTTCTATCAGTGTGGGATATCATGCAATTGAATTTTTATTATGGGGACAGGATTTCAACAATGATGGTCCCGGTAACAGACCATATACTGATTTTGTAGTCGGTGGCACTGCTAAGAATCAGGCAAGAAGAGCTCAGTATCTTCGCACTATTGCAGATATACTTGTGGAGGATCTTGATTACTTAGTTAAATCATGGGCACCTGGTACTAACAATTATCGTAAATCTTTTGAAGCTAATATTGATGAATCTCTAAGAGACATACTGTTTGGTTTTGCAAGCCTAAGTGGTGGTGAACTGGCTGGTGAAAGAATGCAGGTTTCCCTGGAGTCTGGACAGCAAGAAGATGAGCACTCATGCTTTAGCGATAATACACATAATGATATCATCTATGATGCTCTTGGTCTTGAGAACGTTTATTATGGAAGATATACTAAACTAGATGGAACTATCATTGACAAAGCTGGCATTGACGAACTTATAGTAGCGAAAGATGTTGATCTGAGCAGTAAAATGAATACTCAGCTTGCAACTACCAAAACAAGTGTAAATGCAATTCATCATCCTTTTGATCAGGAAATAACTGATCCGGAGGGGAAAAAACGTATTCAGACTGCTATAGAATCACTATATAAACAGGCTGATCTGATAACAGAAATAGCAGCTAAACTTGGAATTTCTTTTAATAAGTAGAATGAGTTTATTGAAAATTATAAAAAGCCGCACCAGGGGATTATTACTCCTTGGTACGGCTTTTTTATTTAGCTTCCTTTTTATTATCACTTCTTGTAAAAAGGATAAAGAACCTTCCAATGTAAATGCTGCAGAAGCTGGTGAAGAGCTGGCTGGTGGAGTGGCAACTGTTTTCGATCAGACTGAAAATGCTTTTGGCCATTCCATTCCTGGAATAAGCGTAGAAGACAATGCCAGATTTGTTGTTGGCAATTCTTTCTTTCGTGATAACTGGGTAATTGCACCATCTTCAACTGCTGGTCGCGACGGAGTTGGACCTTTGCTCAACACATTGTCATGTTCAGGATGTCATTTCAAAGATGGAAGAGGGCAACCTCCTCTCGATGGGTATGATCCTGTTTCTATGCTTATGAGGCTTAGTATTGAGGGTACAGACATTCATGGCGGACCGCTTGGGCATCCTGATTATGGGACTCAGCTTAGCCCAAATGCCATTTCCGGCGTACTTCCTGAGGGGACATTCAAAATAACCTACCTTCCTCTTGATGGCACTTTTGATGATGGAGAGGCTTATCAATTAAGGAAACCTTTATATGAATTTATAAAGTTAAATTATGGAGATCTTGGCGCAAATATATTATACTCTCCAAGGGCAGCCCAGCAGTTACCAGGCTTGGGCTTGCTTGAAGCTGTAGATGAAGCAGTCATTCTATCTTACGCAGATGAGAATGACTCTGATAAGGATGGTATCTCGGGAAGACCTAACTACGTTTGGGATGAAGCTCTGAAGCAGAATACACTCGGGCGATTTGGCTGGAAAGCGAATCAGCCAAATATCAGACAGCAGGTTGCAGGAGCATTCTCCGGTGATATGGGGATTACCTCATCTCTTTTTCCTAAAGAAAACATGAGTCCTGTTCAGTTTCAGAATTATGGCAATCTGCCGAATGGCGGTATACCAGAAATTCAAGATGATCTATTTGGCAAAGTAGTTTACTATACCATCACTTTGTCCGTACCCGGAAGACGTAACTGGACAGATACGAAGGTGTTGAGAGGAAAGCAATTATTTACTGAAGCCAAATGCAGTAAATGCCACATACCTAAAATGAAGACAGGCTTCTATAGTCCTGTCAATGAATTGTCAAATCAGGAAATTCGTCCATATACAGACCTGCTGTTACATGATATGGGAGTGGGTCTAGCGGATGGTCGACCTGATTTTCTTGCTAACGGGAACGAATGGAGGACACCGCCGCTATGGGGTATAGGTCTTGTTAAAAATGTAAATAAGCATACATATTTTCTTCATGACGGCCGTGCAAGAAACTTTCAGGAAGCCATTCTATGGCATGGAGGAGAGGCAGAGCAATCTCAGAAAGCATTCAAAGCAATGTCAAAATCAGATAGGGAAGCACTTGTAGAATTTCTCGAATCTCTTTAATTATTATCCAATGAAACACACTATATTCATTTTGCCCTTTCTATTTCTGCTTATTACCGGATGTAAAAAGGATTCAGAGCAGCAGCCTTCAGATGCTTTCAATTCCTTTGACAGAAAAGGAATGCTGGAAAATATAGGTAAAAATATTATAATACCTTCTTATAAGGAATTGAATAAGTCTTCACATACTATGACGGCTGCATGTGAAGAATTTGTAACTAACCCCACAGAAGAAAATCTGATTGCTTTGCAAGATGCCTGGAAATTATCAGCAAGTGCCTGGAAGAGATGTGAGCTTTATAAAATAGGTCCTGGTGATGATTTGTCTGTAGCTCTTTACAGCAGTATTGATTTTTCGCCCGTTAATACATCTTTAATTGAAGATGCAATTAATACTAACTCCGTAATTGATACAAATTATATTTACAATAAGGGTGCTTCTGTGAAAGGCTTTCCAGCTATTGAATACCTTATTTTTAACAATGCTAAAGGAAATGTTTATATTCTCGATAAGTTTGGAGGAACAGAGACTTTAATGCAAAACAGGAGAAGCTACCTGCTCTCTTTATGTATGGCTTTAGAAGCAAAGTCTCTTCAAATCCTTGATCTTTGGGAGTCCGTGTACATCAATACGTTTATAGCTTCAGATGGAAAAGGTATAAATAGTTCAATAGGAATGTTGGTTAATCAGCTGATCTACCTCACAGAGGTTGTCAAAAATAAAAAGATTGGAAAGCCATTGAACAATATGGGAGTCCCACTAATTAGTCAGCTTGAGGCTCGTGAGAGCGGAATGTCGCTGAGTCATATTAAAGAGAATGTTATTTCTCTTGAAAATGCATTCCTTGGTAAAAGCCCTAAGGGAGATCTGGCTGGGATTGAAGATCTTCTCGATCATGTCGGAGCCAGGCATGAAGATGTCCTATTAAGCACTAGGATTAAACAACAGTTTGATAGCATTTATATTGCGATAGATAGAGTAGAACCCTCTTTGCAGACAAGTCTTGAGACTTCTCAATCAAACGTTAAGGACCTGTATTTGAAAGTATTGGAACTCGTTGGTTTATTTAAAGTTGATATGACAACTGATCTTGGTGTTTTGGTTACTATTTCGGATAATGATGGTGATTAATGGATTAAAATGAGATTAGAATAGATGAGTCCCGAGTATTCGGGACTCTTTTTTTTGAAAAAAATTAAATAAAAGAACAAGGAATTCTTAGCTAAATACAATGAAAGTTATGCTTGGTTAAATATTATTGTATTATTTGTATAGACAGTTGGATTAAAGATTAAAATTGAAAATTGCGGGAAATTAATTTTGGGTAATTTCATCCTGGATATAAATTCTAACATGATGAATAAACCCATATTGTTTTTTTTATTGATTGTATTGCTGACACCGCTGTCGGCATTTTCTCAGTCTGCTACTCCCTGGCTTCACGTTGAGGGAAATCTGATTAAAGATCCAGCAGGAAACACTGTTATTCTCAGAGGTGTGGACTTTCAGGATATTAAAGAACAAGCCACTGATAGAACTGTTGGTTTGAATGGATTAATTGATGTAGTCACAAATCTTGATGATACATTATCTGAATCACCGGGGTGGTATACCAGGGTACTAAGATTTACAGTAGAACCACCTATATCAAACCTTGAACAATATTATCAGCAGACTTTAAAACCTGCTGTAGACTATGCTACTTCCAAAGGACTTTATGTAATTATAGACTGGCATTATATCGCAGATGTAAATGGTAATATAGAGTCTACCAATGCTTTCTGGACTTACATGGCTCCTAGGTTCAATAATTACTCCAATGTATTATATGAGGTATATAATGAGCCTATTAATAATAATCTTACTTGGGGACAATTCAAACCTTACATGCAGGCTTGGGTAGATCTCATAAGGAAGTATGCTCCGCATAATCTTATTCTTGCAGGTAGTCCTGTTTGGGATCAGCGAATGGGTGATGCAGCTACCAATCCATTAACCGGAGGCAACATTGTTTATGTAGCTCATATTTATCCTGGTCATTGGACAGCAACAGGCTCCGGATCTGTGAAAGCACAGGTAGAAAAGGTTGTAAAAGTTCATCCTGTATTTTTATCAGAGTGGGGCTTTAGCCAGACTGTTTCTGCTACAAGTACTTTATTAAAAGGTAGTATTGCAAGTTACGGAGATCCAATAGTTAACTGGGCTGAAGGCCTTGGATTAAGCTGGTCAGCTTGGGTAGCTGATAATGACTGGGAACCAGCCATGTTTACAAGAGACTGGAAGTTAAAAGTTGGTCCTGGTGAAATGGGGGGCTTTGCTAAAGATAAACTGTATGAATTTAAAGATGATCACCAGCCTACTGATGTACCATGTTTTGCTCCGTATTTAGGCCTTCCACAGACTTTGTGCGGTAAGAACTCTGTTACGATCGGACTTCAATCAACTGCTGAAGAAGTATCTTTCAAGTGGTTTAAAGATGGAGAAGAATTAACTGCTCAGACTGGCACAACATTAGAGGCGACTGAAACAGGCAAGTATAGGGTAGAAGCTACCTTAGGCACTTGTGTCATGGCTGATGAAGTGGATGTTGTAAAAACTATGTTTCCTATTAGCCTTGGAAAAGGAGCTGTTCTCAAAAAAGATCCTATTGTTATAAAGGTTGATAATGCAGAAGAAAAGTTTACTTACCAATGGTATCATAACAATAAACTGATCGAAGGGGCAGATTCAAGCTCATTAGCTGTCTTTGATACCTGTGGTGCATTTTATTCTGTACTTGTTTCTTCCGAAGATTGCGGTTCTGTCTCTGACACATTTAAAATTTTATGTGCAAGAGGATATTTTAAAGGCAAGCCTTTTGATATCCCTGGAATTATTCAGGCTGAGGATTATGATTTTCAAAATATAGCGAATACAACCTATTCTGACTCGGATCCTTCAAATCAGGGAGGTGCATACAGAAATGATGAGGTAGATATTGAGGTAACCAAAGATGTCAATGGTGCATACAACGTAGGATGGACAGCGGCGGGAGAATGGTTAGAATATTCTATATCAGTAAAAGAAAACGGAGAATATCCTGTATATCTTAGAGTCGCAGGAAATCCGACACCTGCTGTTGGTGCAAATGTTCATATAAAACTTAATGGTAAAAAAGCATCTTCTACACTTACACTTCCAATTACTGGAGATTGGCAAAAATGGGAAACAGTATCTTTGGGTATTGTTACTTTTAGTACTACTGATACTTTGTTAAGGTTCTTTATTGAATCTCCAGGTTTTAATCTGAACTATATAGAAGTTGGGCCTAAGGTAGAAACTAGTATTTTCGGTAGAAGCAATGCATCTTCATTAAAAGTTTACCCTAATCCGGTAAATGATCTCGTTTTCTTCTCAGACGAAATACCATATGATTGGACAATCACTACGCTTATGGGAAATGTATTACTTAGCGGAAATGGTATTAATGCAGATGTGAGCAGCTTAAACAGAGGTACCTATTTATTGAATGTCAATGGTAATGTTGTAAAAATAATGAAGTATTAATAGTTAAGTGAATAAAGCAGTGTAAAAAAAGAAGGCCGGATTTCCGGCCTTCTTTTTTTACACTGTATAAACAGTTGTAAACTTTATGCAATTTAATTCTTAATAGGATTCTCAATAGTCCCGCAAACCTCTGGTACTGGTATATCAGTGTTTTCAGCATATCCATAGGTAAGAAGTCTTACTCTGTTAATACAAACTCGGATAAACTCAGGAACAAACAAATCAAATTTTTCATAAGATGCGCTCAAATCAGGATGTCTTTGCTGATATTGAATAACCACATCTTTTACCTGATTCCAGAACTTGTCTTCAGAGTATCCGACATAAGTATGAAGTATGTTGGATATATACCTGAATACACCATCAAATACCCCTGATAAAATAAACAAAGTTGCATATTGATCTTCTATGTCTCGCAGTATAGGTCTGATATTATCAGGAACATTTTGTTTACCTTCTTCTGTAAGTACAATCTCTTCAACAAAGTCTTTGATAATAATCCTCTCAGGAACGTAGTTCTTCATTACAAGTATTGTATTTTCACCATGAGGACTAAAGAAGAATTTATGTTGATAGAAGATGTGAAGTATTGGGTTGAAATAGTTATGAAGATATTTTTCCACCCATTCTTCTGCCTGGAGACCTGACTTTTCTATCAGCGATGCAATAAATGATTTGCCGGTAGAATCTATATACATTAATGAAGCCATGGTCATCATATTTTCATCTTCATTAAGATAAGGCGTAGCGCTTTCTCTCCATATAACTCCTAGAAGTTCTTTATATTGATAAGGAGCTCCTTCAACCAGTTCGTATTCCGAATGCTTATAGCCAACAGTTGCAACTTCTCCTAAAAGGGTAAAGCCAATGGACTGAAGTTCATGGTCTGAGCTCAGTTTATCCTTTACCCATTTTGTCACTAAAGGTGCTACTGTTAATTTTTTATGGGATAATCCTCTGTATATAGAAGTATTTAAAATTGAGATGGCTGTTTTTACATAAAATCTTTCAGGATTGGATATGTTAAAGAAAGTCCTGATAGATTGTTGGGGTGTATAGTCATCTTCTCCTGGCCCAAGTGGTACAATGAAGCTGGAAGCAATATCTCCGGCAAACTGAAATACTATTTTATTTTTCCATTGCCAATCATGTACCGGCATCATCCAATAGTTTTCAGGGTTGAGGTTTTGTAATAAAAGTACTTCTTTAAATTTAGAATATTGTTCATCTCCTAATTCCGAATAGGCAAGGGTTTCAAATGAGAGCCCTTCGATGTTACTGTATTCAGCTTTTGATTTGTGAACAGCTATCCAGTTTAATTTTACTATCTGGTCTGCTTCTGGGACAAAGGAACGGTAATCATCAAGATTAAACCCTATACGTCCTTTATTTACTGTTGCCCATGGATGCCCGTCCATCTGATGCTCTATAAGTTGGTATCCTGAATCTACAAGCTTGTCGGATTGTATTTTTCCTTTAGCTTGCATAAAAGCATCTGCATAAAGGGTATGGTTGGTTTCCTCAATGAAGTGTGTTAAGGTAAAAGGTTTAATTCCGAAAGTTTCCTGCAGCTCTATAAAAAACAGAGTTGCACTTATGTCCGTAATTTCGTTTTCATTATGGAATTTACTCAAAGAATCTTTATGGATATGCCAGTAGTCCATTTTGCGATGTTCACCAGTAAATTCATAGTAGGTGCTCAATTTGTCCGTATACAGCCTAAAATGTATGATTTTTTTATCAGAAGAAAGGATTACAGGAGTTAAAAGTTTTTCATGCATAAGCTCTGTTATTGCTTTGCAAAGGTATGCCCTGTTTACTTTATTCCAGATGTTAATATTCAATATGTCTGTTCCTGGCAGCTGTGCCACCAGATGATTTATTTGTTCTTCTATCATGATATTTTCGGATCTAATATGGTTAAGTGTTTTTTTGAATATTTGAAATGTAGCATTAAAACGACAGGTAGGGATAGCATTGCACATATTGATGCCATCTCAAATGGAGCTGTATAGCCATCTCTGCCAACTAAAAATCCTGCTAATAAAGGTGCTGTCATGTAGGCAATATTTTGTGTAATATGCATAAGGCTATAAGCTTTAGCAGAATCCTTACCTGAAGTTGTTTCGAAAAAAGATATGTCAAGATGAACGAAAATCAGGAAAATAGATATTCCATATAGACTTCTAAATATTATCTCTGAGATCAAAGAATTGACATATGCTTGTAAAAGCAAAACAATAGATATGATGAGAATTACACCACAAATGAATGTAGTGTTTTTAATTATTGTACTTCTGCCCGCAAGCGGCAGTAGAAATAATGCAGATAAGCTTGGAATTATGAATAATACTGCTGACCATGCATAATTAGCCACTGGTGCATACCTGTCTATGATAAATTCAGTATAAAATGGTCTTATCAATGTTGATGACAGATAAAACAAAAATGTGATCATACAAATCCATAAAAGCTTTATTTGGTCAAATGCCATAGATTCAGAATGGGATTGTAGCTGAAAACTTTTTTTTATTCCAATTAACCTTAGGCTAATTGCCATCTGGATAAAATCAAATAGTCCTATGATGATAAAAAGATACTGAATTGAAATTTTATCTATGATGAAAGCACTTGCTATTGCTGAAACAATCATTGATAGCTGTACCAATATACCTAGCTTTGCAACTGTTGATGTTTTATTTTCACTCTTGCTTATCAAATACGGATACATTAGCAGGTAACTGCTTTTGAAAAGAACCATCAATATAGAACATGCATAAAATTCAGTGAGGTCTTTCGTTAAGCCGCAATAAATGCTGGTCATACCTGCTGTCAATTGAGTTAGGCAAAGTAGTCTGAAGATATCTGTCTTTTTTGATACCCAAGCCCACAAAGGGTAAGATAATATAAATGTAAGTCTGAGTATACATAAATATGCTCCTGTATATGCAGGATCTATAATGCCAAATGTGTCTTTGAATATCCTCGGATAGAAAGGAGCCGGAAGAGACTCTGCTAATGCAGCGAGAAACGCAATAAGTAAAATACGGTTATTGACTTTGTTATCTGTCATAATATTACTTTTATATAACAGACTCATTCATTACTGCCATAGCAGAGGCCGAGAATGACTGGAATGCGATTTGTTTCTCTACAGCATATATTTCTTTACCTGCAATAGCATTTATAATCCTGGCATTCCGATATGCGCCCATGCCCAAATCTGGAGTTACGAATCCATGTGTATGCAGTTCAGCATTCTGGACAAATATTTCAATACCTTTATGGTCTATTGAATAATTCCTATTTATATCAAACCTGCCTGAATTATCCCACTTAATTCTGTCATGAACCGGTCTGATGCAGTCTGGAATTCTGTACTTATAACCAGTAGCAAGAATTATAGCATCAGTTTCCAATTCTGTATCCTGATCAGTCTGAACATGCTTGAAGAAAAGTGTTTTCTTATTCATTACAGATGTAGTGATAGCTTTTAATTCATGGCTTGGTTTAATACTTACAGGAATAGGTCCTTCCAGAGTCAGATGATAAAGGGTGTCGTATATTTCATTGATCAGATCGTAGTTGATTCCTTTATAAAGCATGCTCTGTTTATTCAATACATCTGTTCTTTTATCAGGAGGCAATGAATAAAAATGGTCTACATATTCAGGAGAGGTAAGCTCAAGTGTAAGTTTGGAATATTCCAGAGGAAAGAGCCTGTCGGGCCTTGTGTACCAGTTTAGTTCCTGTTCTTTAAATGAAATATTATTAAGCAGATCATGAAATATCTCTGCTGCACTTTGCCCTGATCCTATGATAGTGATAGATTTCTGTTTTAGAATTTCATTTTTTTTGAACAAGTATTCTGAAGTATGAAAAGTATTTTCCAGTTTTTTATTTTTAACAAAAGCAGGAATAAACGGAGAAGTACCCGTTCCGATTACTAACTTTGGTGTATGGTAGATACTTTCTTTATCTGTGTTGTTTTTCTTAACTATCACAGTATATAAATTTTCTTTTTGATCAAATGTGACAGCCTCTACAGTATGTCCAAAGACGCATTCAGGAAGCTGCCTGCATGCCCATTTGCAATACATATTGTATTCTTTTCTCAGGATAAAAAAGTCTTCTTTGATATAAAATTTATAAATCCTGTTGTTCATTTTCTGATAGTTCAAAAAGCTGAATGGGTTGCATGGATCTGCCATTGAGACAAGATCAGCAAGAAAAGGAACCTGAAGTGTAGCATTGTCAAGCATCATTCCAGGATGCCAGTCAAATTCGGTATTACTATCAAAGAATATTCCACGTAAACCTGGTTTACCATGAGTTAAAGCGGCAAGGCCCAAATTAAACGGACCTATACCTATTCCTATAAAATCAAAATGGTTATTCATTTTCCTGATTTAATGGTATTGATGAATGAACATTTATGTCGCAATTGGGGAATCTTTCTTTATACCATTCCCTTGTACAAAAAGTAAGGTTTGAAGTTTTGTGAGGCATCGCAATTACCTTTTGCAGTTTAAAACCTAGTCTGGTAACCAGGATATGCATCGGCTTGGCATTAATGTCTGCTTCACCGATGCATTTTCCCACCTCTGGCTGACTGAAGATAAATTCCATTGTGACTTGCCCTACCGGCATTGTAAATTTTTTGTTTTTATCTGTTGGTGCTATCAGAAGATGCGCGCCATAGTCCCCGGGAAGTGATTCATAATATTTTCCTACTGTATCTCTCATTGGCCAGTATGGTTCCAGTGTAAATGTTGGTTCACCGTTAATCATTCCAATAAATCCATTCGAGTGATCGGCATCTTTAAGCATTATATAGAAGGCTTCCAGGTCTCGTATAGGTCCATCCATTTTCCAGAATGCTTTTGTATGCTCCTGGTTGAACCAGTCATGTACCATCTCCAGATCCCTGGATAAGTCAAATGGTCTAAGCGTTATTTCAATTCCGAGATCAGGGAAATCTTTCTTGAAAGAAAGACTGTTGATGTCGGGTTTAATTATGTTTTTTGAAAAATACCGGAAAACAAGAGGGTTGGGGTAATCCACGTATTCAGCAGGATTTTCAATAGGTGCACGAGCTTCGTCTTTATTCCCCAATGTTGTAAGGAGGTTTCCTTTCGCAGTCCAGTCTCTGGTATAAAGGAGGTATTCCACTAGCCCTGTTGTGTCTTCTATCTGAAGTGCTTCCAGTTCCTTTATTAATATTTTAATGAGATGTTCTTCATTGGCAAGACCATTTGATCCGAATGCGCCAATGATTCCGAATATATTATTGATAAGGAGATAGTAGGTGTACTTTGGGTGAATATACTCTTCAGGAATAATGGACTGGCTGGTTTCACCAAGGTCAGGAAGTAGGAAATGAAGTTCTTCTGCTTTTCCTTCCCTGAAAAAGTATCCCTGATTGTCTCGGAAGTACAACTGTTTAGGGAATCCTATACTATCCAGCTCTACCATAATATTTTGCTGGTGTGCTTCACAGGCAAGTCCAAAACGATTATATATTCTTATCAATGGCACAAGGCTTATCCGCAGGTACTTTTTCAACCATTCTTTTGCGAGGTCTTCTGTTGATCTTTTGGTTCTTAGCGCTTCACTTTTGATGATTACAGATAATCTGGAACCCTGCCCAAGCAGGCCATCCTGAGTTAGTGCAGCAATAGGAGTAACATTCTTCTCTGCACCATCTCCTTTTTGGAAGATATTTTTTCTTATTACAGTATTAAAACCTTCAATGAAATTTCCATCAAGATTTTTTACTGCAATGAATCCTGGATCGGTAACGAATATTATTTCAGGGAAATCATCTTTTAATTGTTCTCCCCAGGTTGTATGCATAAGTCTACTTATATCATAGCCTCTATACAACTCTCTTTCAAGGTTTACACGCTCTGAATTGGTTATTTTTACGTGTAGTGAAAATTTAAACATGAACTCACTGTAAGCATTATACACTGTTCTTACAGAAGAGGTGGCTGTGTATTCAGGTCCGAAAGGCCCGACATAAATGAGTTTACCTGCTTCTATAAGTTTGATTACATCAGCTTGTTTTAGCAAATGTAAAGCTTCCCATGGATGTATAGGCAGAAGCTTTTTGTCATTGTGAAGATTTATAAATCCTTTTGTTTTTGGAGAAGTCCTTGGATCGTCTATTAATGAAGTTCTTATCTTTTGAGTTATATCTATGGTATAAGTGCTTTTTTCCACAACTAATTCCGGATCGGCAAGGAAGTAATGTAGTTGAAAGCTATTGCGCATTTCAGGAGTATACAGACCAAGTTCTTTTCTGCTGAAACCCATTCGGCTTTTTGATACCGGGTGAAGTTGATGTCCCAATAGCATTGATTGCTCGGCCTTAATAAAGGGTATTGAAAGGTTGTTTAGCTCTCCCAGAATATTGTCATGTAGGGCCTCTTCGAGGAAAATGGCAGTATTGGTAATGCTGTCGTTAATTCTTTCAAGCAGAAGATTTTGATGAGAGCTGTTGCCTAGCTCATTTGCTATAAGAGAAAGAAATGACGCAATGCTTATTTCAGATATTACATCTGTTTCTGTATTTCTTTCTATTATGGGGAATTTATATAAATGTCTGCCTGTCGCTGAATAGTATGTGAGTGGGCAATACACTTCATTTCTTGATTCAGGAAAAAGAATTTTTATCCATTTATCATGATTTACTTTTAAGAAGTAATCTCTTAAAGTCTGATCATACTTAGGCATGTAGAAGAATCTGTGCCAGTTTTTATACTCTCTTAGAAAGCAATTTAAAAGGGCTGTAAAATTTATTTCTTCTGATATATGCTCAATCTTAGTTGTTCTTTGCATAGTCGCATCCATAGAGTTTAATTAGTGTCAGTATATTTTTTATATCATCAATGGTTGTTTCGGGATTTAAAATTGTAAATTTCAAATACACCTCTTTATTTACCTTAGTGCTTGCTATTAAGGCTTTTCCGGATTCAAACATTTTCTTTCTGATATAGGCATTGATGGCATTCAGCGATATATCATTTACACCATATGGATTGTATCTGAAAAGAATTGTGCTGATTTCCGGATAGTTGAGTAGCTCGAGCTCTTTGTCTTTTTCTATTGATTTTGCAGCTTTCGCAGCAAGTTCGATAATGGCATCGATATAGCTTCCAAGAGTTTCTTTTCCCATAAGACGAAGCGTAAACCATAATTTTAATGCATCAAATCTCCTTGTCGTCTGAATAGACTTATTAACCTGATTAGGATATCCATCCTTTTCATGTTCTTTGGGGTTCAGATAATCTGCATGGTGAGTAATGTGTTCAAAAGAAGCTCCGTTTCTTACCAGTAAAGCGCTTGAGCTAACGGGCTGGAAGAAGGCTTTATGATAATCAACAGTAACCGAGTCCGCATGCTCAATACCATTGATCAGGTATTTGTATTTATCAGAAAGTAGCAATCCGCATCCATAAGCTGCATCCACATGAAACCATAGTTGATGTCTGGTGGCGAACGATCCAATCTCTTCAAGTGGGTCTATACTTCCGAAATCTGTTGTACCGGCAGTAGCAACAATTGCGATGGGAATATTGCCTGCTGCTTTTTCATTATCAACACACTCCTGAAGTGCTTTAATATCTAACTGATATTGCTTGTTAGTTTTAACTGGTACAATAGCTTGCTCTCCGAGGCCTAGCAAAATAGCAGCTTTACGCAAGCTGAAATGACTTTTTTCAGAGCAGAAAATTCTGAACTTGCTAGCTTCAGTTGGAAGTCCTTCTTTTTTTACATCCCATTGAAGTTTGTGCTTCAGGAAGTAATCTCTTGCGAGCATCATTCCCATGAGATTTGATTGGGTACCACCACTCGTAAATACTCCATCAGCTAGTGGTCCTAATCCTAGTTCTTTGCACGTCCATTCAATTAATTTCATTTCCATTAAAGTACCGCCTGCACTTTGGTCCCAGGTATCGAGAGAGGAGTTTAATGAGCTAACTATAACTTCAGCCGCAAGTGCCGGAATTAGTATAGGGCAGTTAAGATGTGCAATGTATTGAGGCAAGTGAAATAGGATAGCGTGCTTCGTATATATATCATCCACTTCAGCAAGGACTGCGTCCAGGCTTGTAAGGGGAATATTCAGGTCAATGTCATTTACTTTAGGTCTTAATAGAGCAGGAGTCACTCCTGAAAAAGGCTTATGAGAACTTCTAAGGTGATTGGATATGTAATCAGTAACCTTTATGATGGTTTTTTCATAATGCTGGATGTTGGATTCTTTATGGTTGAATATATTTAGATCGTTTGCTTTCGGACGGACAAACATCGTCTGGAGGGTCTTTTTTACCTTTGTAATCATACTCTGAGGATTTTTTTCAAAGGTATTTCTGCTTTGGCTGATCGAATGTGCTATTGTGGACATTTTATAGGCTAAAAAGTATAATCTTGTAAAAATACAATTGATGTGTTGTGTCCTATTCATGTTTTATCTACATAAAAATCATTTTTATTTAATTTTTTTTGACTTTAAAACATATAATATGCTAAATTAGACCTTTAATTATATTTAGACTATTTATAAATAACTATAAATTGTACATTTTTATGAAAGTTTTTAGCATTCATGATTTTCTAAAAAGCCTTCAGACAATCGGAGCAACTGTATATTCTTTTAATCAACATTATAGCAAGCTTCAGATAAAGAGGAAAGATGTATGTGGTGATATTTATGGTTATCAGATTGACAATGGTGTGGTAATGGCGATTCATGATCTGGAGATCTCCCAGCCACTTTGTTTTCCATCATTAAGTCAGGAAGAATATTTTAAAATAAGTTTTTTCATAGAAGGTGATTTCAGGATGACCAATTCTGTCTCAGGAAAATCTCAGGAGATACAAGGCGGAACCTGCAGAGGTTTCTTCTTTCGTAGTAAAGGCATCAATAGGGTTTATCCTAAAAAGAAAAAGATAGTTTCAGTTGATCTGGGAATAAGGTTAGGGTTATTAAAAGAAGTATTAAAGAATCTTCCATCCAGCAAGATAAATCTTAAGATGATACAGTTGATTGATTCTTTTCAGAACATATCCATATTGGGAAGAATTCCTCCTAATATCAATAAAATTCTAACAGAGATCCTTCAAAATAAAGAGTCTGATTTTGCTCAGTTGCTTGTTATCAGGGCAAAGGTTTTTGAGTTGTTGGCAGAGTTGATGAAGTTATCGGATTCTTTTATCTGGGAGAATAATCAAAGTAATTTTCTTTCTGAAAAAGATCTTCAAAAGTTATTCAAAGCAAGGGAATATCTGGAAGACAATATCAGTAATCCTCCAACTTTAAAAGAACTTTCAAAGATTGTTTGTTTGAATGAGTTTAAACTGAAAAAAGGATTTAAAGAATGTTTTCAATCCACTGTTCACAACTACCTCGTGGATCGCAGGCTGTGTGCTTCATGCACATTGCTTAAGAAAAGTGATTGTCCTATCAGTCAGATTGCCTATGATATCGGCTATCAATGTCCAAGCAAGTTTATACATTCATTCAGAAAGAGATTTGGGGTGACACCTGGCCAGTTCAGAAAGCAAAATGGGCAACTTGTTTAAGTTTCGTAGAGACGCCATGCATGGCGTCTCACTATCCATAGGCATGGCATTAAATTAATCATTAGACAATAAATTATAGATTTATTTTGTTGCTCTTGCCCAAACCGTTGCTTTCAGGGTACTAAGCATGATTGGAAATTGGCTGGCTCATTGAACAGCCAAGCAACTGAAGAATTTATATTGAAGCAATTTTTGATAAATAAAAAAGCCACTTCATTTCTGAAGCGTCTTTCAAAGTATGGATTGGTTGAATTTTTATTGTTGTATTTGCGACTCATGTTCAATGATAGCTGAAGAAGCATTGCTATCTTGTCCGAATACAACTATGCTATAGTGCTTATTTAGACTACCAGAAAATGTTACAGGTGCTTCATAGTAAATTGTCTTTCCGCCAAGTCTGTAAATAATACCTGAAACATTATACTCTTTAGTATCTTCGGAACCTGATTTAATAGCTCTCCATTGTGCTGCAGCGCCAGCAGTATATTCTGTAAATGCACTTGATTTTCCATAAGCCACATATTCGTGAGCACCTGCTTGTGTAGCCCAAAGTTTATATGATGGATAATAAGCCTGCATGGAAAGAGAATCATTTCCTGCTTTGAATAAATTTACAAATCTGTAAGAGAATTTTGTTAAAGGATCACTTACATTTCCAAAGTCGTCATTCAAAACCTCAATCTTAGGAGCAGCGACAGTTCCGCTTAATAGTACAGTGTAATATTTATCTTTTTCAATCTTTAAATCAAAAGAAGTATTTGTTCCTCCTGCCGAAACTGTCAATTTCTGATTACTTTCAGAGACCTTGATATACTTGGAATATGCTTTTGTTGCTAAATCTGTAAGAACTTCGTTTCCAAACTTAAACTGAGTATTTACTGAACCATCAGAAAGTCCGTTTACGAAAAGTATACTAGTGTTTTTTGGTAGAGTGTCAGGCGTAGGTGTATCTTTTTTCTCTTCTTTACATGAAGTGAATAAAAATACCTGAAGCGCAAATAGTAAGACAATATTTTTTAAAATTCTCATAAATTTTTTTGACAAAATAAGCATAACACCCACTTGACTTAGTAGTCCATTTGGTATTAAAAATATGCCTATCGGTATTTTAAAAAATCCTGAATGGCCTATTTAACCTCCTGTTTTTCCTATTCGGCCTATTCTTATTATTTGTAATTATGTGTTTGTTATGTGATAATTCTTTTATGCTAAAGTTTGTACTTCATCTGCTGATTCTAACAGCTTTTTTATTTTTTGGTAATTTTTCATTTGCTCAAAAATCAATTTCCGGAACTATAATTTCTGATGGCGGTCCTGTTCCTTTTGCCGTACTGGAATTAAGTGCCAGTAGTGGATCAAGGCAAGCTCTGGCAGATGATAAAGGTAGCTTCCGTTTTAATGATCTTACTGATAGCTCTTGCATTCTCACTGTTATGTCAGTTGGCTTTGCGATCTACAAAGAAACTGTTTATGCTGGTTCCGTTCTTGTTATTCATCTGAAATCCGAAGAGATCAAAGAGGTAGTTGTTTACGCCAGCCGCATAGGTAAAAGGGAAGAAGAGGTGGTATCTGTTTCTGTTCTAACAGAAAAAGAACTTCAGCGGCAGTCTACAATCAATAATAATCTTAACGATATTTTGAGTAAAACGACTCCAGGTATTGCTCAGAGTACGGAATCATCCAGCAACTATGGACAGGGAATAAGAGGAAGGGATATGTTGGTCATGCTGGATGGTGTGCCTCAATCGACTCCTATTCGCAGCGCTTCCAGAGAGTTGAAGTCTCTTGATATATCTTCAATAGGCGAAGTTGAAATTGTCAGAAGTGCTACAGCTGTCTATGGGCATGGTGCTACAGGAGGTGTGATTAACTTCACTTCAAAGAGTCCTAAGTTTAAAAATGATACTGTATGCTTTACAACTTCTGTTTCTGGGAATTCTTCTTTTGTCTTTAATAATGACGCCATTCAGAAAAAGGATCCATTGGGGGGAAGAATTTTTCAACAGATTATAGGTAGGGCTGGCAGATTCAACTTTCTTGCCAATGGAGCTTATGAACATATTGGGAAATACTATGATGCACAGGGGGATCTTATTCCTGTTGATCCATTGGGGCAGGGAGGTGCAGCGAATACAAACAATTTAAGTTTACTCGGAAAAGTTGGTTATGAAATCAATAATAAGGCAGGTATAGAACTGAAAGGGATGTATTTTAATAGCATTCAGAAGCCTGGATTTATAAGTATGGGTGGTGAATACAGAGTTCAGAAAGCAGGTACACAGTTTGGAAATGTTTATGATGATCAGTTAGGTACTGCAACTAAAAACCTTAGTTTCACTTTGCGATATTATAATGAAGAAATATTCAGCAGTACATCATTTAAGGTTTTAGCTTACCTTCAGAATAATTTTGCCCGTTTTCCTTATGAGCATTCATCAACATATTTCCCTCCTTTGGATAGCGTCAGAAGATCAGCACAGAGTTATATTTCATCCGATAAAATGGGTATTCGGATGGACTTTAAAACTGAACTGCCTAAGTTGGTCAGAAGTTCTCTTACTTATGGTGTAGATCTGGTAGAAGACAATACATTTCAGAAGCTTACAGATGGCAGGATCTGGGTGCCAGGTATCAGGCAGTATAACCTTGCTCCGTTCTTGCAAGCCAAAATAGTTCCTGTAAAAAAACTTGTACTTCGAGCAGGGCTAAGGAATGAAACAGTTATCCTTAAAGTAAATGATTACAAACAGTTGAGGTCAGGTGAGATGGTGCAGGGTGGTACACTCACTTACAATAAATGGCTTTTTAATGCAGGTGTCAGGTATAATCTGCATAAATTGTTCAGTCCTTATATTTCGTACGGACAAGGCTTTGCCACAACAGAAGTGGGACGGGAGCTGAGAGGTACTGCTGCTAAAGCTGTGACAGATTTAAAACCTAAGCCGCAAGTGGTTAATAACTATGAGTTCGGTTGGGATATGGGCCATGCAGATCTTACGGTTCAAACTGCTGTTTTCTACAATACCTCACAATATGGTGTCACAATCTTTGGAACTTCATTTGATGTTCAAAGAGCGCCTGAAAGAATTTATGGAGTAGAGTCAGTTGTGGATTATAGTTTAAAAAGATGGCATATCAATGCATCTGTTTCTTATGCAGAAGGAAAAAGTGATCCTGATGGAGATGGCAGAATTACTGATTATCTATTGGGTTCTCGTATTGCTCCTTTAAAGCTTACAGGAAGTGTATTCTGTAAAGTGACCAAAAAGATGGATGTTGGTCTTCAGGGACTTTATTCCGGAAATAGAAATCGCTTTGAAGGACAACCCGGAGGATTTGGTACAGGCAAGGTTACAGACTATTATCTTGTGGATTTAATGGTAAACTATGCTATATGGAAAGGTACTTTCAGTATTGGCATAAACAACCTTTTTAATAAATTATATTTTCCTCCAATTTCTCAATGGGCAGGTTCCGGAAGTACCTATGTAATCGGAAGGGGACGAACCATTAACTTTACATATACGATCAACTACTAATAATGCCTATCAGAAATATAGATGTATTCAAAGTCCATTCATGGGCAGGAATCATTGCAGGAATTGGATTACTTATCATCTCTCTTTCAGGATCGATTCTATGCTTTAAGCATGTTCTGGAAGAAGTATTGCATCCTGAATTATATAATGCAAAGTATCTCTCTGCCCCTTTAGCTTCAGATATGTATGCCGAACTAAATAAGCAATATCCGGAATGGTGCGTTACAACTCTTTATCTTCCACAAGAAAAAAAGCAGGTTTACAGAGCTCATCTTATTAATAGAAACAATGCTGATAATAAAAGAAAAGTTTATCTGGATCCTCAAACTATGAAATGGCAGGTTATGAAACATGACCCCATTAATTTTGCTGAAGACCTGCATTACTACCTTTTATTACCAAGATATCCAGGATTAATAGTTACGTTTATATTCAGTATCGGCCTTTGTGTTGCAGTGGTTTCAGGAGCATACATTTATCGTAAGAAACTGCTTCAGATCCTTTCATTAAAATTTAAGAATCTAAAGAACTGGCATAATTCCATTGGTATGTTATCTCTGTTTTTTAATGCACTGATGGCAACTACAGCATTATTAATTACGCTTTCAGGAGTGATAGGAGGGCCGCGTGGTTCTTCATTTTATCAGACAAATTTACCTAAAAGCTTTGACCTAAATATGCTTGAGGTTGAAGCGAAAAAAGCCAATCCGGATAAATATGAACCCATCAAAAATATTTCCTTTCTTTCAGGAAGAACTATGTTCCACTTTCAACACAATGATGGAAAGAACGGAGCTCTTGGCGCTTATCATAGAGTGTTTCTTCACCCAGAAACAGGTAAAGTACTTTCAGTAGGTGGAAAGAATGAGACACATCTAATGAGAGCATTGAATAGTAGTGTCTCTTTTCATTTTGGAGATTTTTCTGGATTGGTGCTGAATATAATTTATTCAATTGGAGGAATTCTTATTTCTATCCTAACTATTTCAGGTGGCATGATTTGGTTGAAAAGAACCAGAGGAGAAATGAAACCTAAAAAGTCGAAGAAGGAGCAAGCAAATTTTGAATATAAGTTCAGTCGATATTTTAAAAAAGGATTTAAAGCATTTGGATTGCTGCTGCCATTTATGATAGGAGGAGGAGCCGCATGGGGAATATTTGCTGGAAACATTGTGTTAAGTGCATTATACTTTACCACCTTGTTGTTGTTTCCGTTAATTCTTAACTACATTATTATTCTGATACTATGGGTTCCAATAGGAACAGTAATGTTAGTTAAGAAGACAAAAGCGTATAAATTTAGAATATACAATGCAGCATCTACTGCACTTTTTGCTGGAGCTTTAATTTGGTATTTATTGATGTGGTATTTGAAATTTTAAAAAGGATAACATTACTGAATTTTTAATAAAAGAGGTATAAAAACAAAAGGGGCATTTGCATGCCCCTTGTTGTCTGTCAAAAAAAGTAACCAACTTTTTTTACACCTTGTGAATTATAAAATTCACGACACCCCAAATTGTTAAATCCATTGTATCTGTAATTTCGACTGGCTTTTCAGCATTGTCAGAAAAAAGGTACAGCTTATTTTGATGTTTTCCAACCCTTTTTAAAACCATTTCTCCGTTAATTATTGCAATTACCATAGAATTCTGGCCGGGTTCTTCTTTTCGGTCTACTACTAAAAGATCACCTTCTGTGACCCCGGGCAATTGAAGGTTGTTACCCTTTATACGGACATAAAACGTCGAGGACGGATTTTTAATGATAAGATTCTCCAGATTTTTTTCTTTTTCATTTTCGGATACTCTTATCGACTGATTTACAGTTTTTTCATTAAAAATAGCCTCTTCTATTTTTAATGAAATCCTCTGGTCATTTGCAGATATTCTTAGCATGTCCGTTAATTATTTTAGCAAATATATGTACGTTTTGCTAAATAATTTAGTTTTGGTGAAAATATTTTTTTTAACTTTGAGTCGTTAATCGGGAAGCTTTAATAATTGAAAAAACGGGTTGTCCTGCTTGTCTGTTCTAAGAATTTTATATTCCTCATTATCAAGTGCAGGAAGTAAAATGAGTTTAATTTAACAAAGATTTAATGCTTTTTGCAATCGTCGATATTGAAACAACGGGAGGGTATTCCGAAGGTAACAGGATTACTGAAATAGCTATAATTATTACAGATGGCTATAAAATAATAGACAGATTTGAATCACTTATAAATCCTGGTGTGCCGATTCCTCCTTTTATTACAGGACTTACGGGAATAGATAATTCCATGACTGATGATGCACCTTATTTTAATGAGCTGGCAGAGGAGATTCATGGTTATCTGAAGGACTGTATTTTTGTAGCACATAATGTTAGTTTCGATTTCAATTTTGTGAAGTCAGAACTTGCCGAAGCAGGCATTGAGTTCAAATCCAAAAAACTCTGCACTGTAAGATTAAGTAGGAAGATATTTCCTGGATTTCCATCTTACAGCCTAGGCAACTTATGCAGATTCTTAAATGTGGAAATTGAAAACAGACATAGGGCAGGTGGCGATGCTGAAGCAACTTATGAAGTATTCACAAAATTGGTAGCAAATGATTCGGAAGGATTTATTATTACTTCTTTAAAAGCCAATTCAAAAGAAACCACGCTTCCTCCAAATCTCGATAAGGATCAGTTTAATAACTTACCATCTCTTCCTGGTGTTTATTATTTTCATGATGAAAATGGTAAAGCTATTTATGTAGGCAAAGCGATTGATATCAAAAAACGCATTGCAGGACACTTTAGCTCCAGAAATTCAGCGGAAGAAAAACTTAGATTTTTTAATAATATTCATAGTATCTCTTTCGAACTTGCTGGCAACGAGTTAGTAGCTTTTCTGATGGAATCACATGAGATAAAAAGGCTCTGGCCGGCTTACAATAAAATACAGAAATTTCCGGAAGCTCAGTTTGGTATTTTTTCCTACTATGATCAAAATGGTTATCAACGGCTCAGCATAGGCAAAATACAGAAGACTGTCCCTTTATTTTCTTTTAACTATATGACTGATGCCAGAGACTTTCTATATGCTGCTGTCAGAGACTTTGATCTTTGTCCAAGATTGTCAGGACTTCAAACTACCAAAAAAGCTTGCGTGGATTACAGTCTGAAAGCCTGTAAAGGAGCCTGTGTAATGGAGGAATCTCCGGAAGATTATAACACAAAGGTAGAACATGCACTGGATGGAATGAAACAGGAAAAGCCCACATTTGCTATTATTGGGAAGGGTAGATCCCGATATGAAAATTCAGTAGTCCTTATTGAAGATGGAAAATACCAGGGTTTTGGCTTTGTAGAAGATAATACGCTTAATCATCTTGAGGATTTCAGAAACGTCATTACAAAACAAAAGGAAAGTAAGGATATCCAGAAAATTATAAATCAGTTTGTCTCAAAGCAAGAGAAGGGAAAATTGAAAGGATATAAATTTATTCCTCTCACATCTGATAAAATTCTTGTTGAATAGGAACGGAGACTGCTTCCTGAGTTCTTTATGTTATGTTAAAAGAGTCCCGAACAACGAGACTCTTTTTTAGACAATTATTCAGCTTTTTTATATTTCTCAATAAAATTCTTTATCTGGTCCTGTTCAACGCCATTGGATATAAGTCTTATAAACTCTGATCCAATGATAGCGCCTTGTGTATATTTACAAGCCATATCAAAATTTTCCTTAGTCCGTATGTTAAATCCTGTTAATGTCGGTGATTGTAATTTCTGATCTCTGATTTTTTCAAAGTATGAATTTTTGAATTCTGTTTTATCATTACTTCCTGTGGTGCTATTAGATGATAGAACATATATAAAACCTGTAGTCACTTCATCGATAAACTTCAACCGCTCTTCTGAAGTCTGAGGACTAACCATAAATATTGAAGATAGATTATTCGCTTCATACATTTCTAGATAGTCTTCCTGAAATTCTTCTGGTGGCATTTCTGGAAATAAAACTCCATCTATTCCACACTCTTTACATGCTTTGCAGAATGTTTCCATACCAAGTCTAAAGGCAGAATTATAAGATCCCATCAATACTAATGGTATTCTGATCTGATCTTTTATTGTTAACAACTCTTGTAACAAAAGTTTAAGTGTCATTCCATTATTCAGTGCTTTATTGTTACTATCCTGTATGACAGGTCCATCCAAAAGTGAGTCTGAAAAGGGAATACCGATCTCTATCATATCTGCGCCAGCTTCCTGCAGTATAAGTACAAGCTTTGTGGTATCATATAATTCAGGATAACCAGCAGTAAAATATACAGAGAGAATTTTATCTTTTATCTTAAGCGTTTTTGTTAATTTATTATTTATTTTGGTAACTGTTTCCATAGTTTTAATTGTAGTTTTCATAAGTACTAAGGTCTTTGTCCCCTCTTCCTGAAAGGCATATGACGATAACTTCATCTCTTTCAAATTTCTTTTTCTCAAGTACTGCCAATGCATGAGCTGATTCCAATGCAGGGATTATACCTTCTTTGGCAGCCAGTAATAGCCCCGCTTTAATAGCTTCGTCATCTGTGACGGGAATATATTCTGCTCTTTTAATTTCATGCAATCTGGAATGTAACGGCCCAATTCCTGGATAATCAAGCCCAGCAGAGATAGAATGAGCCTCTGCTATTTGCCCATCATCGGATTGTATAAACAAGGTTTTACATCCGTGAATGACACCTGGTCTTCCAAGATAAGTGGTAGCCGCTGACATGCCTGATACTATTCCATGTCCTGCTGCTTCAGCTCCGATGAGTTTTACTTCAGGCAAATCAAGAAAGTGATAAAAACTTCCTGCTGCATTACTGCCACCTCCGACGCAAGCAATCACATAGTCAGGAATAGTTCTTCCAGCAACTTGGTAGAGCTGATTCAATATTTCACTACTGATAACAGACTGAAATTTTGTTACCATTGCAGGATATGGATGTGGGCCAAAAACAGAACCTATAAGATAGTAAACATCTTCAGGGTTATTAATCCAATATCTTAATGCTTCATTGGTTGCATCTTTAAGTGTTTTGCTGCCTGATTTCGCTGGAATAACCGTAGCTCCAAGCATCTGCATCCTCTTTACATTGGACTGTTGTCTTTCGATATCTTTTTCTCCGATAAAGACAGAACAAGATATGCCAAGCAGAGCACAAACTGTTGCTGTCGCTACTCCATGTGAACCAGCACCTGTCTCTGCTATGATGTGTTTTTTGCCAAGCGTTTTGGCCAACAATGCTTGGCCAATAGTATTGTTGATTTTATGAGAACCTGTATGGCAAAGGTCTTCGCGTTTTAGTAAAATTTTAGTTCCATACATTTCTGATAGTCTTTGCGCATAATATAATGGTGTAGGCCGGCCCGTATAGTGCTTAAGCAACCACAAGAATTCTTTTTTGAATGCTGCACTGTCAATAATCTTCAGATATTTGTTCTGAAGTTCTTCTATGTTTGATATCAGTGTTTCGGGCACATAGGAGCCTCCGAAAGTGCCATAATAGCCTTTCTCTGTTACTTCAAATTTCATAGGTTATTGAGTTAGGTATAAAACAAAAAAGGCTCACCGTGCACAGCGAGCCTTTTATATCATTATAATATTATAATCTAATATTCTTCAGACATAACTATACTGTCCACAATTTCTTTGGAGGAAATGTGCCAGTGCCAATAGTTATGTTTTAAATTATTCATAAGGCAAGTATAGAAAAAAAAAGCAGTTAATCAAAGTTAAATGTATGTAAAAGTTTAAACCTTTACCTTCCGAAGTGGTTGGATTAAAAAAAATACTATGATGTTGAGGATAAAATCCGGAATTAATCTATTGCTATTTTTGGCTTTTTTTATTTACGCCCAAAACTCATTTGCTACTAAAGTTTGGATACCTTCATCCCTTACTGATGTATTCGGAACTAATTTACATTTCACAATAAGTGATGACGGAAAGGTTTCTCCAACAAAGAATTATAAGATAAGTCCTGGTGATACTATGGTGTTGCAGCATGGTATGAGAAGCTATTTACTGTTTAGGGGAATTTTTGGTACTCCCGATAAATGGATTACGATTACCAATCAGGAGGGGGGAATTGTAGATGTTAATTATCTGATTGTAAATCCTGTCTATTATAATTCTGCTTTCCGCCTTCAGGAATGTCAGTATGTAAAAGTATCAGGAAAGGGATCTCCTGGTATTAAATATGGCATTAAGATTTCGCATTCCTGTTGGGATGCAGCACCTATAAATGGACAAATAACAAAGGGCGGAGGATGTCACGGAGTTGTTTTTGAATGGACTAACTCTTCTATACCTAAGGAAAAACTTACAAGTCATATTGAAATTGAAAATATCGAAGTGATGAATGCCGGAGCTTCGGCTATTTCCTGCAAGATAGATGGAGGAGGTAATGGACTTGATGGAAGAGATAATTCCTTTGTCATGGAAGATATATTTATTCATGATAACTATCTGCATGATATAGGCATGGAGGGCGTTTATATAGGGCAATCTACAGAATTGCCGGTATGGCATAGTACCATTAATGTAAAAATATATAACAACCTGATTGTAAGAACAGGATTTGAACCTATTCAAGTCAGGAATGCACTTGAGGTTGAAGTGCATAATAATATTTGTTATCAGGCAAGCCTTCTCGACGGAACAAGCTATGGTGTAGAAAATAATGGATTTCAGATAGAAAGAGGTACAAGAGGGAATTTTTATAATAACATTATTATGGATGGTAAAAATGAGATGGTGCATGGAATTAACAGGGAAGGTTTTAAAACGGCATTTTTACCTGATCTTCCGGAAGGTAATTTGATAAATAAATTAGGTGCCGGTATAGAATTTTATAACAACTATCTTGATGGAGGAGGGGAAACATATACGTGGAATGACACAAGTGATGTTAATGATTTCAACAGTGTTTCTGCAGCATTTTATTGTGAATCTGACTATCTGGGGACCGAGAATCGTGTTACAAACTTTGAAGGCAATTATGTAAGGAATATTTACAGAGGAGTCAATGATCCTGGAAAACCAAAGGCTGATCTTGAATACTTCTTTATTAAGCAGGACAATCCTGCTACGCCTGAAGATGATGAAGATCCTGTTATTTATAACATCTTCAATAACTATTTCTCCGGAGGCAATGGAATAGAAACCCATGGTACTGTTCCTACTTTACAATTGGGAGAAAATCAGGTGAATCTTGATCTGGAAGAAATTAAGTTTATAGATCCAGTTTATGGTAAAGATAATTTTTGTATAGTGCCTGGATCATTTTATTATGACAAAGGAATGTCTTCTTCAAGGCCTGATGCCAAAGGGCTAGGCATACCTTCTTGTATTGTCTCACATCTCAATGTGAATAGTAATGTAGTAAATGTTTCATCACCTAAAACTTTTGACTTTACTCTGAAGGTATACAACAAGTTTGCAATATCATTCATTGAAAGTAAGGCAATATTAATGTACAGCCCTTGTGAAAAATGCACACCTGTAAAGATTTCTGATGCCTATGATGTAAGAGGAGGAGTGCACGAGGTGGAGATAACGGGGAAAAGTTTTTCTGTTAATCCCTCAGATCTTAACTATGGAGTGGGGACTGTCTATGCTGTTATATTCGATCCTCAGGCAAATCATAAAAGCAATGAGATAAATCTTGTACAGAGCTCAGGAACTTCAGGCAATGAAATTCTGACCACTGACAAGGTGTTTTACTCCAATGCACCTGCATCATCAATTGGGGCTATTGTAGGAAACTCTGTTAGTGGTTCAATACAATGGGAGAGGAGTAATGATCAAACCAACTGGACACCTTTGTCGAATGGAGACAAAATAGCTTATGTTCCCGATGATGACTTAAGCACTACTACTTATTTCAGGAGGGTAAATAATGGAAGTCCAAGTAATGTATTTACGGTAGCTGTAATCGCAGGAACGATCACGCATTCTTCAATCGGGTCTTCTCAGTGGTTTGTAAATTCCGGAGATCCTGTTGAGTTATCCGGGAACCCAGATAATTTAAATGGAGTAGAGCAATCAGGTAATGTCTATCAATGGCAAACAAGTATGGATAATATTAACTATTATGATATCCCTGGAGCAAATGGATTATCTTATGATCCTGAAATTGTTTATGTCACAACTTACTATAGACGAAATCTTATTGGATATGAACCTTCTAAAAATATAGTGAAAATAGGAGTCAGTCATTTATCCTGGGCAAATGATACTGCATTTACAACAACAAATTGTTTACCTGCAACTTACAATATTCAATACAATACTTCGGGCAATTTCCCAGGTAATGCAGTATTTAGACTTGAATTATCTGATAATACCGGTAGTTTTGATAATCCTATTGTTATTGGGACTTCAGAGACAAAGCCCACTGGAACAATTGCAGGGGGGATATCCTCATCTTTGCCTGAAGGAAATTATAAATTGAGATTGGCCAGTTCAGCCGGTATTGGCGCTGTCACAGAAAGTAAAGAGTTGTGTTTCTATGTATTATCAAATACTTCTGCAGCAGCGATTGATGGATATAAGCTTTTTCCGAATCCTACACGAGACGAAGCAAACCTGGTGATAGAGCATCTGAAGGGACAAGAAGCTATGATTTCCGTGGTTGACCTATTTGGAAGAAAAGTAATTTCAAAGAATATTATAGTAGGAAATGAAGAGCTTATCGGAGGGAACCTAGCAGCAGGAACTTATTTTGTAACAATAGATTCAGGCAAAGAGAAAAGGACATTGAAGTTTATTAAGGTGAGATAATTATAAATAAGCTAAGCAGAGCTTTAATACTCTGCTTAGCTATAAAAGTTATTCAAGACCATTCATTTTCTCTCTCAGTATATCATTCTCCTGATTTAATACTTTTAATTGCTGGCTCATTTCCATTTCTCTTCTCATCATATCTTCCTGAGTTGCTCCAAGTTCTTCCAGGTTTTGTCTCATTTGCTCTTCCTGCTCTCTTAATTGCTGAGATTTTACCTGTGTTTCATCAAGAAGCTTTTTCATTTTCTCTGCTGTCATTGAATTTGAAAGAGAAGCAGCAATGTTTTCAGATATCTTTAACAGGAAGTCAATTTCGTATCCAGTAAATACCTTAAAGGATGCGAGTTCTATGACTCCATATATTTCTTCATTATACTTTAATGGAAAGACGATTACTGATCTTGGCATTGCCAGTCCTATCCCGGATTTGATCTGAACATAATCTTCCGGTACTTCAGACATAAATATGTGTTCCTGTTCAACCCATGCTTGCCCTGCCAATCCTTCTCCTTTTATATAGCGGGTTTTACCAAATTTCCTTCTATTCCATGCATAGGATGCTATCTCTTCAATATACTCTTCTTCATTTTCTACTTGACACACAAGGAACATCCCTTGGTTTACATCAAGATATTTTACCAAAGAGGAAAGAATGGTGTATGCAAATTCTGTTCTATCGTTATAATTATTTCTCAAAAGATCATTAAACCTTGCATTACCTTCGTTCGCCCAATTTCTGATCTTGTCTTCTTCTGAAACTTTTTTAAGATTGTTCCTCATTTCAATTAATGAATTGCCAAGAACATCCTGGCTGCTTAAGGGGCTGAAGTTTGCTTCAAAATTTCCTTTCCCAATATTTTCTGCAAACTCAGAAGTTTCTTTTAATCCCTCAATCAAGGTATTGATTCCTTTAGCCATTTTACCAACTTCATCGTTTTTTACGTTTTGAATTGGGGCCGGATGTAAACCTTTGCTTAGATCTTCTGTAACCTGTCCAATCTTTTTAATCTGATTGAGAACTGTATTAGACGTGTAAACTGATATCACAACACATACTACAATGATTAATATACCGGAAATGAATAAACCATTTTTGAGAGAGCCGAAAAACTCTGTCATCATAAGTTCATCTTTTTCTTTTTCGGTTTCTTTAATCTTGATTATTATATCAGTCTGCTCTATAATTTTGCTGGCAATCGGAATCACTGTTGCCTCAAAATTTTCACTTACTAAAGAATCAGATGAATTCGTTTTGTGATTATTAATAATTGTAGTTTCAAGAGTAATAAGTTTGTCTACATTATTCATAACATCCTTCAATAGCTCTTTCGATTCATCTTCTTCCCAGAATACCCTGTTGGCAAGCAAATCTTTTTTTAATTTGTGTAAATCACTTATATAATCTATATCAGAGGATTTATCAGCCTGTACCGGAGGATAACCATAAACAAGCCCAGAGGTGTTGTGTATACTCTGAAGTACCTCGAATCTGAACTGATTAAGATTTTGCAAAGAAGGGTCTTTCTCCTTTAAAATTTCCCAAAGGGCTCTTTGAGAATTGTTAATGGCTGAAAGATTAAATACACCATTCAAACCAAAGATGATTATTAGAATGAGGAAACCTCCAATGATTTTCTCTCTTATTCCGAAGTTTTTTATTTCCATTGCTATAAGGTTCTATTCAACTATCTCAGAATGTTTTTGAAAGTATCTGCCGTAATAGGCTATATAAACGTAACAGATGAAGGCTATTATAAGCGCTACCTTAAGACCTGAAACCAAACTTAAGGATTTGTAGATTAAAGGAATAATTGCTCCACCTGCAATGCCCATAATCAGTAATGAGGCTCCTCTTCCGGTATAATCACCTAATTTGTGCAATCCTGATGCAAATATTCCTGGAAACATAATTGAATTGAAAAAGCCAATTGCAGCTAAAGAATATATGCTGAGCTCCTCAGAGCCTGCAATTCCAAAGGTAAGTAAGCATAAGGTGCTTAAGGCAAAAATGAGAAGCAGTTTACCTCCATTAACAAACTGTAATATAAATCCACCTGCAAATCTTCCTATCATTGCCAGAGCCCAATAAGTGTAAATTACTGTTGCTTTATCACTTGTCATGTCAGGATAGTATTGATCTATAATGGCACCAAGGTTTGATCCTATTGTCACTTCAGCCCCCACATACATAAATATACCAAGTGCTGCAAGATAGAGATTAAGTTTAGAGTTGTTCTGTTTATTTTGTTGTATAGATTGATTATTCTTTACAAGATCCGGCATAGGAAGAAAGAATATCAAAGATCCCAGAATTATCAGCCATATGGCCACTGTCCAATATGGAGATTGAACAGCTATAGCTTGAATTTTTCTGAAAGAAAGTAGTTGGTCAGGTTGTAGTAAGGAAATCTCTTCATGCGTAAGGTTAGCTGTTTTCATTATCAGAAAAGTTCCAAGAATTGGTCCCAATGTAGCTCCCAGAGAGTTTAAAGCCTGAACGACAGTTAGTCTTGAAAATGAATGTTGTGAAGAGCCGAGGTTTACAATATATGTATTCGCAGATATCTGCAAAAGAGTTATGCCTGAGGCCAGTACAAAAAGTCCTCCCATAAAAAGGGGGAATGAGAGTAAGGTAGAAGCAGGATAAAAAAGGTAGGCTCCAGTGGCTGCTATACCTAATCCTGTTACTGTTAGATATTTATAACCGAAAAGACTCAAGAGGTCTTTTTTGTATTCGGAGAAAAGAAAAAAAGCCAGCGATACAAAGAAGTATGTTCCAAAGAATGTCAGGTTTATAAGACTCTTTTTAAAGTCATCCAGTTCAAATATATAATCAAGTTGGGCTATAAGAGTACCATTTAATGAGGTGAGTAATCCCCATCCGAAAAATATTATGCTGAATGCCAGTAAAGTGGTGTTGTGAAATGGCGGCGGTTGTTTTTTCATTTTTATATATACATCGATAATATAGTGATTTTCATATTGAACTCTCAACGAAAAGCGGTTTAATTGGTTGTGCTAAAGTATTGATTTTGTTAGATTTTGCTAAGATTTTTATGCCTATAGCTAATCATTTTGTGTTCAGGATGGTATAAAAATAATTTACGTTTTGGTGTTGAATGATGCTTTTAAGTAAAGTGTTGATAATGTTTGATTAAGGTCTTTAGAATAAGTGGTAGAGAACCATTTATATGAGATTCTGTTAAATAAAAAAGGAAGGTATTCAGACAGAAGAAGGAGGAGGGGTATGGAAATGATATCAAAGATTATTTGTCCTACAGATTTTTCAATCAATTCGAGTAATTCGGTACGTTACGGATATGAGCTTGCTAAGGTTTTAAAAGCTGAGCTTGTATTATTTCATTGTATTGAATCAAAATATAAAGATGCTTTAGATGAAAGTATTTCCCGCGAAAAGGAAAAAGCCTTAAAGGAGCTGGATTCAATTGCTGATGCGCATCGAATAAGGGATAAATACGGGAATGTAGCAATTTCATCAATAGTATCAGCAGGGAATCCTGCTAATGAAATCATTAAGACGATAAGAGCTGGAGAGGGAAATCTCGTAGTCATGGCTACTAAGGGTGTATCTGAAAGGTATGCTCCATATAGCCGAATTACCTCAGAGGTAATTGAAAAGACATGTTGTCCTGTTTTGGAAGTGCCTCCAGGGACAACCTATACACCAATACAGAAAATAGTTTATACGAGTGAACTTACCGGTGAGGACGAAAAAGAGGTTGTAGATTTTGTAGTGGAACTCGGAGAATCTCTTCACGCTCATATAGATTTTCTAACTATTCAGGATCAGAAAGCACCATCAAATGCTGATGATCTTATTAGTTATGGTTATAATAACTTCTTAATGAAAAGTGATACGAGCGATGTAGCCTTTTTCGTCCTTGAGAAAAAAGACATCATCCAAGGTATAAATGAATTTACGGAAAGGCATGAAGCTGATCTGATTATTATTTCCCCTGGCCATGAAAAACTTTATGATAACTTTATAGAGGAAAGTAATACTCATCAGCTGATTAATAAAACAAATTATCCTGTTCTTGTAATGCATAAAAATAAAGAATGTCTTGTGACAGCATAACACATTAAGAACTCATTAACTCTGTAAATATGGAACAAGCAGGATTGAAGTCATTGGTTGCTGGTATAGAGCGGATTGGTATTAACAAAGCTAAAAATATCTACTGGAATCTTTCTCCGGCAGAACTTGTGGAACATGCAATCCGCAATGGGGAAGGTATACTAACCAATGATGCTGCACTTGCCTGTGATACCGGAAGATTCACCGGAAGAAGCCCCGAAGATAAGTTTTTTGTAAAGGATGAATTAACAAAAGACTCAATTCACTGGGGGGATATTAATCATCCGATCGATGGGAAATACTTTGATGTTATCTTCCATAAAATGCTTGATTATTCTGAAGGGAAAGAATTATATGTTCGGGATGCCTTTGTCTGTGCCGATTTTAATTACAGAAAATCACTCAGAGTAATTACAACAAAAGCATATCATAATCTTTTCAGTTATAATATGTTTATGAGGCCTGAATTATCGGAGCTTCAGTATATAGATCCTGAGTATACTATTTTATGCTTCCCTGATTTTGAAGCCAATCCTACGACTGACGGTGTAAGAAGCAAAAACTTTTCTATAATAGATCTAAGGAGGAAGGTGATTCTTATTGGAGGAACAGCATATACCGGAGAAATCAAAAAATCAATATTTTCAATATTGAATTTTATACTCCCTCATCAGCATCAGGTGCTATCTATGCACGCTTCTGCCAATATAGGAAAAGATGGTAAGGTAGCAGTGTTCTTTGGTCTTTCAGGAACTGGAAAAACAACTTTATCCGCAGATCCTGATAAATTTCTGATTGGTGATGATGAACATGGTTGGGATGACAAAGGGGTGTTTAATTTTGAAGGTGGATGTTATGCTAAAGTTGCTAATCTTAACCCGGAAGCTGAACCTGAAATTTATGGTGCAATAAAGTTTGGATCAGTACTTGAAAATGTAAGATGCTTCCCTTATTCACGAGATGTCGATTACACTGATACAAGCATCACTCAGAATACAAGGGTATCATATCCTATAGAGTATATACCTAATACAGTACACCCATCCAAAGGTGGTTTACCTGCTAATATTTTCTTTCTCACTGCTGATGCCTTTGGAGTATTACCTCCAATATCAAGGCTTACTCCGGCGCAGGCTATGTATCATTTTATATCAGGGTACACTGCAAAGGTTGCTGGCACTGAAGAAGGAATAAATGAACCCAAACCAGTGTTCTCTGCCTGCTTTGGGGCACCGTTTATGCCTTTGCATCCTACTGTATACGCTAATTTGCTCGGCGAAAAGATGAAGAAAAATAAGGTGAATATCTGGCTTATCAACACAGGATGGACTGGAGGTGTTTACGGTACAGGCTCCAGAATAAAACTGAAATTTACAAGAGCTATGATTACAGCGGCACTTGAAGGGAAGCTTGAACAGGTCAATTTTAAAAAAGAACCTTTCTTTGGGTTAATGGTACCTGATATGTGCCCCAATGTGCCTAAAGATATTCTTTTGCCTTATAACACTTGGAAGGATAAGGAAGGTTATAAATTGACTGCAGAGAAATTGTCAGATGCATTTATAAAAAACTTTGAAGTATTTAAAACCTATGCTAATGAAGAGATCCGTGCCGGAGCTCCAGTTATAACAACTTGAGGAGGTCAGAAAGCTTCTGTTAAATATAGATAAAAGCCTGAGGAGTTTTTACCTATCGCGAAATCTACCCTGAGATTGATACTTTCTTTAGGGACAATGGCAAAGCGTATACCCGCTCCCAATGAGTATTTTAAACCATTAATGGAATAGTCTTTCAATTGTTGACTAACTTCCCCTAATCCTGCAAAAGCAACAGCACCGAACCTTCTCCATACACGCATCCGGTATTCGCTTTGTATTGCAATCGCATTGTTGTCTCTATATCTACCCAGATAATAACCCCTCATAATAAAGGGCCCTCCGATGTATGACAGGTTTCTGACTGGCACATCACCAGATGTGATTTGCGAAAATAACTGTAAGGCAAGAACATTCTGACCACCTAATTTTATGAATTTTCTGAAATCAAAAAAGTTAGTTTGAAATTTAAAATTACTGCCGAAGATATTTCTGAAAAGCACATAAGAAACCTGCAGATATGCTCCCTTAGTAGGATAAAATGCATTGTTCCGATTATCCCAGGCAATCAAAGGGCCAAGGCCGGAACCTGTGCCACCGTTTCTCCCTAATATATTCTCCTGATCAAATAATCCTCCTGGTTCATAATCAAGACTAATCACATCCTGTAATTCATAATCAAATCCACCATATAACTTTTTATATATTTTTCTCATGTATTGAGATGTAAGGTATATTTGTCTGTAGGTATATGTCTCCATGTTACTTTTAGGAGTGTTGTTACCAAGACCATAGAATCTGTCGGGGAAGTAGCTATAGGTTCCAAACCATTTAACTATGTAGTTCTCTTTCTTAAAAAATAATCCTCCGCCACTCTCTACAACAATTTGCTTTCTTTGAGTATATATGATGAATGACTGTACATTTGAAGACCTTACAGAAGTATCTTTACCTATCTTAAAAATTACTGTACCAAGTGCCCCTCCTCCAAACTTTGTTTCTGGTGTATTTATAACTAGCGGAAGTACAAGGAATGCTCTTTTCTTTCTGGGAGCTATCGTGCTGTCTTGCGCAGAGGAGATTGCTATAAGAGACTGTGTCAGTAAGAAGAATAAAAAAAAAGTTTTAATAAATCTCATATATAAATACTTCAGGTTAATTTTTATAATTATCTGCGAAGGTTTTTGTTTTTAAATCTTATGAATATCTGTTTGAACTTTGAATGGATATTTTTTGACATTATTTAAGTTTAAACAGGATTTATTCATTTAGTTTCAAGAAAATCATGTGGAAAAATAGTTCTGAATAAGATTATCTTTTATTTTTATCTTCCGTAAACAGAGATGGAATGGACGAATAGGGATATTATAATAGTCGGAATTGAATGTAGGTAGCCGGAAGCCAAAATCCGCTAAAAGTAAATATGAAGCTCTTAAATATTACTGAGTTATATATAATCCAAGTTTAGTACTCACAACAGGAACAACCTGGAATAAAAATTACTTAACCTAATTCAATGCTGCTATGAAAAAGATTCTTAACCTTATTTTGTCTTTCTTTTTTTGTGCAATATTTCTTTCATGCGAGTCGCTCGTAAAAAACTCATTTTTTATTCCTTCTCATCTTAATAGCTCTGACAATCATGATTTTATTGAGCATGAACCTCAGGAATGTATTGCGTCGGTTGAGTTATTTGATACTTTGACGAACTGGCAAAACAAAAAGTTTGATCCTTCCAGAGAATTGGAAGGGTATATTCAATATTCTGCTCAGATATCGCATGGAATAGGGGAGTATGGCCTTCTTACCTATCTCAATAAAAGAGATTCTTCTTTTGTGATGATCTTCGCTAAAACCGCTGGTGATATGGTTTGTGAAGTAAAAGGTGTTAAACGAATTATGGTACAGGACAAACAAGTTTTGTTCGAAACATTATGCAGAACTCAATGTGATTTTGAACAACCGGCTACAAGCATGATAAAAATTGATAAAGAGGGAAATGTGAGAACAATAAAATCATGGGTAGTAGATAAATCAGTGGGCAAAGTTTACAAACTCAAAACTTCCAAAGTAGACTGTGTTGAAGCCTATTACACTGAATATGAATAATGAGTAATTCTCATTAAGACCTCCAAAGCAATAGTTAGTAAAATATTTCAAAACCCTGATTTTAATTGTACCTTTGCACTCAGATAGAAGAGTAATCTAATATGAGTTTCAGTAAGTTGCAAAGGGTAGTTGTTATTCTTGCCGTATTATCGTCAATATTTATCCTTACCATATTTTTTCTAAGGGCTTCCATTGCCAACTGGGCCCTGGGTAAGGTCAAAGAAAAATTCAAAACTGATTATCAAGCTACACTTTCTTTCAATAATATATCTGTTCATGGCCTCTCCGGTATCAGTGGACAAGAATTTTATATCGTTCAGGATAACAAGGATACTCTAACTAAAGCAGAAGCACTTTCTTTTGAACTTGACTTGTTTCATACCTTAACGGGCGATTTTAGATTTAAATCTTTTTCTATCAGAGACGGTTATTTTCATCCTGTAAAGAAGGGTAAGGAAGATAACTACTCTTTCTTATTGAAGAGAGGCACAAACCGTGAAAATTCCGATACATTGAAAGGTTATGGTTATATCCTTAACAGGATTTTGACTGCTTCCTTCAAAGCATTGCCTCCGAGATTAAAAATTTCAGGATTTAATTGTGCCTTAACTAAAGACAACAACGAGTATATTTTCAGAATAAAGAAATTTTTTCTTTATGACAAAAATTATAAAGCATCTATAGAAATTCCGAACACTCATCAGGTACTGATTTCAGAAGGTCAAATTAATAAACGCAAAAGATTGATCAATGGAAATTTATATGCTGAAATTTCGGAGCTGAAAGTCCCTTATCTCAATGATCTTTATCAATTGGACTTTAGATTTGATACGCTCAAGTTTAATCTTGCAGATAATGAATTCAATGATGAACAGCTTGATCTTAAAGGAAAATTTAGATTTGATGCTTTAAAATTAAAACACCCTAAACTTGACTCCAACGAACTTGCTTTAAAAAAGATAGATGTAAATTATTTCATTTCCCTTGGTAAATCTTCAGTTACTGTTGAAAGCGACAGTACTTTTCTAAATGATATCTGTCTTAACGGAAAAGCTACTATCGACAGGAAAAATAAAGGCATATATGCTTTAAGTCTGAACATGCCTGAACTGGAAGCTCAAAGGTTTTTTTCTTCATTGCCTGCTGGCTTATTTTCCTCTCTGGAAGGTATCAAGGTTGAAGGGAAGCTTTCATATCAACTGAATTTTTATCTTGATAAGAGCATGGTTGATTCACTTAAGTTCAGCAGTAACTTCAGTGAAAAAGGATTTAAGGTGATCAGTTATGGAAAAACGGATTTTACCAAAATGAATAAGCCGTTTGTTCATACAGCTTTTGAAAAAGGAGTGGCAGTTAAAACATTTACTGTCGGTATTGACAATTCTGAATTTACGCCTATCGATCAGATTTCTCCATATGTTAAAAATGCTGTACTTTGTTCTGAAGATGGCAGCTTTTACTGGCACAGGGGCTTTAGGGAGGATGCTTTTGTAATGGCAATGAAAGATAATATCCGCAAGGGGAAATTTGCAAGAGGAGGAAGCACTATATCCATGCAATTGGTAAAGAATGTATTCCTGAGCAGAGAAAAGACAATTGCGAGAAAAGTAGAAGAAGCTCTGATTGTATGGCTTATTGAAAATAACAGACTCACAGGAAAGGATAGAATGTATGAGGTTTACCTTAATATTATTGAATGGGGGCCAGGCATCTATGGCATTGGTAATGCTTCAAAGTTTTACTTTAACAAAAGGCCATCTGAACTTTCTGTTGAAGAAAGTATTTTTCTTGCGAGCATAGTTCCCCAACCAAAAGCGTTTAAGTACTATTTTGATGAAGGTGGAAAGCTAAAGCCCTTTCTGAATCATTACTTCAGAAAGATAGGTACGTTACTTTTAAGAAAAGAAATTATTACAGAAGAGCAAAATAGTAAAATCTCTCCTTACGTAAAGCTTACTGGTGGAGCAGCTCAGTATGTATATCAGGATACACTTGCAATTGATTCCTCTTTATTTCAGCATGAAGAAATTTTACCTTAGTATTAGATAAAAGAATAACAAAATTATCATAGTGTGGTTAAGGTTGAAAAATCTTAAAAACATGGGAAATAAAAATCAGCCTAAGGAAAGAGATAAGGCAAAAGAGAATCCATCTGAAAAAGATAAGCTTCCAAATAAAGGACCATCTCAGCCAAATCCTAAAGAAAGAAATCGTTAAAGAAAAAAGGGAGCAAGCTCCCTTTTTTCTTTTTTAAATCTATAGTTTATTTCTTTTTATTCTTTATGGAGTCCGGTATAGCTACAGGCATATCATCCTTTGATTTGGGTTTTAGCACAGTTTCAGTATCATTATTTTTTGGAGGAAGTTTAGTGGGGATTGTATCTTTTTGACGGGACGTGTCGCTCTTTAAAAGTGTTGTATCGACCATATCGGTACCTGTATCAACAGTGGTAGAAAAAATTTTTTCAGCTTTTCTCTCATTGCATCCCTGAATATTAAGGCTTAATATAATAGTGAACAGTCTGAAATATCTCATACCCTTTTATTTTAAGAACAATAGGGATATCAGATTGTTTGATTCTTTATAAATACATTCCATATTTAATTTCTGAAAACATGGATAAATTGTTAAATCAGCTTCGATATATTAAAGCTGGAGCTATATGTATGTTCTTTGCATTATGTAGTAACCTTTTCAAAGGCGATGCTCTTGTCAGTTGGTATGCTCAGCTCAGGTTGCCTTCATTTACCTTACCCATTTTATATTTCTTTGCCATGGGATTTATCTTCTACATCATCTGTGGAATATTGCTCTACAAGCTTTTCTCAGAAGAGAATAATAAAAATGAAACGGTTTTTCTGATCACTCTGGTTGTCATTATGATGGCTTACTATACCATTTGGGATCTCGTATTTTTTGGTTTAAAAAGCCCCATGGCTGGCTTTTTTGCTTATATACCATTCACCTTATTTGTGTTTTATATCTTTTACAGATTCGCAAGATTATATCCGATTATATCAATTGTTTTTCTGCCATTTATTGGATGGCTTGGCTATGCATTCTTTTGGCTTATCAGCTTGTGGACTTTAAACTAAAAAATAATAAATCCTGATGTATCAACATCAGGATTTATTATTTTTTGTATTCCTAAGCGTGATAAAGTTTCTGATAATATTCGGTAGCCATTCTGTCTGAATCAAACTGGGGATATACATCACACATAGCTTGTTTCATTATTGTTGTCCATCTGTTTGGATCTCTATAGTAGGTAGGAATAATTTCGTCTTCCAATACTCTGAGTAATTCTTTATTATCCTGATCATCTCTTTGAACCCAGGAATCGGTTTGCTGAGAGTTGATTACAAAGCTGTTTATTCCATGTTTTGCAAATTCAGGGAACCAACCATCAGGAATAGAAAAGTTAATGGATGCATTCATTGACGCTGTCATGCCACTTGTCCCTGATGCCTCTCTTGGTGGAATAGGATTGTTAAGCCATACGTCAGATCCTTTTTTTAACATGGCAGAAAGTTTCATTTCATGGCCTGTAAGAATTGCACAACGATCAAATTTCTCTACTGTATGATTGATATAATTAAATATATCAATTCCTAGCTTATCCTCGGGATATGGCTTTCCTGCCCATATTACCTGAATAGGTTCATGCTTCCTGCTTATGAGTCCAAGGAACTTTTCATAGTTATGGAGCAAGAGCTGTGCTCTTTTATATCCGGCAAATCTCCTTGCCCATACAAGAGTAAGTACATTCGGGTCAAAAATCTTTCCGGTCTGATCCGCAACTTCTTTAAATAACTCTTGCTTTAACTCTTTCTTTCGCTTTACCAGTAATTCATCGTTATTAGTGTTTAATGCCTCATCAAGTATCTTGTCTTTCCAGAATTTCCTGTTTTGGGCATTGGTTATATGGATGATCGGGCATACACCTTCATTTCCCTGCCACATAGATTGAGATACTTTAGAATGTATCTCGGAAACGCCGTTAGCGATTTTGGATAATCTTAATGCCGTAAGGGTATAGTTCAATGTATCTCCACTAATTTTGGCAATTCTTTTCACTTCATCTAGAGGTATGCAATGTAGAAAGCTCATTTCTTCAAGCAGGGCCAGCGAATGCTCCTCATTACCTGCAAGTTCAGGTGTATGTGTTGTAAATACCATACGGTTTCTGACAGCCTCTTCGCTTCTATATTTGGAATAAAGGTAAAATACCAATGGCAGTGCATGACCTTCATTCATATGATAAACTTCTGGTTCAGCTCCGATAATATCGAGAAGCTTGGCCCCACCTACACCCAACACGATTGACTGTGCAATCTTGGCGGCAAGGTTGGAATCATATAGTTTATGAGTAATGGTCCTCGATATATAATCGTTTTCAGGGATGTCAGTAGAAAGTAAAAATAATGGTGCAGTACCGAACTGATCAGGAGGAAGGAAATATGCTTTCACATTTACTTTAGTATCATGAATTGTGATCGGAAATATTATTCCGGTATCTTCCAGAAAGGAATATTCCTTTTTCACAAATTTAGCTTCCATATAATGATCCTGATTCCAAACCTGATCATAATATCCGTATTTCCATAAAATACCAATTCCAATCAGGTTTTGCTTAAGATCATAAGCACTTCTTAAATGTGACCCGGCAAGAAAACCCAGTCCTCCTGAATATATTTTCAGTGATTGATCAACAGCAAACTCCATTGAGAAATAAGCAGCCCTTTTGCTGAATTTAGGGTTGATATCATAAGTATGAAGTTTATTTAGAAAAGTCCCATGCATAGAATTTTGCTTTATTTAAGTATTCATCTAAATAATTCAATAGACTTAATTTTGTTTCTTTCGATTAAAAGTGCCGAAGGAAAGATGTGAATTAAGATATCTAAAATTTATGAATACAAGGATAAGCTTTTTTGATTTTTATGCTCTGGTGTAATTTGGTTTTGAATGTTTCTTTTTCCCTTTCTGTAATGTTTCTTTCAGATAAAGGGCATTAAAGGGAGCATAAGCATTCTGATCATTATCAAAGTATATATATACATCTTTACCCTCGTCCAACCAGTTTTTACAGCTTTCTGCCCATTCATTAAGTTGCTTTTTGGAATAATCTCCTGAATATTTTTCTTCCGGTCCGTGTAATCTTATATACACAAAATCAGCCGTTGAAATTACGGGTGACATATGATGATTTAGTTCATAAATACAAAAAGCACAGTTGTTCTTTTTTAATAGCTTATATACATCCTCAGTATACCAGGAGGGGTGGCGGAACTCAAACGTATATCTGAACCCTGAAGGAAGAAAACCAATGAATTCTTCTAACCTTTGAATATTCAATTTCATATTCGGAGGGAGTTGAAATAGAATAGGTCCAAGTTTTTCTTTCAGAGGTGAAATGCTGTCAATAAGCTTTTTTATCCCTTCTGAGGGCATATTGAGGCGTTTAATATGTGTAATATATCTGCTAGCCTTAATACTGAATAAAAAACCCTTTGGTGTAATTTTATACCAATTTGAAAATTGTTCTGATGAAGGAAGTCTGTAAAAGGAATTATTCAATTCCAGGGTATCAAAAAAGCTATCATAATAATCTAACAAATCTTTAGATGCAGTTTTTTCCGGGTAAAATTTTCCTATCCAGTGCTTATAATGCCAGCCAGAAGTACCCACATAAATTTTCCCTTTTTTTTCCGACATAACCTTTTTTTTATAAAACATTATTCGATAAGATATTAATTCATTTAACTGAATAGTATCAGCTTTTTTCTTCCCTGCTTCTTATGGATAGTCATAAACAATACCTTGTTCTGAGGGTTTAGGCATTTATGAGAAAGAACAATTTAACAGGGATGATCCCTTCATTATGGGGATTCCTATTCATCGGTTTTGCCATTGTTCAGTTAAATGATCCGGATCCTTTGGTATGGATTTCAATTTACTCATTTGCAGCTTTGATATGTTTCTATTCTGGGATAAAGAGGATTCATTCATTTATACTGTTGTTATTCACATCGTTATTTGCTTCCGGATGTATTTATTTATGGCCTTCAATCTATGAGGGCATAGTGATGCCAATGGAACATAGCTCCAATATTGAATTGGCAAGAGAGTCTCTGGGTCTTCTTATTTGTGCGATCGCCATGATGAACCTCATATTTCTCAACTATATTTTTATGAGGAGATTAAAAATGGCTAAAAAAAGAGTTCACTAAAATCTGAAGATACATTATATGAAAAATACTTTTTCTATACAGGAAGTAAAGGCCGCGAGGCATTTTATAGAAAAAAAAATTGCTCTTGTTATTACTGAAGATCAGTACAGATGGTACATAGAACAGATTGAAAAGGTAAGGTCAGGAGTTTACAGAAATATATATTTCGCTTTCAGTAAAGTATCAACAGTATTTGGGAAACGAATACTTGATTTAAATGAGGACGACCTAATAGAAACTGTCATCATTAGAAAAGGCTGGAATCCTTCGTTCTGGACAGTCACCGAGTTTATAAGGATAAATATGCTGATGGAACTTACTTTTCTTAGTGGAGAAGAATTTCTTAATCTGATAAAAAATATTTTTGGTACTGCAGACCTTGATGAAAGGGTAGCAATTTTAAAAGGCTTGTCAATCCTGCCTTATCAGAATCGATTGACTGAAATTGCCTCTGAAGGGGTGCGCTCCAATTCCCAACTGCTATTTGAAGCTATCGCCTTGAATAATCCGTTTCCTTGTGATTTTTTTAATGAATCACAATGGAATCAGATGGTACTAAAAGCAGCCTTTATAGATAGTCCTATCAGTGACATTTTTGGTTTGGAAAGACGTGCCAATGCCGCACTATCCGATATGGCAATCGATCTGGTTCATGAGAGAAAAGCTGCAAGCAGGGAAATTACCCCTGAAATCTGGAGAATCATAGCTCCCTTCCTTTCAACGAATCACCTAAAAGATGTGAAGGCTTTATTTGAAGATAAGAATCAGTTAAGCCAGGAAACTGCAGCACTTACATGTTATGTGAGCAATACTGAGGAAGCTGTTCTGATGCTGCTTGACCATAGACCTGATCTGCATGGTAAGATGATAGATAATGAATTGTCCTGGCAGGATATTACCAATAAGTGGAATAAAATGAAATTACAGGAGTTTTAAAATTTTATATATGAAAAGATTTATTGATCCTCATGTACACATGGTTTCCAGAACTACTGATGATTATCAGAGAATGGCTGAAGCAGGTATAGTAGCTGTAATAGAACCTTCTTTCTGGGTAGGACAGCCACGCACTGAAGCTGGTTCTTTTAAAGATTATTTCAGCGGACTTATTGGTTGGGAAAGATTTCGTGCAAGCCAGTTTGGGATCATGCACTATTGCACAATAGGTCTTAATTCCAAAGAATCCAATAATCAGCAATTGGCCGAATCTGTTATGAATATTCTACCTTTATTTCTATGTAAAGAAAAGGTTGTAGGTGTAGGCGAAATCGGATATGATGAACAAACTCCATTGGAAGAAAAGTATTTCAGACAACAGTTGATTTTATCTAAAGAGACTTTATTACCTGTACAGATTCACACCCCGCATAGAAATAAAAAGCGAGGCACACTAAGAAGTATGGAGGTTTGCCTTGAACATAAATTAGATCCTTCATGGGTTGTGATTGATCATAATAATGAAGAGACAGTTAAGGATGTATTGGATCAAGGATTCTGGGCCGCTTTTACCATTTATCCGAATACCAAAATGGGTAATGAAAGAATGGTGGAAATTGTAAAAAAGTATGGTAGTGAAAGAATTATTATAAACAGCGCGGCCGATTGGGGCATCAGCGATCCATTAGCTGTCCCTAAAACTGCCTTATTGATGGAAGCAAAAGGAATCCCTTCAAGAGATATTGATAAAGTATGTTATAGCAATGCACTGCAGGTATTTGGTCTGAGCGGAAAAATAAAGGAATCGGACTGGTTGAATGCGGAAGAAAATATTGACAATACTTTCAATGGTAATTCTGTATTAAGGGGAGATCAGAAATTGAAAAAAGTTGATAAAAAGTCATTACCAAAAAATGATAGTTCAAATATAATTGTCTGATGGGAAAGTTACAGGCATATTTGACAATTGCGAGACCCGCTAATGTATTGTCTTCTACTGCAGACGTTATAAACGGTGCATTGATTGCTACATCTGCATTAGCTTGGTCTGGAGATAGTTCTCTCTTGTTAAAGGGGCTAATGCTTGTATTGTCTACAGCATGTCTTTATGCCGGAGGAATTGTATTTAATGATGTTTTCGATTATGATATAGACAGAATAGAACGTCCTGAAAGAATGATTCCAAGCGGAAAACTCACAATTATTGAAGCAAAACGGTTTGGCATTTGTCTTTTTTCTTTTGGGATTTTCTTTGCATTAATGGTCTCATTCTCCAGTGCTGCTCTGGCTCTTTGTATAGTGATTTCAGCCTTTACTTACGATGCGAAAGCTAAGCATTCTGTTGTTTATGGTCCTTTGATGATGGGAATATGCCGAGGTTTGAATATGTTACTGGGGATTTCAATTGTGAGCAACAGTATTATTCAGCATGTTTATCTTGCTTTAGTGCCCTTGTTTTATATCATTGGTATTACACTTATCAGTAAATGTGAAACAGGACGAATTAAAAAAAATATTCTGGATGCTGGCTTCTTCTTTTATCTCCTGGCATGTTCAGGTCTTATTACTATATTGCTGGTTAAAGAATTTTCGTTACTAAGTATACTCCCGTTCTTACTAGGCTTTCTGCTGCTTACTTCTATACCAATTATAAAAATGCAGATGAAAGTCAACTATGGTGTAATAAGACAGGCAGTTAAAAATGGTATAATAGGAATAATCCTTTTGGATGCTACTCTGACTGCAGCATATGCCGGTCCTGAGTTTGCTCTTTCTATATTGGTCCTGCTGCCAATGTCTATTGCGCTCTCCAGATACTTTGCTGTAACCTGATTTGTATATCCTTAATATTGTAAAGGTTGATCTATAATTCTAAATAGATTGGTTTGTGTTTGTTTGATCACTCATAGTTGATGGAAAATTATTATGAAAAGTTTGCAGCAATCATTCGTCGTCCCTTTTACCTATAGGGTATTTTTTACGGAAGATATATTTGATGAAAGAAATCATATTCTGAAAGGATTAATTAACAAGTCTTCAGAAGAAAAAGTGTTGGTGGTTGTTGATGAAACTGTCATTAGCAAAAGCCCTGATTTGTTAACTAAGACCACTAGATATTTTAATAATAACCTGACGGGACAACTTACGGAAATTATGATTCTTCCTGGGGGAGAATCAGTGAAAAATGAAATGGGAAGAGTTAATGAAATTCTTGAAGCAATTGAGAGAGGGAAGTTGTCTAGGCATTCTTATATTATTGTTGTTGGCGGTGGTGCCTTACTGGATCTTGCTGGATATGCAGCTTCAATTGCACACAGAGGTATTCGCCTGATAAGAATTCCTACTACGGTGCTTGCTCAGAACGATTCAGGAGTAGGAGTAAAGAACAGCGTGAATTATTTTAATAAGAAAAACTTTCTGGGATGTTTTGCTCCACCTTTTGCTGTGATCAATGATAGAAAGTTTCTCATGACATTGAGCCAAAGGGATTGGATTGCAGGCATTGCAGAAGCAATTAAAGTTTCATTGATAAAGGACGAAGAGTTTTTCCATTTTATAATGAATAATGCATCTTCTCTTGTTGCCAGAGACCAGGATATTATGCAGGATTTGATCTATCGGTGTGCAGAGCTTCATATGCAACACATAGGCGGAGAAGATCCCTTTGAGCGTGGGTCTTCCCGTCCTCTTGACTTTGGACATTGGGCAGCACATAAACTGGAGCAGATGGACAATTATAAAATAAGACATGGTGAAGCTGTAGCAGTAGGAATAGTCCTTGATGTTACGATTTCATATCTAAGAAATTACATCTCACTGCAAAGCTGGCATCAAATACTGGATTGTATAAACCGATGTGGATTCAGAGACATTGTGAATGAGTACTTATCTTTTCTAATCAGCAATTATTCTGAATTGGAAATAGGATTACATGAATTCAGAGAACATCTCGGAGGAAAACTTACAATCATGCTTCTAAGTGCTATTGGAAAAGGAGTAGAGGTGGGAGCAATTGAGAGTGGTGAAATTATAAAGAGTTTACAACAAGCAAATTCATATTACCAAAAAAATGAAATGAGCCCGTTATGACTTTTAAGAAAGGCTTTCATCTTACGTATTGCACGAATATCCATCCTGGAGAAACCTGGGAAGAAACTTTTGGAAACCTGAAAGAATATCTTCCTTCTATCAAAGAGAAGGTTAATCCGGGACGGCCATTTGGTATAGGTTTGCGCCTGTCTGACATAGCGGCAAGAGAATTATTAGCAAATGATAACCTCTTCAGATTCCGTCAGTGGCTGGAAGTTAATGGCTTCTACGTATTTACAATCAATGGATTCCCCTATGGAGGTTTTCATAGAACCATTGTGAAAGATAAAGTACATTTACCTGATTGGAATTCCCGTGAGCGTATTGAGTATACTGTTCGTTTGATTAAAATTCTGAATTTTCTTCTTCCTCAAGGGATAGAAGGAGGGATCTCAACTTCACCGGTTTCTTACAGACATTGGTTTAAAACCAATGAACAGATGGATCACATATTCAGGAAGGCAAGCTTTCATTTTGCTCTGATAACGGAATACTTAATTCAGGTGAAAAATGAAAGCGGAAAAGTAATTCATCTGGATATTGAACCTGAGCCCGATGGAATTATAGAAGATACCAGAGGAATGATCAATTTTTACAACAACTGGCTCGTTCCCGGAGCGATAAAGTATTTCTCTGAAATAAAAAATATGAGTGCGCAGGAGGCAGAAGCAGCAGTTAGAGAACATATCAAGGTTTGTTTTGATGTATGTCACTCTTCTGTATTGTTTGAAAATCCTGCAGAAATGCTTGCTCTATATAAGAAAGAAAAGATAGGGATCGGCAAGATACAGATAAGCGCAGCATTAAAATTCAAGCCTGCAGGATTAGATCATAAAGACCTTTCCACTAAACTCAAATCTATAAGTGATAAGATTTACCTTCATCAAGTTGCCGGAAGATATGATAAGGAAATTAAGAGATATAATGATTTGCCTGATATGATCCATGACAATAATTATGGATCATGCGAAGAATGGAGAATTCATTATCATGTGCCTCTTTTTGTATCCAATTATGGAATATTGGAATCCACTCAGGATGACATATTAAATGTATTTCAATTGCTGCAACATCAGTCAATCACTAGTGTTTTGGAGATAGAAACATATACCTGGAGTGTATTACCTGATGAAGTTAAAATAGATTTAACCGAATCAATTGTGAATGAATTCAAGTGGGTGCTTGAAAATATGAAAGTTCAATATCAGAATTTATGGATAAAGTAGTTGTGATTAACCTAGTGGCTTTGTCCTCAAAGCTGCTTGGAGATTCTACTCCTTTTCTGAAGGAGTGGTCTTCCAGAAAAAAAACAGTGCCGGTAAGACCAGCATTTCCAGCGGTTACATGTACCGCTCAAAGTAATTATTTAACAGGCAAAACTCCTGCAGAGCATGGTATTGTGGGAAACGGGTGGTATAGTCATGGTGATTGCGAAATTAAGTTCTGGAAGCAGTCCAACAAACTTGTTAAGTCAGAAAAAATCTGGGAAGCAGCCAAAAAGATTGATCCTAATTTTACATTTGCCAATATGTTCTGGTGGTATAATATGTATTCATCTGCTGATATCTCCGTTACCCCAAGACCTCAGTATCATGCTGACGGAAAAAAGTTGGCTGATGTTTATTCCAATCCCTCAAGCCTGAGAGATTATCTGCAAAAGAAGCTGGGTACATTCCCTCTGTTTAATTTCTGGGGGCCTAATACTTCTATAAAGTCGAGTAATTGGATAGCAGAAGCTTCCATGCTGGTAGATGGAATGTTTAATCCTACTCTTACATTGATATACCTGCCTCATCTTGACTATTGTCTGCAGCAATATGGGCCTGATGATTCCAGGAGCAAAGCAAACCTTAGAGAAATAGATGAATTGTGTAAGAGACTGATTACTTTCTATGAACGAAGAGGAGCTAAAGTGAATATCGTTTCTGAATATTCAATTTCAAATGTTTCCAATCCTATACATATTAACAGAATTTTAAGAGAAAAAGGATATTTGAAACTAAGGGAAGAAAGTGGTCTGGAACTTCTGGATGCAGGTGGTTCCAGGGCTTTTGCAGTAGCAGATCATCAAATAGCGCATGTATATATTAACGATAAGTCTATTAAAGAAGATGTTAAAAAACTTCTGGCTTCATCCAAAGGTATTGATGTAGTTTTAAGTGGCCTGGATAAAGAGCTTTTAAATATTGATCATGAAAGAGCGGGAGATTTAATCGCAGTTGCGGATAAGAACTCATGGTTTTCATACTACTATTGGTTGGATGATCTTAAAGCGCCAGACTTTGCAAGAACCGTAGAAATACATAAAAAGCCGGGTTATGATCCCGTGGAATTATTTTTTAACCCTGAAATAAAATTTATTAAAGCAAGGGCAGCGATTAAATTGCTAAAGAAAAAAATGGGCTTCAGAACACTTATGGATTTTATTCCACTGGATGCAACTTTAGTTAAAGGATCTCATGGAAGGGTTCCTGATTATAGGGAGGAATGGCCATTGCTGATAACCGGAGAACATTATAAATGTCCGGACTTTATTGAAAGCACAGGAGTGTACAGGGTGTTATTAGATCAGGTCTTTTCTGAAGTCCCATATTTATAATTAAATGTATTTTAGAAGCTAGCTCTCTGAGGATATTTGTGATAATTAAAAATGTTAGGTGGTAACCACTGTTAATAGATCGTTAAATTAACTTCTTTTTGAATCGTTTTTATTACCTTTGTCTCAGAGGGATTCTTGTATTTACATGCTTAAAAACTTTTTGATATTAATGTTATTTTTTACAGTCATGGTTCCGCAGGTGTTTTATCTGTCGGCGGGATCAGGTATGGCATTGAAGAAAAAAGTTTCGTCAGTAAAGGTAAATATCGATGAAGAAGAATCAGAAAATGATAATGAGAATAAGGAGGCAGCAGAAGCTAAAGAAAAAATATGCCTTAATCCATTGAATACATTTATACTTGAATTTCTAATTTCTAATTTACAGTTTCCTTATTCAAATCCCTTCTTTCTTCTCGGCCAGTCCCGGGAAATGGTAACTCCACCACCTGAAATAGTTTAGAAACATTACCTGGTTTTCAGATTACTATTTTTATAACATAATTATATCCTGCTTGTCTCATTGTGGGGTATAACGGTTTCTAACCTACTTAAAATTTTAGCATGAGTTTATTACATAATCTTTCAAAACAAATATCTGCCAATTTAAAATATGATATTCCATCAGGTTTGGTGGTTTTTGTGGTTGCTTTGCCACTTTGCCTTGGTATTGCTCTGGCTTCAGGAGCCCCGCTTTTTGCAGGTATTATTGCCGGTATAGTGGGAGGGCTGGTGGTTGCATTGCTGAGTGGTTCTCAGCTCAGTGTAAGTGGACCCGCAGCAGGACTTACCGTTATAGTTCTTAATGCTATTACAGAGGCAGGATACAGCGCTTTCCTGCTAGGAGTAGTGATCGCAGGAGCGGTACAGATTATATTAGGTTTTATAAAAGCGGGGTCGATCAGTTTATTATTCCCATCATCAGTGATCAAAGGAATGTTGGCCGCTATTGGTATAATTCTGATCCTTAAACAAATTCCTCATGCAATTGGCTATGATGTAGACTATGAGGGAGATTTTTCATTTGATCAGTTTGATAAAGAAAATACTTTTTCTGAGCTTTTAAGGGCTTTTCAGTCATTGAATAAAGGGGCCATCATAATATCTGTTCTTTCTCTTCTTGTTATGATCTACTGGAATAAGATCACGAAAGGTTTTTTAAAATCAATACCAGCCCCTTTACTAGTGGTAGTATTAGGCTCTTTATTAAATATCATTTTTGCTGAGAAGATACCTATGCTTGCATTAGACAAAGAACATCTTGTATTAATTCCTGAGATCAAAGGATTGAGTTCTCTTAAAGGGCTTATAATATTTCCGGCATTTAATGAGATTACAAATTTTAAAGTATGGAAAATAGGGCTAACACTTGCTGTGGTAGCAAGTCTGGAAACGCTGCTTAGTATTGAGGCTGTAGATAAGCTGGATCCTTTGAAAAGACATACACCAACAAATAGGGAGCTTAAAGCACAAGGTGTTGGTAATATCTTGTCTGGTATCATAGGAGGCTTACCAATGACGGCTGTAATTGTCAGAGGAACTGCTAATATCTCAGCAGGAGCGAGATCAAAATTTTCCTCTTTTTACCATGGTTTATTACTCTTGTTGTGTGTTATATTTTTACATAAAATCTTAAATAAGATCCCTCTGGCAGCATTATCTGCAATTCTTCTTGTAATCGGGTATAAGCTTACTAATATAGGACTGTATAAAACTATTTTTAAAAATGGAGTAGAACAGTTTGTACCGTTTATATTGACTATCCTTGCCATAGTGCTTACAGATCTTCTGAAAGGAATAGTTGTTGGTATTATTGTCTCAATTGTATTTATTCTTAGAAGAAATTTGAAACTCGCCTATTCCTGTTCTATGAAGGAGAGTGAAGATGCAAAGGTTATGAGGCTAGATCTCGCAGAAGAAGTTTCTTTCCTGAATAAAGCGAGTATTATGACTATGCTTCGGGAAATTCCCGATTATTCAAAAGTCATCATTGACGGATCAAAGGCAAAGTATATTGATTATGACGTGATTGAAATATTGAATGACTTTAAGATATCTGCCAAAACCAGAGGGGTGGACCTGCAGATGGAAAACATTAAAGAGAGTTATGATATAGGATATAAAAATGGGAAATAGTCAGACTGGCAGATAGCTCATAACTTTTGAAATTCTTTTATAGTTCTTTTTATGGATGTGTATGTGAAAGGAGAGAATTATATGAGAAAAATTAAAAACCTGTTATTCCTTCTGATAGGAGGAATGTTATCCTCTTGTGCTTATGAGGAAATAGGAGGACATCAGCAGTTTACGACATCTTCATTGCCAGGACAGAAAGTAAGCTCTGCGGATAATCAGAACTCGGGTCACCATAGCCCTAGTTATTTTCATGAGTGGTTTGAGGATGAAAAAATCACTTCAGAGCAAAATACTCTTAAGCTCAATTCTTTTGGGAACCATGTTATCTATGAAAATATGGATTATGAGTATAACAGGTTCAATGATTACCTGGGAGGAAGCAATCCTCACAGATATCCCGAAGGTGATGTAAATCCTATAAGGTATGAAGATTGGATTGGTCTGGAGGTATATTATGCCCAGAGAGACTCTTCTTATCTTCAAAAAGGATATATATATCCTGAAACCGCGTTTATTCCCCCTGGGTTCTATGAGGAACTTCAAAGCAGGGACTCCGCAGATGCAGAGGTTCGTACTTGTTGTCCTGGAAGAAAAAAAGCTAGTGAGGCAACAGAGGAAGTTAAGAATGAAGTGCTTCACGGAGAATCTTGTTCTAAAATGAACAAATCATTGTAGCAAACGGTTATATTATTAGAAGGTACGAGGGAGAAAGGAAAGTGAAGAAGGAAACCTTCGAATATCTTAAATAGCTAAAAGTTATTTAAATATATGGGCTGCCTGTAAAAGGGCAGCCTTTTTTTATCGTAATAAACTAGCCCAATTTATTTGCGATTCAGATAGAACGAAGCAAGAGTGTGAGCAAGAGCAACAAATCTAAATGCTGCTCATATCTATAACTTGTCCATCATAAGCCAAATGAACGTTGGCAGGAAGTTCAATTTCCACACTTCGATGTAAACCCATTTTATGGGCCATATGTGTAAAGTATGCTTTTTGAGGTTTTATTTTATCTACGATATGCAGAGCCTGTTCAAGATTGAAATGTGAGATATGCTCTTGTTTTTGCAGGGCATTCAGTATTAAAACTTTTGTACCCTGTATTTTTTCAAGTTCATGATCTGAAATATAATTAGCATCAGTGATATAGGTAAAATCCTTTATTCGGAAACCAAAGACCGGCATTTTGTAATGCATTACCTCAATTGGGGTAATTTCGGTTTTCCCTATACTAAATGGTTTATTTTCAATTTCAACAAGCGTTATTTCAGGAACTCCCGGGTATTTAAATTCAGTGAAAGCGTAAGAGAATTCTTTTTTCAACTGCTCCAGAGTGGCAAGCCTGCCATACACCGGCATATCTTTTTTCTGAGAATAATTGTAAGCTCTGATATCATCGAGGCCTGCCGTATGATCTTTATGTGCGTGAGTAATTAAAACGGCATCCAGCTTCTTAATTCTTTGTCTTAAAGCCTGGGTTCTGAAATCCGGGCCGGTATCCACTACAATGCTTTGATCCTCCGTTTGAATATGAATGGAAGTTCTGAGCCTTTTGTCTCTGAAGTCAAGAGAAGTGCATACCTCGCAATCGCAGCCGATTACAGGTATGCCCTGAGATGTACCGGTACCCAGAAATGAAATGATCAAAGCGATAATTCAGTTTGATTGATTTCCAGATAAAACTTTTTGTTTTTTTCACTCAATCTTGATACATCAAGCTTAATGGAACGAAGAATTTCTATTAAGCAGTTGATTTTACCTTCAACCGGAAAATATTTATTGACAACCGCTACTTTTGTGTCTTTTAAAATGCAGTAGCCTGAATGAAAATTGCCTTTTTCATATCTGAGCATATATTCAGACTCTGCGAAAATATCTTCCAGTTTATTTAAAAACTGATTGGTGTATTTTATTTGCATAATTTATAAAGTCCATTTTTTCACGGTTTCAACCAGTTTGTCGAAATCGAGAGGTTTCTGAAGATACTCATTTATTCCGGCATCAACAAAATCTTTATCGCTATAGTTTTTAGCATTTCCTGTTATTGCCACAATGGGTACTTTCGATTTTACAGAATCAGGGTTTTTTCTGATTTCTTTAGCGCAAGTCATACCATCCATAAGTGGCATGTTTATATCCATTAAAATTATGTCGTAATTCTCTGATTCAACAGCTTTTAATACGTCCTTCCCGTTTTTTACGCTTGAAATTTTGTAATTCTGAAATTCCAGGATCTTTTTGGTCAGGTTTTGAATTACTGAACTATCCTCGGCAATAAGAACTTTCTTGTAAGTGCTCATAATCTCTATTCTTTAAAAAATATTTTTGTAATAATCTCTGAATTCCTGAAAGGCGTTATCTAATTCATTCAGACCCTCTTCCAGATTGGTTAAATTGTTTTGTTTTAGCCTACCCTCTATTTCTCTTGCCAGCTTCTCCACTCTTGCTATTCCGAGAGTTCCGGATGTCCCTTTTAAAGTATGCAAATTATTTAAAATATTCTTAATATCTTCTGTTTTAAAAGAATTTTTACATGCCTCTATTTGCTCAATAGCCTCTGTTTCAAAGTCGTTATAGATATTTAGTAAAGTGTCAGAATCAGCAAAAACTTTCAGTTTATCCAAAACCTCCTGATTCAGAATTGCATCGTTGGTTTTTAATGTTTCCTGATTGGTATTTGTCTCGGATTTTGTCTCAGACTTTTTATGTCTACTCCATTCTCTCAGCTTATTAATTAAATTTTCAGGTTTTATAGGTTTGGATAAATAGTCGTCCATTCCATCTTTAATAAACTTTTCCTTATCCTCCTTCATGGAATAGGCCGTCATCGCAATAATAGGAGGTGTTTGAGCAAGGTTTAGCTTTCGTATTTCTTTTGTTGCTGTTACTCCGTCCATCTGAGGCATTTGAATATCCATAAAAATCAGGTCATAAGACTTTGACTTTACTTTTGCAATTGCTTCAATTCCGTTTTCGGCTATATCCACTTTGCAGCCTGCTTTCTTCAATATCTCATTGGCAACAAATTGATTGATCTGATTATCATCTACCAGCAGCACATTCAATGGATCATCAGAATAAGATTTGCTTGTCTCGGATAGGTTTTCCGAAAGGCTTGCTTTAGGCGATACCCGCTTACTCTCCTGTGCTTCGAAAGTAAACCAGAAGGTACTACCCAAACCTAACTCAGATTCCACACCAATCTGTCCGTTCATCATTTTACACAGCTCTTTCGATATAGACAACCCTAAACCTGTACCTGCATAGGCTTTGGTGGAAGAGGTATCTACCTGACTAAAAGATTCGAATAGCTTTTTCTTATTTTCTTCGGAAATACCAATCCCAGTGTCTTTTATCAATACTTTTATTTTGTAGGTACTTCCTTTTTTCTCGTCAAGCACCAGCTCGATATTTACACTTCCATGATCGGTAAATTTTATTGAATTACTGGTAAGGTTAGACATGATCTGCAATAACCTTATTTCATCAGCAAGAATATATTTTGGAATGTTTTCGTCAATAGTAAAGGCAAAATCAATCTTCTTGGAAGCTGCCTGTTGATAGAATAATGAAAATAATTTTTCAACGGTAGACTCAATTGAAACTGAAGTAAGACGAAGCTGCATCTTACCTGCTTCAATTTTAGAAAGGTCAAGTATGTCATTCAGAATGGTCAAAAGAGTCTCTGAAGACTTCTTTATAGTTTGAACATACTTTCTCTGTTCTTCATCGAGGTGAGAATCAAATAACAGATCAATCACTCCGATGATTCCGTTCATTGGTGTTCTGATCTCATGACTCATGTTGGCAAGGAAACTTTCTTTTACTTTCAGTGATCTTTCTGCTATTTCCTTAGCTTTAAGCAATTCTTCCGAAGCCTTCTTCAAATATGTAATATCTCTGGCTACTCCATCTACAGCAATAGGTTTACCTTCTTTGCTATAAATTAGCCTGATATTTGAAATGGACTGGATTACCGTTCCGTCTTTTAGCACCAGGTTGTTCTCATAGTTTCGGATAGTACCTGTACGTAGCAATTGTTTTACAAGCGCTGTTTGTTTTTTAGGACTAACATAGAACTCTGTAATGTGTCGCCCAATGATCTGATCCTGGCTATATCCGCTTAGCTCACATCCAGAAGGACTTATCATATTGATTCTGCCATGAACATCTGTTCTGTAATAGATGTCCTGAAAGGATTCAAATATATTACGAAACTTCTCCTCGCTTTCTTGCAGAGCTATTTCCCAATGTTTCTTTTCTGTAATATCATGTGAAATACCTGAAACTTCTTCTATTCGTCCATCCGGAAGGAATATAGGATTCAGAAAGGTTTCTCTCCATGTTTCCCTTCCATCAATGATTGTTCGGGCTTCAAAGTGTTGCTGCTTTCCTTCAAATGCTTCTTTATACCTTGCATTGACGAAATCATGGTAAATTTCGTCTGAAAGCATTAATATTTTAGGTTTTTCAGAGGCTTGGTCAAGTTCCGGATAAGAACCGAATTTCCTTTTTATAGCTTCAGCATAATTTCTGTTGAAAGAGGTAAGCCCTCTTTGCCTGTTAACAGACCATATCAGGTGAGAACTGCTTTCAAAAATTGAATTTAATCTTGCAGTTTGTTCAAGGATCTTTTCTTCATTTCTCTTTCTCTCAATTGCAATGGCAATCTGACCTGAAATAAAATCCAGAAGATCAAGGTGCCTTCTCTTGAATTTATTTCTGTCACTATGGCTTTTTACTGCAATGACTCCAATGGTACGGTTTTCCAGGCGTAAAGGAACTCCCAGCCAAATTTTGGGTACCGGACCCATTAATTCTACTTTTCCTGAAGCTGCCAGTTCGTGAATGTCTTCTTCATAAAGAAAAGTAGGCTTGTCGTTAAAGAGAGAATATTCAGTTAAGCCTTTTCCTACAATCCTTTTTTGGGTAGTAATTCTATCTCCGAAGTTTTCATCAACATAGTATGGAAAGTTCAGATAGTTTTTATCCTTATCATAAAGTGCAACGTGAAAGTTGTTAACAGCAATGATTGTCTTAAGCTCCTGGTGGATATTGTAAAGGAGAGATTCCAGGTTATTGCTGCTTATGGTAAGGTTGGCAATTTTGTAATAAAGGGTAACCCCTCTTTCTGCTCTTATCCTTTCAGTGTTGTCGTGAAATATGCCTCTGAATGCAATTGGCTTTTCTTTCTCATATCGAACGTTTACACTACCTATAACATGTATGGATTTACCAGCTTTCGTAGTGAAAACAGTTTCAATTTTGTCGCCTTTCTCTCCGCTTAATATTTTTTGTAAATGATCAAAGGTCGCTTGCTGGTAGTCCTTGTGAACAATCTCTTTAAAATTAAGACTAGTAATCTCGTCATCTACATACCCAAGGGTATTCTTCCAGGCATTGTTTACAAAAATAATATCACCTTCAAGAGAAAATACCTGAATAAGGTCATTAGCATTTTCAAAAAGATCGTGAAGTTGCTCATTACTTTCTTTTAAAGCTTTTATTACCCTCTTTTTTTCTGTGACATCTTCCCCCACGAGAGTAGTTTCTGAAAGCTTTCCATCCGAATTGTTTTGAATCAAAACCTGAAATCTGACAGTTCTTATTTGTCCGTCTTTGGCTATGATTTTTCTCTTGATATTATTAAAAAGTTGGCCATTCTCAATCAGGCTAAAAATCCCACGATCATCCTGGCCTTTACCTTTATGTACAATACTTGTCCATTCCTTTCCTAAAAGGACTTCCTTAGATGCTCCAATAAAATCAGCAAAAGTCTGGTTGCAATAGGCAATTTTTCCGTCCTGATTGATACTCAGAGCGAATAGGGTAATTTTTTCCAGGGCATTACGAAAATTAAGGTCAATCTCTGGTAATTTTTTATCAGATTGCCTTTCAATTAAGTTTATTTTATCCTGAAGCTTCAGGATCTCCGCAGCTAGTTCTTCTCTCGATTTATTTTCTAATTCCATGGGTACTCAGAGGATGGATCGACTTAAACAAATATAATCAATTTGATCTATAAAATCTTTTTTTACGCCAAAAAGCCTTTGATTGTAAGTTGCTGGTTATTAAAATGTTTTAAATGTATTCCTTGAAAAATATTTTTCAGTTCATTTATAATACAATAATTCAGGCTACAATTTTTAACTCAAAATAATCATAGCCGTTGAAAATCCTGTTAATCATTATAATCTATACTTTATTATAAATTCTAATGAATTGATTAATAATGATATTTTTTTTAATGCTTAATCCCGGTTTAATTTGCAAAAAAATAGGCAATGGCCAGAATCATTTTTACGGTAACAAACGATCTATCTTATGATCAAAGAATGCAAAGGATTTCATCCACATTGGCTAAGGCCGGGCATTCTGTTCTTCTGGTAGGTAGGAAAAGAAAAAAATCTATAGAGTTAAAACATCAATTGTTTGAGCAAAAGAGGCTTGATTGTTTTTTTGAAAACGGGAAGCTTTTTTATCTGGAATATAATTTTCGTCTTTTATTTTTTCTTATGTTCAGAAGGGCAGATATAATCTGCGCAATTGACCTTGATACAATTCTTCCCTGTTATGTTGTTTCGAAGGTGAAAAATAAACCTTTGGTGTATGACGCTCATGAGTTATTTACAGAGGTAATTGAAGTTGTCAGAAGACCTGTTGTAAGGTCTATGTGGCTGAAGCTTGAGAATTATATAGTGCCAAAAGTAAAGTATTCATATACAGTGAGTGAAGGAGTGAGGAGAATCTTTGAAGAAAGGTATCCCGGAGTTAGTTTTTCCTTGATAAGAAATCTTCCTTTGTACAAGCCGGTTGACCCTGAAACATCCAAGGAAAAATATATAGTATATGCAGGAGCAGTAAATGAAGGAAGAGGTATAGAACAAATGCTCAATGCAATGCCTGAAATCAATTGCAGCCTTTATATCTGCGGAGATGGAGAAATGTTTGAAAGCATGAAGGCTAAAGCAAAGGATATGGATCTGGATGGTAAAGTGAAATTTTTGGGTTATGTGGAACCTGAAAAATTAAAGGAAATTATTCGTGGAGCATATGCCGGTGTATTGCTTTTGGAAAACAGAGGGGCCAGTTACTACTATTCTCTTGCCAATAAGTTTTTCGATTATATGATGGCCGGAATTCCACAGGTAACTATAAATTTTCCGGAATATAAACATCTTAATGATGTATATTCATTTGCTTTACTGGTTGATCTTAAACATGAAGAAATTGTAAAGGCTTTCAATAGATTGCTGAATGAGCCTGCACTCTATGATGAAATCAAGCAGAATGCTTTGAAAGCAAGAAAAATTTTCAATTGGGAAAAGGAATCTGAGGCACTAGTTGATTTTTATAAAAGGGTTGAAAGTGGGAAGTAAATATCTGATAGTAATTGCAGGACCGACTGCAGTCGGCAAAACTGACCTTTGTGTCGAACTGGCGCAGCATTTTGCTGTTCCGGTAATATCAGCTGATTCAAGACAGTTCTTCAAAGAAATGAGCATAGGAACTGCCAAGCCTACTGCAGCTGAAATGAAAAGTGTTGTTCATTACTTTATCGATAGTCACTCCATTGCAGAACCATTCAATGCAGGATCATATTCAGAGGAAGCTTTAAAGTTAATTGATCATCTTTTTACAGAAAAGGATTATTTGATCCTTACTGGAGGGTCTGGATTATATATCAAGGCTGTTTGTGAAGGATTTGACGAAATGCCTGAGGTGGAAGAGGAGACCAGGAGTCAGCTGGTTTCAGAATTGTCTGATAAAGGACTTTCACCTTTATTGGAAGAATTAAAGGTGTCTGATCCTGTTTATTATGAACAGGTCGATAAGTCCAATCATCAAAGGATTCTCAGAGCTCTTGAAGTGATCAGAAGTACTGGTATTCCATTTTCTTTTTACAGAAAAAATGAAAAAGCATCCAGAAACTTTGAAATTATAAAAATAGGACTGGAGCGGCCAAGAGAGGAATTATATGAAAGAATAAATCGCCGGATGGATTTAATGTTGGAAGCCGGACTGGAAGCAGAAGTGAAGGCATTAATTCCATATAAAAATATGAATGCATTACAAACAGTAGGATATAAAGAGGTTTTTGATTTTTTTGATGGAATTTATGAACGGGAAGAAATGATTCGTTTGTTGAAGCGGAACTCCAGAAGGTATGCGAAACGTCAGTTAACCTGGTTTAAAAAAGATAAAGAATATCATTGGTTTAACCCCGCACAGAAGGCTGAGATTATTGATTTTATTAAAGCAGAAAGCGGAATGCTTAAAACTTAAAGTGAATCATTATAAGGTTTTGAGATGCCATTCATAGCGTCTCTGAGAGTAACAAAAAAGCCCCCGACAGGTCAGGGGCTTTTTTTTATTATAAAATTTCTCTTTCTATGTTATGGTATTTCCTGCCATTTAAAATTTCAACTATACGAATGAGCTCTTTGTTAATTGGCTTTTTCTTAGTAATAGTATCTTTGAATGGAGTGTAGCACAATGTTCTGTTGATTACCCCAGCCATCACATTGGTTTTTCCTTTTATTAATCCTTCAACAGCGCCAAGTCCTAATCTGCTGGCTAGCACTCTATCTGCAGCTGTAGGCGCTCCACCTCTTTGTACGTGACCTAAAGTTGTAACTTTGGCATCAAGTTCAGGTAGTTCTTTTTTTACTTTATCAGCTATATTCTGAGCTCTTCCCACTTCATGGCCTTCTGCAACTATGATAATGTGAGACGCTTTTGACTGGCTTGTTCCGTGTTTTAACTTCTGGATTACCTCTTTAACTGAATTTTTAGTCTCAGGCATTACAGACATTTCAGCTCCACCTGCAATTGCAGATCTTACTGCAATATAACCTGTGTCACGACCCATAACTTCAATAAAGAATATTCTTTCGTGAGCATCCGCTGTATCTCTGATTCTGTCTATTGCTGAAAGAGCAGTATTAACTGCTGTATCATAACCGATAGTAAAATCCGTGCCATAAAGGTCGTTATCTATTGTTCCAGGAGCTCCAACGCAAGGTATCTGATATTCATTGTAAAAAATTTCCGCACCGGTAAATGTTCCGTTTCCTCCAATTCCAACTAATCCGTCGATACCAAATTTTTTAATATTCTCGTAGGCTTTCTTTCTTCCCTCAACAGTTCTGAATTCTTCACTTCTGGCTGACTTTAAGATGGTTCCACCTCTTTGGATGATGTTACTAACCGATCTGTCATCCATTTCGATAAGGTTACCATGGATCATTCCGTCATAACCTTTCAAAATTCCATATACTTCTAAACCAAAGTAATGCGCTGATCTAACTACAGCTCTTATACAAGCGTTCATACCTGGTGCATCACCACCGGAAGTGAAAACCGCAATTCTCTTCATACTTTATAACCTATATTTTCTGGGTCAATTTTAAGAAAAAAAATTATGTTTTTAAAATCCTTGTAATATAACAATCGATAAATCTGAAATTTCATAGCAATTATATATACACAAGGTCTATTTTTTAAGCCTCAACGAATGTGTTTAAATAAAATTGAAAAATCAAGCTATTCATAAAAAATAAGATAAGTGAATGATTTTGTGATTTTGCCTCCGAATTTAATCTTCATTTTATGAAAAATGCTCTCAATTATTCATGAATTATGGATATTGATTCATTATTTTCTTTTTTTCAGGAAATGGATACTATTTAAAATTTCCCAAAATGCTTCTTGATTTCTTAAATAGTTGGTAAGTAATAATTTAATAATTTTTGCTGATTGGTTTTATCGGGATGTATAGGATTCAATCTTTTCTAATGAAAATTTGGAAAGGCGTTTAATGACTAAATCGGCAATAACCTTTGAGTAAAATGTAAAATATATATTATCTTTCGGGGATTAAATAATATAATTTTTTGTTAAAATAAGATTCAACGGAAGTCTTTGTTAGATAATATTATATGGTATCCTTCAAAATAGTCCGTCACACTAAGGCTACTGAAGCTTAGGTATAATTAGAAGCTCTATTCTGAAATTTAGTAACAAAGACAAGGAAAAGTAAATAAAGTATTGAATATGAATATAGCGGTGATTACGGGCTCTGCCGGATTGATTGGAAGTGAAGCGGTTGGTTTTTTTAGCGATAAATTCGATCTTATAATAGGAATAGACAATGATATGAGGCAGTATTTTTTTGGCAAAAATGCTTCTACCAATTGGAACAGACAAAGACTAGAAACTACGTACCACAATTACACTCATCAGTCTCTTGATATAAGAAATCAGGAAGAATTAGATAAGCTTTTTGCTCAATATGGCAAAGACATTAAACTGGTTTTGCATACGGCCGCACAGCCAAGCCACGACTGGGCTGCAAAAGAGCCATTTACAGATTTTACTGTAAATGCCAATGGTACCTTGAATATGCTGGAGATGACCAGAAAATATTGTGCAGAGGCGGTCTTTATTTTCACTTCCACCAATAAGGTATATGGTGACACTCCAAATTTTCTTCCTCTTGTGGAATTGGAAAATAGATGGGAAATAAGCGAAGAGCATCAGTATTTCAAAAATGGTATAGACGAGCAGATGACTATTGACCAGTCTACTCATTCTATTTTTGGAGCTTCAAAAGTGTCTGCTGATATATTGGTTCAGGAATATGGAAGATATTTTGGAATGAAAACCGGTGTTTTCAGAGGAGGCTGTCTTACTGGGCCAAATCACTCTGGCACACAGCTCCATGGATTTCTTTCCTACCTGATGAAATGTGCAATCACCGGCGAGCATTATACAATCTTCGGATACAAAGGAAAACAAGTCAGAGACAATATACACAGTTACGATCTGATTAATATGTTCTGGCATTTTTATCAAAACCCTGGTCAGGGAGAGGTATATAACGCAGGGGGGGGAAGGTTTGCCAATTGTTCAATGAAAGAAGCAATTCTGATTTGTGAAAAAATCACTGGAAAGAAAATGAATTATTCATATTCCGATACTTCACGGGTCGGTGATCATATCTGGTATATAAGTGATTTATCTAAATTTAAGAATCACTATCCGGCCTGGAATTATAAATATGATCTGCCCAATACGCTGGAAGAAATCTTTAATGGTCTAAAAAGCAGAGTTTAATCACCGGTGATAGCGGATTATATGATCCGCTATTTCCTGATAAGCTGATATTTCCATTTTATGTAACTGATCAGCAAGTATTATTGAGTCTTTTTTCTTTCCAAGTACTTCTTCCGCTGAAATATTCTCAATAAAGTTTGTCAATTGATTTTTTAAATCTTTATTAATATCAACCAGCCAGGATGCATTGCGAAGCATAAACCATGTGTCAGCTTCTTCATTTCCGTAAAATAAAACAGTACCTCCGGTACATATTGAACTGATTGCTTTTGAAGGAACAGCAGTATGATTGAACTCAGGAAGCAAACTCACAAGATGGATATCTATATAATGTAGCTGACTTCTTGGTACATTTTTAAGCATTGTTATACCAACTTTCCCTTTTGCATACTCTTGTATTTCAGAAGCTTTTGGTCCATAGACAGCAAGGATTAAATGTTGTGTTTCCGGATTAAACGTATCAATGAATTCTTTCAGAAATTTTTTCGAATGTGGAGCTCCGAGATTCCCGCAATAACCAAAATAAATTTTGCCATCATCTTTTTTCCATTCAGGAATTTGTTCGTCTTTTTCATAATCTGTAAAGACGCCACATGGTAACACTGTAACAAGAGGGGGCCTTTTATAATTTGTCAGGATATATTCTGCCTGCTTGGGCCCTAATGAAACCAGCAACTCTGGTTTGTTGTTATAAGTAATGGATCTGATAATTCTATAAAGGAAAGAATTACTTTTCATTTTCCTGTTTGCTACAAAAGCTTCAGGAAATAAATCCATTGACCAGAAAATCCATTTTATACGAAATATTCCAAAAAAAATGGAAGCCCAAAATGGTAACAATGGAGGGCTGGTCATGCAAATTACAGGTCCTTTTTTCACAAAAAGGGTTTTAATAATCAGAAATAAACCATCAAGAAAACCTGCAAGAGATTTTAAGCCTTCATTTTTACCTTTGTATAAAGTTGGAATTGAAACGATTTTTCCAATAGGGGATCTGACTGCACCTCCGCCATCATCATTTCGTAGAACATGGACTATTTGTACATGAATATTGTAATGGTCTATCAGATATTTAGCGAGGTCCCAGGCCGATTCACCAGTTATGCCAGGATTGGGAGGATAATGTCTGTTTACAATTGTTACCCACTTCTCTTTTCTACTATTATCAGGCATAATTAATTTAATGTACTTTTGTAACTTACCATATGAGACTGAAGGCAAAGGTAATACATTTACTTAAAAGTAATTTAAGTAATGAAAATCGTCGAATCTGCTTTCCTGTATTCCAATTCGTTTTTACCTGCCCCAAAGAATTGAATTCTATGGGGAATAAGAGAAGAAGAATTATTTAAATCTGAATAGAAGAGCGAATTTTATTCAAAATTTGTAAGTTTACTCTCTTACAAAGGGTGAACTTATGGAGGATTGAATTCCTTGCTTAAATTTGAAACTATCACATTTGGCAGAGAGTTCACCTTAGGTCTAGATAAAAATTTTTGAGTCAATAGTTTAAAGACAAAATGGAGTTAAAAAACAAGAAAGTCCTGATTACGGGAGCAGACGGGTTTATCGGAAGTCACCTGGTGGAAAAGTTATTGGAAGAAGGTTGCAAGGTCAGGGCATTTGTATATTACAACTCATTTAACTCCTGGGGATGGCTTGATGCATTTCCTAAAGAAAAACTTGCTCAACTTGAAATAATTGCAGGAGATATAAGAGATCCGCATGGAGTAAAAAATGCAATGAAAGATATCGAAGTTGTTTTTCACCTTGCAGCACTTATTGCTATTCCTTACAGTTATCATTCTCCGGATACTTATATCGATACTAATGTAAAAGGTACTCTTAATATTGTTCAAGCTGCTAAAGAACTTGGTGTTGAGAGGGTATTGGTAACTTCAACTTCAGAAGTGTATGGAACTGCTCTTTATGTTCCTATAGATGAAAAACATGCCCGCCAGGGACAATCACCATATTCTGCCACCAAAATCGGAGCCGATTACATAGCAGATTCATTTTACAGAAGCTTTGGAGTACCTGTAACTGTTGTTCGTCCATTTAATACTTATGGTCCCAGACAGTCAGCAAGGGCTGTAATTCCTACAATTATCACTCAACTGCTTGCAGGTAAAAATGAGATCAAGCTTGGCTCCCTGCATCCGACAAGAGATTTGTTATTTGTTAAGGATACAGCAAAAGGATTTATTGAGATTGCAAAGGCTGATGCAACCATTGGTGAAGAGGTGAACATAGCAATGCAGGAAGAGATTTCTGTAGGAGATTTAGCGCAAAAGCTCATCAGTCAGATCAACGGGAAAGCGAAAATTATTACTGACGAGCAGCGTTTCAGACCTGAAAAAAGTGAGGTAGAGCGCTTGTTCGGTAGTAACAAGAAAATTAAGGAACTAACCAATTGGAAGCCTGATTATACCTTGGATTCCGGATTGGCAGAGACTATTAAATGGTTTTCGGAAGCATCTAATCTGGCGAGATATAAGATTGATATCTATAATATTTGATTTTAAACTAAGTAAATTGAAAAAGCTTCTTTGAAGCAATTCTAAAAATGATCCCTCTTTCAGTACCAAATATTTCAGGAAATGAATGGACATACATCAAAGAATGTCTTGATACCAATTGGGTATCTTCTGTTGGCAGTTATGTAACTAAATTTGAGAAAACTCTTGCTGAATATACCGGAGCAAAGTATGCTATTGCTACTTCCAACGGTACTGCAGCGCTTCATATAAGTCTCCAGTTGGCCGGTGTCGAGAGAGGAGATTTGATTATCATTCCTAATATTACTTTTGTCGCTACTGCCAATGCAATAAAGTATACTGGGGCTGATCCTGTCATGATAGATGTAGACAGCAACACCTGGCAAATGGATCTCGGATTGCTTGAGGAATTTCTTCAAACGCAAACTGAAATAAGAGAAGGATTTAGTTACCATAAAAAATTAAACAGAAGGATTAGTGCAATTGTACCTGTTCATGTGCTGGGCAATATGTGTGACATGGATCAATTTATCAGAATCGCTCAAACATACAGACTGATAATTGTTGAAGATTCAACTGAAGCTTTAGGCAGCAAGTTTAGAGGCAAACATGCTGGTACCTTTGGTTTATTCGGAACCAGTAGCTTCAATGGTAATAAAATTATTTCTACGGGAGGAGGAGGAATGATCCTTACCAGTGATGAGAAGCTTGCAACAAAGGCAAAACATCTCACCACTCAGGCAAAAGCTGACCCTAATGAATATTATCATGATGAAACCGGATATAACTACAGGCTTGTAAATATTCTGGCAGCCATGGGAGTTGCCCAAATGGAGCAATTAGATGTGTTTATCCAAAGGAAAAAAGAGGTAGCTCAGATGTATAAAAATGAGTTGTCTTTTATTCAAGGATTTAAAACTCAGGAGGTAATTGAAGGAGTGGAGCCCAATCATTGGTTGTTTACTGTCAAAGTTCCGCATAAAGCAGAGCTAATAGCTTATCTAAAATCAAAAGGTGTAGAAGCAAGATCATTTTGGGTACCAATGAATCGATTGCCAATGATGGAAAAAGATCTTTATTTTACCCATAATGATATTTCACAGGATGTTTATCGGGCATGTGTGAGTCTTCCTTGTTCAACATCCATTAAGAATGAAGAGGTGAGTCAGGTTATTCAATTTGTTAAAGACTTTTATTCGGGATTATAAAATTTGAAAAAACTTATTCTCATAGGTGGCGGAGGTCATTGCAAATCTTGCATAGACGTGATAGAATCAGGCGGAAGCTATGAGATAAAAGGTATTCTTGAAAAGGATTTTACTAAAGGAGAGACTATTCTAGAGTATCCTATTTTAGGTGGAGATGAGCTTATTCCTGAACTGGCACAAAAGGGATTTGAATTTTTAATTACAATTGGGCAGTTCAAATCTCCGGCATTAAGAATTAAACTTTATAATTCGATAAAACAAGAAGGTGGAAAACTAGCCACCATTATAGCTGCAACAGCAATTGTCTCAAAGTATGCTAAAATCGGGGAAGGTACAATTGTAATGCATGGTTGTATATTAAATGCCTCTTCAGAGATAGGAGATAATGTAATAATTAATACAAGGGCAATAATTGAACATGACGTGAAGATTGGAAACCATTGTCATATTTCAACCAATGCTGTGCTGAACGGAGGTGTTAAAGTAGGGGATAATTGTTTTATTGCAAGTTCGGTAATGGCCTTCCATGGCATTTCAATTGCATCGAATATAGTGGTCGGAGGGCATTCTACGGTAGTTAAGGATCTGCTTGAGGAAGGTGTTTACATAGGAAATCCTGCAGTTTTTCATAAATGAGTATTACATTTATTTTATTAAATGAAACCATCAATTTTAATCATTGCCGAAGCAGGAGTTAATCACAACGGAAGCATAGATATTGCTAAAAAACTCATTGATAAAGCTTTTGAAGCCGGTGCTGATATAATAAAATTTCAGACTTTTAAGGCATCAACGATTACAAGTAAAAAATCAGAGAAAGCCGAATATCAGAAGAAAATGACTGGTTCAGATGAAGGCCAATATGAAATGCTAAAGAGGCTTGAACTGAATGAAACACACCATCATATTTTACAAGAATATTGCGAGACCAAACCAATTCAATTTCTTTCTACCCCTTTTGATTTGCAAAGTATTGACTTGTTAAAAGATCTTGGAATTAATATTGGTAAAATACCTTCTGGTGAATTAACAAATCTGCCATACCTCAGGAAGATGGCTAAAAACTTCGAGAAGATCATTCTTTCAACGGGGATGGCAAATCTTGAGGAGGTTAAAACTGCTATGGAAGTTTTGTTGAGCAGTGGCCTTAAAAAGGAGCACCTTACCGTTCTGCATTGCACAACAGAATATCCTACACCAATGAAAGATGTCAATTTAAATGCAATGCTAACAATCCAGAAAGAGTTGAATGTAGCTATAGGATATTCTGACCATACCAATGGTATTGAAATTCCAATTGCTGCAACAGCCCTTGGTGCGACCATTATAGAAAAGCATTTTACACTGGATAGAAATATGGAAGGCCCGGATCATCAATCTTCCCTTGAACCGGAGGAATTGAATGCGATGGTCACTGCTATAAGAAACATTGAAATAGCTCTGGGAGATGGAATTAAAACACCTTCTGAATCTGAAAAAAAGAACATCGGAATTGCCAGAAAAAGCATTCATATTTTGAAAAACCTGCCTGCTGGTCATGTACTTGAAGAAGGGGACTTAATTATGAAAAGACCTGGAGATGGTATCAGCCCGATGGAAATGGATAAAGTGATTGGAAAAAAAATACTGAAGTCTATGAGCGAGGATGATAAATTAAACTGGAAGGATATCGGATGAAAATAGCTGTACTCACCAGTTCCAGAGCCGATTATGGCATCTATTATCCTTTGTTGAAATTATTAAAGGAAGATCCTTTCTTTGATCTTGAAATTATAGCTTTTGGAACACATTTGTCTGTTGCTCATGGATATACGCTTAGCTGCATAGAAACAGACGGATTTGAGGTAAAGCATCAGATTCCTACCGTTCCTGAAGGTGACAGTCCCTCTGATATAGCGTTTTCCATAGGTGATACCATAGAAAAGTTTTCTAAGCTTTGGAGTGAGCATAAATTTGATCTTGTATTTGCATTGGGAGACCGATATGAAATGTTTGCAGCTGTAAGTGCTACAACTCCCTTTAATATCAAAGTTGCACACATATCCGGAGGAGAAACAACGCTTGGCGCAATAGATAATGTTTATAGGCATTCTATTACATTAATGTCTACATTTCATTTTGTGTCTACAGATATTTATAAGAAAAGAGTTATCGAAATTACAGGTTCAGAAGAACATACTTATAATGTAGGTGCTCTAAGCATAGACAACCTGAAAAATATGAAACTCTTTTCTCCTGAAGAGTTTAAAGAAAAATTCAATATAGATCTGTCCAAACCTACAATACTTATAACATTCCATCCAGAAACAGTTTCTTTTGAAAAAAATGAAATTTTCATCAATGAGGTTATAAAGGCCTTGGCAAATTGTAGTAAATACCAATTGGTCATTACCATGCCCAATACTGATACAATGGGAAATATGATCAGGTCTAGGTTAAAGGATTTTATTGTTCACGCTGAAAATGCAATAGAGGTGGAATCTTTCGGAGCATTGGGATATTTATCTTGCATGAAGCATTGTGCTTTTATGCTGGGAAATACATCTAGTGGATTTGTCGAGGCTTCATTTTTTCCAAAATACGTTATCAATCTCGGAGACAGGCAAAAGGGAAGGCTTGTAACTCCTAATATTTTAAATGTTCCTGTCGAACATGAAGCAATAGAGTGTGCTATAAAAAAAGTAGAATCTTTGAAGCCACTTGAAAATCTTAATGTTTATGGAACAGGAGATGCTTCCGGGCAGATAGTAAATATCCTTAAACAGCTTTAAAAAATAAGTTGCTGTAATGTCTTATAAACTTGAATTTGAAAAATATGTAATCTCCGAAACGTGCACTCTTTTGCAGGCATTGGAGAAGCTTAATGCGAACGATAAGCTGACTTTAATTGTATTAAATAGTAACGGTGAAGTTGTTGGTACAATTACGGATGGCGATATACGCAGGGGTATCTTAAAGGGAACATCCCTTGAATCTCCTATATCAACTTTCATGCATGGCAATTTTATTTTTCTGAAAAACGGACAGCCAGATTTGGCACTGATTGATTCAATAAGAAAAAATAATATAAGGCTCTTGCCTGTGCTGAACAACGAAAGGAAGCTTGTTAAACTTTTCGATCTTACAAGGCAAAAGTCATTGCTTCCTGTAGAAGCTGTTTTAATGGCTGGAGGCAAAGGAGAAAGACTGAGGCCATTGACAGAAAAAACACCAAAGCCTCTATTGAAGCTGGGCAATAAAGCCATTATTGAATATAATATCAATAACCTAAGTAAATTCGGAATAGAGAATGTCTACATCTCTGTTAAATATCTTGCAGACCAGATCATCGATTATCTTGGGAATGGTGAAAAGTATGGATTGAATATACAATATATCAGAGAAGACGAGCCACTCGGGACATTAGGAGCTGTGACTCTTGTAGATAATTATGAATCAGATACAGTGCTTGTAATGAATTCTGATTTGTTTACAAATCTTAATCTTGAAGAGTTTTATAAGCATTATCTGGAAGTAGGAGCAGATATGGCAATTGCATCTTTTCCTTATGTGGTTTCAGTACCTTATGGAGTACTTAACATTGATAATTCTTCCGTTACTTCAGTTGCTGAAAAGCCAACTTATACCTACCACGCAAGTGCGGGTATGTATCTTATAAAAAAGGAATATTTTAATCTTATTCCTAGAAATACTTTCTACAATGCGACAGATCTAATGGATCTACTGTTCTCTATGCAGAAAAAGATTACTTATTTCCCTATTGTTGGATATTGGATAGACATTGGTAAGCCCGATGATTATAAGAAGGCTCAGGAATATGTAAAATATCTGGAATAAATGAAAACCTTGTTTCTTATTCCTGCTCGTGGAGGCTCCAAAGGTATTCCCGGCAAAAATATTAAAAAATTTAATGGAAAACCTCTTATCTATTACAGCATAGATCTGGCAAGAGCGTTTGCTGATGATAAAGATATTTGCGTTTCTACAGACAGTCAGGATATTGCTGAGACCGTCCGAGCATATGGGTTGGAACCTCCATTTATAAGACCTGAGGAATTCGCGACAGATACAGCTTCAGGGTATGATGTAATTAAACATGCCATTCAATTTTATGAAGGAAAAGGCGTTCAATATTCTAGAATTATTTTATTACAGCCTACTTCTCCTTTGAGAACCATTAAACATCTGAAAGATAGTCTGGAACTATATAGCGATGATGTGGATATGGTTGTGAGTGTGCAGGAGATGTATAATCCAATATACCTTTGCTATAATGAAGATGAAAATGGATTTCTTAAAAAGGCAGCAGAGAATACTTTTACGAGAAGGCAGGATATGCCAAAAGTATATAAGTACAATGGAGCGATTTATATTATGAAAGTGGATTCTCTGAAAAAAATGTCTATCTCAGAATTTACTAAAATAAGAAAGTATGTAATGGATGATACGGATTCTGTTGATATCGATACTCCTTTGGATTGGGAAATCGCAGAACTTATTTATAATAAGAAAATAAAGGGAGAATAATAATATTAATCTCAATAGAGATTATTCAAGTTCAATGAGTACAATTAAAAAACAATCCTTACACAGTGCTATCTTTTCATACCTTGGGGTTGCAATAGGATTTATCAGTCAGGGATTACTTATCCCTAATTTGCTGACCAAAGATCAGAACGGACTTTTGGGATTACTTTTATCCTTTATGTATATATTCGTGCAGTTAGCCAGTCTTGGAGTTAACTATGCAGGTAGCCGGTTTTTCCCGAGGTTTAGTGAAAGAAAGGGATATGGTGGCTTTGTTTTCACCGGACTGAGTATTTCCATGTTAGGTTTTCTGATGACATCTGCTTTAGTATTCTTATTGAAACCTTTATTTCTGTCTTCCTCTACGGAAGGATCAGCTATACTAGACCAATATTTTTATCTGCTACTTCCTATTTCCTTAGGCACTATACTGTTTAATTTTTTTGATAGTTATTCAAGGAATTTATTTGAAACAGTATCCGGAACCTTTCTGAATCAATTTGTACAAAGATTGATAATTTTAATAGGTCTCGTGCTTATAGCTGTGATTGGAATAAGTTTTGATGTCTTCATTTGGATTTGGACCTCAGCATTTATAATTCCCACAATATGGATGATAATAAAATCCATGCAATTAAGTGGATTTTCTCTTATTCCTGATTTCTCAGTATTCACTCCTAAGTTCCGGAAGGAATTTATTAATTACAGCCTTGTTACAATATTGGCCGGGTTTTCTTCTATGATTATTATGTACATAGATAAGATTATGCTGACTTATTATGGCGGTTTGGAAGACACGGGTGTTTATAACACTGCATCTTTTTTCGGAAGTATTATGGGAATGTCTTTAATTGCCATGAGCAAGGCTGCTATCCCTGTTATTGTAAACGCATTTAAAAATAATGATCTTCATACAATACAAACTATCTATCGAAAAAGCTGTGTCATGCAGCTGATAATTGGATGTCTTATATTTGGCGGCATACTTATAAATTTAGATTCCTTTTTTGAACTTATTCCGCAAGGTTATCAGGAGGGAAAATGGGTTATCATAATTCTTGGTTTGGGTAAACTCTTTGATCTGGCCACGGGATTAAACGGAATTGTAATGGCTATGTCAAAATATTACAGATACGATTTAGTTATTATGATCAGTCTGATTTTCCTGACCATTATTGCTAATATGATTCTTATACCGGAGTACAAACTGGTAGGAGCAGCATTGGCTGCCGCTTTTTCAACATTTTATTATAACTCAATAAAATATTGGCTGGTCTTGAAGAAATTGAAAATGCAGCCTTTTGATATTAACATTCTTAAAGTTATTATAGTGTCATCGGTTATCATTGCTGCGGCCTATTACATACCTTTAATAGGAGGAAGTGTGTTTAATAACCTTTTGGATATGGCTATCAGATCAAGTATTTTTTCTGTTGTGTTTATTGTAGTTATATATAAAATGAGGGTATCATTAGAAATGAATGATATTATAAACCGAGTATTAAAACCCCTGTTAAAGTCATGAGTACTTTCACCTCTGTAAGCATGTACTTAAGTGATTTTTTAACCAAAGGGATTCAGACTTGTATTTCCTTAGTAAGGGTTTTGCTCATGTCAAGACCTGTCACTCATTTGCCATCTCCTCAAAATAAAATTTGCAGTATTTTAGGAAACGGTCCTTCTCTGAGTACATCTCTTGAACAGCATCTGAATATTATGAAGGATACGGACTTAGTATGTGTTAATACCTTTGCAACATATGACTATTTTGAGCAATTAAAACCTGAGAATTATGTAATAATTGATCCTTTATTTTTTTCTGAGGAGGGGAGTAAAAGCGAAGTTATAATTTCCACTTTTAAATCATTAAAAGATAAAACAACCTGGAATTTAAATTTATTCGTTCCTTTAAAAGTTAAAAAATCAGCAATACTTCAAGAACTTCTGGCTCAGAAACCAAATATTAAAGTTGTGTATTTTAACTATACAATATTTGAAGGATTTGATTTTATAAAACATTTCTTTTTTTCAAAAGGGCTAGCAATGCCTCAGTGCGAAAATGTAATGATAGCTACTTTATATTTGATGATTAACAGAAATTATGAATACATATATCTATATGGAGCAGATCATTCCTGGCATGAGCACATTAGTATCAGAGAGGATAACATACTTACAATAAAGGTCCTGCACTTTTATAATCCGGATGCAGCTAAGGAAAAAGAGATGCCATTATATCATCAAGACAATAAAAGAAAAACAATGGCCAATCAATTTTTATCTATTTCAAAAGCATTCAGAGGGCATGAAATACTAAAAGTATACGCAGATACTAAAAAAACTAAAATTTTCAATGCAAGTACAAAAAGCTATGTGGATGCATTTGAAAGAGTTAAATTCAATTAAATATTAAGAAATGTTCGCGTTAAAATATCTCTTTAAGAGTGTATATAGAATACTGAAGTCTTCAATGGGCCGTCATTTACTCTTATTGATGGCCAAATATGGAAATGTTCCCAGGTATTCTCAAAGGAAAGTATCATTTTTAAAATACGAATTCCTGGTTCCCGATTGTTGGTCTTTCTTGTTTCAATTTCAGGAAATTTATGTGGAGCAATATTACAAGTTTGAAACAAAGGAAAAGACCCCTGTAATTTTTGATTGTGGTGCCAATATTGGTACCAGCTGCCTTTACTTTAGTTCTTTATATCCAGCATCTAAAATTATAGCATTTGAGGCAGACCCAAATATTGCCTCTATTTTAAAGAGTAATCTTGATAAGAATAATATCAAAAATGTAGATATCCTAAATAAGGCTGTGTGGATTGACAATAACGGAATTGAATTTTCAATTGAAGGGGCTGATGGGGCTTCTATCTTTGGTAATGGGAAAAAAGTAAAAGTTGAATCTGTGAGACTACGAGACCTATTGTTGCAAACTCCTAAAATTGATATGTTGAAGATGGACATCGAAGGGGCGGAGTCGGCAGTGTTAAAGGATTGTTCAGATGCTTTAACGAATGTAGAGAATATTTTTATAGAATATCATTCATTTCCCGGACAACAACAGGAGTTAAATGAAATACTGAATGTACTTTCAAAGAATAATTTTCGATATTATATAGATTCAGCTCAGGGACGTCAATCTCCTTTGGTTAACCATTTCTACAGAGACAATAAAATAATGGATTTACAGCTTAATATTTTCGGTTATAAAAATTAATTGCATCTTCAGTCAAAATAATGCGGTTCAAAATATTCTTTTTAGTCAGGACTGTAATATGAAAGTTTTAATTTTAAGCACATTTGATACTTTTGGAGGGGCGGGAATTGCAGCCTTACGTCTTCATAAAGCTTTATTAAAAAGTGGCCTGAAGTCTGAAATGCTGGTGCAGGAAAAGAAAGCCAATAACAAGAATGTTCACAGCATTGCGAATACCTGGGTTCAGAAGAAACTTGCCCTATTCCGATTTGCAGCAGACAGGCTGCAATTTTCTTTTTATGAGAAAGATAAATCTGCTCGTTTCATTTTTTCTCAAGCCGAAATTGGTGTTGATCTCAGTAATAATGCACTTGTAAAAGAAGCAGATGTTATTCACCTTCACTGGATCAATTTTGGATTCTTGTCTTTAGACTCAATACAAAAACTGATAGCAACAGGCAAACCAATCATAATAACCCTCCACGACATGTGGACCTTCACTGGTGGCTGTCATTACAGCAAAGATTGCACAAATTACCTCAGAGCATGTGGTAATTGTCTTCCTTACTTAAAACATCCTTATGAAACAGATTTGTCCAGAAAAAGGTGGAATAAGAAAGCTGAAGTTTTCGGTCAAAAAAATCTGACAATTGTCTCTTGCAGTGAATGGCTTGGATCCAAAGCGAGACAAAGCAGTTTGCTGAAAGATAAAAAAGTGGTATCTGTTCCCAATCCAATAGATGTATCAGTGTTTACGCCAGAGGATAAAACTAATGCAAGAAAATTCTTTAATCTGAATCCTGATAAAAAGTATATACTTTTTGCAGCCATGAAAGTAAGTGATGAAAGAAAGGGCTTTGCTTTCTTCAAAAATGGACTAGAGATACTGGCAAAGCAATTTTCAAATGAACTTAAGGATACAGAATTATTAATTTTTGGTCTGTATGATGAGCAGGATTTTTCAGGAATACCTTTTAAAATAAATAGTCTGGGAAGATTGTCTGATATGTCAACCATTGTCAATGCATATTCTGCAGCATCAGTATTTGTTATACCTTCTTTGGAGGATAATTTGCCCAATACAGTGATGGAGTCACTTGCTTGTGGGACACCTGTGGTAGGTTTTAATACGGGAGGAATTCCCGAAATGGTAGAACATAGGAAGACGGGCTATGTAGCTGAATATAAATCATCAGAAGATTTAGCTGCTGGCATTTATTGGACATTGTTTCAGGCTCCTTACGAAACATTGTGTATGCAATCAAGAGAGAAGGCCATTAGGGATTATTCAGAAGAATCCGTAGCAGAAAAGTATACTCATTTGTACAAAGAGGCAAAAGGAAATTAGTCAGTTAAAAATAAAAAAGGCACTTGATTTAAGTGCCTTTTTTATTTTTTATTCTTTCTTTTTTACTGAAGAAGATAGCTGGACACCAAGTAATCCTACTATTGATAATACCAATATCCAGGAGCCTATTCTTGAAATTTTTTCACCTGTAATATAAGACTTAGGTTCAAATCTGAATGAAACGGTGTGTTCTCCTGCAGGAATTTTCAAAGCACGCAGAATATAATTTACTCTGATATGCTCTACAGGTTTATCATCAATATAAGCATTCCACCCTGGCTGGTAGTAAACATCTGAGAAAACAACCAATTGGTCCTTCTTGGATTTTGATTCAAATGTAAGATGGTTAGGATGGTAATCTTTAAGTACAATAGACGCGGTGCTGTCGATTGAAAGATTTAAATCTTTCACATAGCTTTCAAATACCTTATCCACAATTGCTGTCCTTGCAGGATCAAAATTACTCAATCCTTTAAGTTCTTCATCAGGATTCGGAACAATTCTTACACTATCTACAGCCCAGGCATTTCCTAAAGCTCCGGGATTTCTTTGTACAGTTGGTTGATTGGTTTGTTTGTCTGGAACAATAAAATACCTGGTATTAAGCATATTCAAAACAGCCATATTGTTTTTGCTCAATTGTGCGTCAATAAGATCCTGATATCTGCCCAACTTTATCGCACTATATCCTCCGATTGATTTGTGGAAATAAGATGTTATTGCATCAGCAAACGGATTTGTCGTTACATTGAAAACTCTGAAATATGGATCTTTGTCTTGAGCAATGATATTATCAGCAGGACTTGGTACAAATATGGTTTCTTCAAAGTTTTCTTTGTTTTTGAAGTCTTTTGAATTCAGATATCTTTTATCTACAGTCCAAAGATCAACTAGGATAAGTACGGTAAGTAGTACATAAAAAACATTCTCCTTTAATTTATCATTGATAACTGCCCAAATCATTCCAGCAGTTGCAGCTACAAAAAATAATGATCTCAACGCATCTATTCTTAGTGCAGAAGCCCGGTCTTCCTTTAGAGAGTCAATTAACCAGGTTGGCAGCTGAGCATCAGAAGCACCGTTAAAATCAAAAAATGCACCACCTAAAATGGCAAAGAAAAGCGCAAGCCCCCCGGTAATACCGAAAGAGATTTTAAGCCCTTTCATAATTTCTTCTTTTGAAAGCTCACTATCCAATACCTTTTTCAACACAACAAACCCAAGCAGAGGAAATGTAATTTCAGCAACAGAAAGAATCATAGTAACACTTCTGAATTTATTATAAAGTGGTACGTAGTTAAAGAATAAGTCTGTAAGCAGTTCAAAATTTTTCCCCCAAGAAAGGACAATGGATAAGATTGTTACAGGGATTATCCACCATTTCAAAGGACCTTTTATAAGAATCAACCCCAAAATAAACAAGAAGCAAACGATGGCCCCAAAATAAATTGGTCCTGAAGTAAATGGCTGGTCTCCCCAGTACATTGGCATACTCTCAATATATTCCTTTGCCTGACCTTTAGCGATTCCATTATTCACCATAGTTTTGAATGTCTCAGATCCGGTGCTTAACTGTTCATTTGAACTTCCTCCATAAAATGAAGGAATCAGTATGGTCATAGTTTCAGCTATACCATTGCTCCAGCTTAATGCATAGTCCCTGTCAAGGCCGGTTCCCTGGTCTTTTTTAGCCAATAAATCTGATCCACCTCTAGGAGTTGCTTTTGAATACTCAGACATGGTCCAAAGTTTGGCCACATTAGGGGCGATACTGATAATGACACAGAACAATAACACAACTGAGCCAGTTAAAAATCTTTTAAGATTATTACCTTTCAGGGCATAAATAAATTCGGCGATTATAATGAATACCACCATGATCAGCAGATAATAAGTAATCTGCACGTGACCATAATATATCTGGAGGGCTAAGGAGATAATTGTTAAGGCCGCTCCGGTAATCATATTTTTGCGGTATGTTAATATAATACCAGCAATAACAGGGGCCATCAGCATCATGTCATAAACTTTGTTAATATGACCAGCTTCAATACTTATTAAATTATAACTGGAAAATGTATAAGCCAGAGCGCCTGCAAAGCAAAGCCATGCATTCAATCCAAATACGTGTAATAGTATATAGAATCCCGTAAACCCGAAAAGGCAAAGGAGTACAGGGTTTGGAATAAAACTATTCAAAAAGGTATTGACATAGTTTAAAATATTGGCTCCTGCTCCTCTCCAAACAGGCATACCACTGAAAGTGCTGTTTGACCATAGAATTTCCTCATTTGAGCTTTTGGCAAAGTCTGCAGATTCTTTTAAGGCTCCAAGTGTTTGGACCATATCGTTTTGAGCCAAACTTTTACCATTCAGGTAAGGGGAGAAGTAAACTAATGAGATAATTAAAAATATGACGAATGCTAAAAGGTGAGGTAAAACCTTTACTTTAAAGTTGTTTATATTCATGTGGCTTTTATTGAAAAATTATTTTTAAACCACTGCAAATATAGATTAATTCTCCTATTCCTTACATATTATACAATTTAGCAACTGCTAAAATTATATTATGTAATTATAAAAGGATGATGAGTTAATAAATTTGGGATTTATGAAGCTGAAAGAGGGAGAATAAAATCTAATTACCTTTTCGGATAATTTTTAGCTTTATGCTTGTGAGGAGCTAACTTGTGGTGCTTCAGTGAGTCTTTGTGGGTGACGTTCAATTCATCTAGTTCTGAAGAGGGGGAAGTGATTTTAGGGGAAAAAAATATAGAAAATGCAAAAATTGAAATTAAAGAAACTGCAATGGAAAGATTGTTGAAACGGTTTAATTTTAAATAAACAGGCTTTTTATGGAGCGCATCATAAATTTTATCCCAAGCATATGGATCCGGAGAGGTTTCCATCTCCTCCAGCTTATTTTTTATTAGCTCATATTTTGGATCTAGCTTTTCCATTCCCTTTCAGGGATAAATTTTTTAAAAATAATTTTCTTTTTAAAAAAGTGAACAATCAAAAAAGATGTCAGGTTCTCTTTAATTAAAACTCCTTATTACTAGATGCTTTTTTTGAGAAAAAGGTTGTATCAGTTGATTAAAGTTTTCTTTAAAAAAAGAAAAAGTGTCTAAAATTCAATTAATCAACTGAAAATTACTTCTTAAATTCTGACAGAATTCAAGGTATTTCTTAATTTTGTGGTTCAATACTGATAAAATATGTTCGAAAGTTTAAGTTCAAAAATTGATAAAGCCTTAAAAACGCTTAAAGGGCAGGGAAAAATAACTGAAATTAACGTAGCTGCTACAGTTAAGGAAATCAGAAAGGCGCTTATCGATGCCGACGTAAATTATAAGGTTGCAAAATCTGTAACAGATAGTATCAGAGAAAAAGCATTAGGCCGTGAGGTGCTTATCGCTGTTTCTCCTGGACAGCTTCTTGTTAAAATTGTCAGTGAGGAGCTTACCGAACTGATGGGAGGCACCAAAGAGGATATCAATACCAAAGGAGATCCGGCTGTTATACTAATAGCAGGTTTGCAAGGATCAGGTAAAACTACTTTCTCCGCGAAACTTGCCAGTTATTTAAAGAAACAGAATAAAAATGTATTACTGGCAGCCTGTGATATATATAGACCAGCGGCGATTGATCAGCTTAAAGTTCTTGGGGAGCAGGTAGGAGTGGAGGTTTATTCAGAGCCTGAAAATAAAAATGCTGTTCAGATTGCTAAAAATGCAATTGAACACGCAAAAAAGAATAATAAGAAACTTGTAATCGTCGATACTGCCGGTCGTCTTGCGATAGATGAGCAAATGATGAAGGAAATTGAGGAAGTAAAAGCTTCTGTTAAACCTTCGGAAACTCTATTTGTCGTTGATTCCATGACTGGTCAGGATGCTGTAAATACAGCTAAAACCTTCAATGAGCGTTTAAATTTTGATGGCGTAGTTCTAACCAAACTTGATGGTGATACTAGAGGTGGTGCGGCATTATCAATCAGAGCAGTTGTAGACAAGCCTATTAAATTCATCAGTACAGGTGAGAAAATGGAGGCGCTAGACCTTTTCTATCCTGACCGTATGGCTCAAAGGATACTGGGAATGGGAGATGTGATTTCACTTGTGGAAAGAGCACAGCAGGTTTTTGATGAAGAGGAAGCGAAAAAGCTGAATCAGAAAATAAGAAAAAATCAATTTAGCTTTGACGATTTCTTAGCTCAGATTCAGCAGATTAAGAAGATGGGTAGTATTAAGGATCTGGTTGGAATGATTCCTGGTATGAATAAAATGATGAAGGATATAGATATTGATGATAATGCATTTAAACCTATTGAAGCTATCATCAGAGCTATGACTTTAGAGGAAAGAGAAAATCCGGATATCATTAATGGTAGTAGAAGAAAGAGGATTGCGGATGGTAGTGGTACTTCTATTCAGCAGGTCAATAATCTTATCAAGCAATTCTCTGATATGAGAAAGCTAATGAAGAATATGAATAAGATGGGGAAAAAAGGAATGCCTAATATGAATGCATTCGGTAGATAGATAACTAAAATTTAATTATGAAATAAAAAGGGCCTCTTAATTATTAAGTGGCCCTTTTTATTTCATCAGTGACTTAATTATATAATTTAATTATTGTTAAGTGCTTGAACCCTTGCCATTCTGTTTCTTAAGATTCTGGTATACTTCAAGGCTAATTTAACATTATAATCTTCATAAGCTTTTTGAGCCCATTTCATTGCTGAATCTAGGTCACCATTTATTTCATGAATTATAGCATAATTGTAAGCAGCTCTTCCAGCAATTTTGGGGTCAGAATTTGAACTTTCAGTTTTCCAAATTTCTGCAGCTCCATCCCAATTGCCGGCTCTGGCTTTTCTCGTCGCAATTTTTAAAGCATTATTACCTCTTATATAATAGTCTCTGGAAACACGTGTCCAATATGGAAGTAACCTATCTGCATAAATGGTACCGGATTCTCTACCCAGACGTGTTACCACCTCTTTTCTATTTACTAATGCTTTTACAGCTTCCATTGGATTTACTCCTTGACTGTGTGAAACAAAATTTCTGTCCAGGTGATATTCATCCATTATGACTAGTGAACCCTGTGGATCATAAATGCGCCATCCTGTTTTTACAATCGTGTTCAATGTTGCGTTATGGACAATTCCCGGAACATTTCCTAAAGGGGTTGGAATAGTTGTGTTCGCTACATTAACAGCCAATTTTGAATCTGTATCAAAAAACTCAAGAGATAAAATTGCATCAACTTGATATGTCTGACAAAGTTGAGAAACAGTTGAAAGTGGAAGTGAATTTGGAAAAACTCCGGCACCCAAGGTTTTTAGATCATTTTTGTCGATTGGAACCACATTGAATCTATCACCTGCAAGTTCATTTTGGACAGCTGTGAAGCTTGCATCTGCCCCTTCTTTGTCCATATTCATGCCTTCAAGGGTTAATAACTTTTCTAAATCGTCTAGAGGTTTAGTTTTTTGAGCAGGTAGTGTTCTGTTTATTACTCCAAGCCTTTTTATGGCAGGATGTACCCTAACTACTGCCGGCTCAAGCACATTCATGGTTATAATGCCCTTTTTGCTGCAGGACGAAATTAAGACCAGAGCTAAGAGTAGGTAAATGGTTCTCATTGATAAGTAAAGTTTTATAGGGAAAGGTAATAGTTAATCTACTTAAGATTGACTAAAAAATAAATACGATGATTTGAAAATTTGGTTAGCTGGTAATATTTAAAAAGGATGGTATACAATAAAACAGGCTGCCTTTGGGGCAGCCTGATAATTATGTGATATAGAAAAACCTACTATCTGTATAATACAGACTTTGCAGCTTCTACAGTTCTCTTAACGTTTGGAAGAATTACTTCAATCAGAGTTGGTGCATAAGGTAGAGGAAGATCTCTGTTGGTCACTCTTCCGACAGGAGCATCCAGGTAGTCAAACGCATATCTTTGTACGTGGTATGCAATTTCAGATGAAATACTCGCAAGCGGCCATGCTTCTTCAACAATAACTAATCTATTTGTTTTTTTAACAGATTCTACAATTGTTTTATAATCAATTGGCCTTACAGTTCTTAAATCTACAACTTCTGCAGAAATACCTTCATTAGCAAGTTCTTGAGCTGCACTGAGGGCAACTTTCATAAACTTTCCAAATGACACAATAGTAACATCAGTACCTTCTCTTTTGATATCAGCAGTACCGATTGGAGTAAGATATTCACCTTCAGGAACAGCTCCTTTATCTCCATACATCAATTCAGATTCCATAAAAATAACAGGGTCGTTATCTCTGATAGAAGCTTTTAAAAGTCCTTTAGCATCTGCAGGAGTAGAAGGAACTACAACTTTAAGACCAGGGCAGTTTGCATACCAGTTTTCAAAGTTCTGGCTATGCTGAGAGCTAAGCATACCTGCGTTCCCTGTTGGTCCTCTGAAAACCATAGGAGCGGAATATTGCCCGCCAGACATTGACATTAATTTTGCTGCACTATTGATAATCTGGTCAATAGCGACAAGCGAAAAGTTGAATGTCATAAATTCCACAATTGGTCTTAAACCATTCATGGCAGCTCCTACACCGATACCTGCAAAACCAAGCTCTGCAATAGGAGTATCAATAACTCTTTTGGGGCCAAACTCGTCAAGCATTCCCTGACTCACTTTATATGCACCATTGTATTCAGCCACTTCTTCACCCATAAGAAACACTTTATCATCTCTTCTCATTTCTTCAGACATGGCTTCTCTTAAGGCTTCTCTAAATTGAATCTCTCTCATAGTTACTAAAATGTTTGCAACAAAAATAAAAATTTAAGGGTTTAAAACCCAATAAAATAACAAAAAGGTTATAAATATTACAGTCTGTTGTCCAATATTCCTCATAGGCCTTGATTTTAATTATTGATTTTAAAAAGGGGAATCCTTAATCATTTGGTTTACAGGATCTCGTTTGGTTAATATATGAGTAGGTGTAATTCTCAGAGAGGAATGACGGTGGATAAATACTTATTAAAATTAAGGGAATATGGGTCTTTCTTTAAGTAGAAAGATTCAGAATGAGCTATTAACAAAAAAGGCCACCATTTCTGGCGGCCCTTTTCAGTTTTCCACTTTATGCTTATTTAATAGCATTCTTAAAGTTTTCTGAGTTTTGATACTCAAGGAATTCTACGTCGTTAAGTGCTTTTTCAGTTAGTTTGCTGTCTAATTGAACCGCTCTCTTAAGATTTTTAGTAAGAGTTCCTTCGTCTTTTAATCTTGCAGCAGTAACTGCGGTTAGGTAGTATCCCCATGCGTTTTTGTCGTTACCTGCAGTTACAGCTTCGAAGCCTTTTTTCGCAGCATCGTAGTTTCTGCTTAATAGGTTAGCTAATGCAAGGTTGTATAGCACATCGTTAGTTTCGTTTGCTTTTGAAAGGCTTTGGATAGCATCATTGTATTTTGCTTGTTTGATTTCCAAAGTTCCTTTTACAGCATTGATACCTTTTTTAAGTTCTGTAGAAGCTTGAAGAGCATCAGCTTTTTGGATTTCTGCAGTTGCCTGATCTTTTAACCCTTTGATAAGATAAGCCACTGCTAGGTTTGTACGAGCTTCAGCGTTGTCTTTAATTTTTAAAGAAAGTTCAAGTTGGTTGATTGCTTTGTCAGCATTGGCAATCTTAGTTCCATTGTCAATAGCTTTTGCAGCCATTTCAAGATATACAGCTCCAAGATTGTTGTGAGCATCCCATGTATCTTGTTTTTTAATTAAAGCAGTATAAATAGCTTCTTTCTCAGTTAATATAGGAGTAAGAGTTGCAGCATATGCTAATTCATTGTAGTTAAGAGTGTCTGCATTTAAACCTTTTTCCGAGATTTCTTTAGCCAAAAGAGAAATCTGAAGATCAGTTTTCTTTGGTTTTACAGTTAATATCTCAGTTTTTGCAGTTCTTAGTTCAGGGTAAACTTTAGTGATAAGTTTCTTGAAAGATTTCAGTTTTTCAAGTTCTTTTTCTTTATCAAGAAAGTTTCCTGATCCACTGATGACTCCTAGTATTTCTGATTTTTCTTCAGCAGAAAGAGCTGTTGTAGAATCTAATTTCGCTTTCAGAGGCTCCCAATCCTGGAACACACTCTTAGTAACAAAGTTGATAGAATCTATTACATTTTTCTGGTTGAAATACTTCATTCTGTCTTTGTAGTATTTCTCAATAACCTTAGCTCTTTCTTCAGCCAATTTAGAGTTTTTAGCTTCAGTACCTTCAGGTGAGTGGTATCCAATAATTGTAACAGTTCTAGTTGCGTTTTTCTTAGCTATAAAAGCATCAAGGTTTTTTGCTTCAGAACCTTTGGTTTCTTTTTTAGTAAGTTTAGCACTTCCTTGTTCAAAGTAGAAGCCTACATTAACAGGAATTAACTCTTCTTTATTATTATATCCATGTTCAGCATAAGCTGAATAATAAATGTCTTTTACAAGTCTGGATGTTGTAATCAAACCTTTTGCAACTGGCATTTCAGCAGAGCTCTTAGATTTGCTTTTTGTAATATTTGAAGCAGTTCCTACTACAACAAGGTCTCCATTTCCGATTTCAGGTTTATAACCAAATGAAAATGCCTTGCTTACTTTTGGTTGCTCAGTTTTGGCATTCGGGAAATCAGTAGATTTAAACTCTACATCTGCTAAGTTGATTTTTTGATCTCCGTACTTGTAAGCAGTATTTAAAGTGTAAATTTTGTTCTTCTTAAGCATCTTAAGAGGAAGGGCGGCTGAAAGGTCAAATTTAACACTGTCACCATGTACCTCCAAAGGAGAAGGGGTCACAGTCAATTGTTGGTCTTTTGCCATCTTTACCATTTGCTTCAGGGCACAGCCATCTAAAAGCAAAACACCAGTCAAAAGCAATGCAACAGGAGCTTTTTTATTCAAGGTCATATTAAAAGTGTTTAATTTCATCGTTGCGAAAATATCGTTATAATTTAATTAATACAACATCTTCTTTAGGAAATTTTCATACTTATTCCAAGTTTTCAGATATTTTTTATTATATTTGAAATAGGTCAATAAAGATCAATTATATGATTAAAATTCTGGCATTCTTTGAGAAACAGGCTTTTGGCGTGTGTTCTGCTCTTGGGGAAAAATTGGGGATCGCTTCTTCCGCCGTTAGAATGTTTTTCGTATACGCCTCTTTCCTAACTTTTGGTTCTCCATTAGTAATTTATCTTTTCCTGGCATTCCTGGTCAATATACATAAATATCTTAGAAGGAAAAGAAGCACAATCTGGGATTTTTAGAAATTCAATTTCCCGAATTTATTCTTCCGATATAAAAAAAACTGCATTACCAGAGATTTTTTTAAAACAGTGGGGTCTTCTGACAGATACTGGTAACCTGCCTTTTTCAGGCGCACTCTCTTTACATATAGTTTTTTATACTGACCATATACACTGAAATGGGCTTTGATGACCGCGTTAAAATGCTTATAGGAATCAGAGAATAATAATTTAAATGCTGCTACGCCATCTAATAACATTCGGATGAAAATCGTTCTTAAAAAATGCTTTTCAGAATGATTTTTAATTAATAATGCAAGATTATTTCTGAAATTTAAATAAGTCTTTTGTGGGTTTGTCGCTGAAAGCGTACCTCCTCCTACGTGAAAGACTTCAGATTGTCCGCAATACATTATTTTATAACCCAACCTTTTCAGTCTCCAGCAGAGATCAATTTCTTCCATATGTGCAAAAAAATCGTCATCAAAGCCTCCTGCTTTATGAAAAAGCTCAGCCTTTATGAACATACATGCACCTGTTGCCCAGAAGATTTCGCGGTTGTCATTATACTGCCCTTTGTCTTTTTCCAATTTCTCAAATATCCGACCTCTGCAAAATGGGTAGCCTAAATAATCAATAAACCCTCCGGCAGCTCCAGCATATTCAAAATATTCCGGCTCTATAAATGATTTGATCTTCGGTTGGCAAGCTGCAATTAAAGGATCTGAGTCCATAAGGTCAATTATTGGTCTTATCCATCCTGAGGTTATCTGTACATCTGAGTTTAATAGTACATAATACTCAGCCTCGATTTGATTCAAGGCTGAATTATAACCTTTGCAAAACCCTTCATTTTTGGGTAATTGAATAACTTTTACTTCCGGATGATTTTCCTTGACATATTCAATACTTTTGTCAAATGAATTATTGTCAGCTACGTAAACAGTGGCTTCCGGACTATATTTTATTACGTCAGGTAAAAACTTCTTTAAAAATGTTAAGCCATTCCAATTAAGGATGACTACTGCTACTTTCATGTTAAATTAAATTTCCTAAATCCAATCCCGGTATATTTGGCAATAGGCCCTCTGTTGACTTTTTAAGACTTTCTTTGATCTTTTCTTCAATTTCTTCCATCCCTTTATTTACTGCTGCTACCACCAAGTCCTGAATCATTTCTTTGTCATTACCCTTAAGCATTTCCGGATCAATGTCCAGTTTTACTATTTTGCGGTGACCATTGATAGTTGCTTTAACCATTCCTGCTCCGGCTTCGGAAGTAACGGTGATGTTTACTAGATTGTCTTTAGCTTCTTTTACTCTTGCTTGTACTTCTTTTATTTTTCCAAGCATGTTCATCATATCAAACATGTCTATATCAATTTTTTTTCAAATCTAAGATTTTATCTTAACAATGTTACTGTTCCTTTATATACCTTTTCTCTTCCTCGATTATCCTTTGCTTTTATCAGATAAGCATAACTATCTTTTTGAGCAACATCTCCTTTATAAAAGCCATCCCAACCACTATTAATATCGGAACTGTGAAATACTATTTCTCCCCATCTGTTAAAAACTGTCATTTCAAATTCAGTAAAAAATTTACCTTTTGGTATAAAAATATCATTAATGCCATCTTTGTCTGGAGTAAATGCAGTCGGTGTGAATATCTGTATTTCGTACTTTACCGTTTTTAAATTAGACTGTGAAAAGGGGAGTAATTCAGTTCCTGCCGGCATTGCTTTTATGTAATAAGTAAACCCAACAGAAGTGTGAGGATCAATTTCCGTGTCTGTAAAAGAAAGGCTGCTACCAGCATCGATTTCTTTTACAATATTACCTGAAAGGTCTGATTTTACTATTATGTATTTTGAAACGCCTGAAATAAAACCTGAGTATGGTGTCCACTGCAGAGTGTTTTCAGTTTCTGATTCTTCCATATTGAGAATCATTGGACAAGTCTGGTTGCTCAACGGTGATTTATTTCCACAAGAGTCTGAAAATTCAGTTTGAAAACAAGCTGGATTCTGTAAATCGTATGTTGCTACGTAAAACGGAGCTTGTTTTACCTCCGCAATTTTTTCAAGTGTGCCACCATTGGTACTTTTTAATATGCTTATCTGAGGAATGGAGGAAATAGATGAACTCCATACTAATTTCACCTGGTTATTTTCAAAAGTTGAATTCAGGTTATCAATAGCAGGAGGTAGATTGGTGGAAACTCCTTTGGCACAAATGGAACCTGATTCTGATATTTTACCAGTGGAAAGATGTGTGATTAATTTATAACAATCTTCCTTGCCGCACTTGATGTCTGTATCATTAATGGATACAGTGCCATTTGCCGTAATAGTCGCTAGAGACAGGCTGTTTTTCAAGATTTCATAACTCTGAAAGTTGGGGCCATTGTATTGGCTCCAGATTATGTCGTTTACATTATTGGAAGCTGTTACAGAGAAAGTATTTGAACAGATGGTCTCGGACGAAGCAGTATTATTGCAGTCATCGAATGCTGTAATACGATAACAATATACGTCATTGGTGGTGTTAAGATTTCCATATACTATTCCTGCCGTTGAGCCATCAATAATAGTATCTATAGGGGTGAATGTTCCTGAATAATTAATATCTCTCTCTATCTTGTATTGATTAAAAGTTGGGTCCAGAGAAAGAGCCAGATTGATGCTGCCTTTAGTGGAGCTTAATTCTGTAACCGTCACTTTATTTAATCTGGGTAGAGGTAAAGCCATGTACGGCGTAACACTTTTAACAGCAGGAGCACCACATAAAGTAGGTCTGAATCTACCAGTTAAGGTAATAGCAGTTGGCCCTGATAATGTTACAATAAGCTCCTGCCCTGAATTAACAGCAACGGGGCCTATGCCATAATCAAGTAAATATTCATGATAATAAGTATCTGTTATACGAATTTTGACTTGATTACTGATACACTTGAATACTTCAAACTCAGGAAGTCTTTTATCCATAACAACTACAGTCTTCTTGGCAGTGTAGCTATTGATAATCTGATCTATGACGTATGTTCCGGATTTTTTGTAAGTATATGATTTGCAGGCAACATAATTATCATATGTAATGGCATTTGGAATGGTGCCGCAGGTGTCAGATTTTAATCCTTGAAAATTGTAATAAGTATTTGGTTTATTGTCGTCGGAAATTGTTAATAAATCTCCGACACAAATAGTGTCGGCAGATAAATCAAATTTTTCCTGTCCCAAACTATAAAAGTATTGGAAAAGTAAAACGACCATTAAAAAATACCTTACAATTTGAATCACCAGGATTTGTTATTTTAGTTTTGCGATTATCTCATCAATATTCAAAGATTCCTGTTCCCCGCTAAGCATATTTTTAATTGCAACTTTTCCCGTTTTAATCTCTTCATCACCTATAATTCCAACGAAAGTCACCTGTTTTTTATTGGCATAATCAAGTTGCTTCTTGATTTTTGCCACCTCGGGATAAATTTCACTATTGATACACTCAGCCCTTAATTTGGTAAGTAAAGGCAGCCCAAATTGTTGTCCTTTTTCGTCAAAATAGCATAGTAGAATTTTCGTTGAGTTCAGGTGTTCTTCAGGGAAGAGATTTAATTCTTCCATCACATCATAAATCCTGTCTACCCCAAAGGAAATACCCACACCGGAAACTCCCGGAAGTCCGAATACTCCTGTAAGATTATCGTAACGGCCTCCACCACTGATACTTCCTATTTGAACTCCGATTGCTTTTACTTCGAATATCGCTCCTGTGTAGTAACTCAAGCCACGAGCCAGAGTCAGGTCAAATTCAAGACTAGAGTTTGTCAATCCCATAAGATCAACTTTTTCAAGTACAGTATTTATTTCTTCAATTCCTTTTAAACCTGAGGGAGAATTTTTTAGGATCTCCCTCATTGCTTCAAGCTTTTCTTTGCTGCCACCCTGCAGATGAAGAATAGGTAAAAGCAATTCTACACTTTTTTCATCAAAGTCCTTTTCTCTTAATTCTTTCAGAACTCCTTCAATACCGATTTTGTCAAGCTTGTCAATTGCAACACAAAAGTCTGTTTCGCAACCTGGCTTGCCAATAATTTCAGTAATTCCCGACAAAATCTTCCTGTTATTAATTTTCAGAGCGAAGTTTTCAATTTTAAGCTTTTTAAAAACCTCATGAACCATCAGTACAATTTCAGCTTCGCATAGGAGTGAGTCGGTTCCTACGATATCTGCATCACATTGATAAAATTCTCTGTATCTGCCTTTTTGCGGCCGGTCTGCTCTCCAAACGGGTTGAATCTGATACCTTTTAAAAGGAAAAGTTATTTCATTCCTGTTCATAACTACATACCGAGCAAATGGTACGGTAAGGTCATATCTTAAAGCTTTTTCTGTTAGGACATCGGAGTTGATGTTTTTCTCCAGACTTTTATCAAATTCAGATTTTAGCTCCTCTTTATTTTTTGCTTCGTAAAGCCTGGAGTTCAGTATTTTAAAAATTAGTTGATCTCCCTCATCTCCATATTTCCCCGTGAGAACAGAAATATTTTCCATGGAAGGAGTTTCCAAAGGAAGAAATCCAAAGCGGGTAAATACTTCTTTAATAGTAGAAAATATATAATTTCTTTTGGCCATTTTTTCAGGGCCAAAATCTCTTGTACCTTTTGGGATTGAGGGTTTTTGATTACTCATAATTGGAATTTGCCGGCAAAAATACAAAAAGAGGTTAACAATTGGCCTTTTTTGATCGTAAATAAAGGCCTGGTTTGAGTAAAAATAAGTGTTATGAAAATTATTAAAAGCTTAGATTACATTTTAAAGAAAAGAGAAAATTACAAAATGTTATTGATTCCCATGCTGTTTCTGATTTTTGAATGCAGCGTGGCGTTATTGCTGAATTGGGAATTGTTCGGAGAACGATATAAAGTCAGTGAAAAGACATTTTTAACAGAAGCATCTACATCGGTCCATAATCCACTGATTGTAATAAAGCCTATTCATTCTGACAGAGTTACGAATCCATTTGGAATAGAGGAACATAGAGGTTTTATTAGCTTTCATAGTCCAAAGGCTGCAATAAAGGCTGTTGTATATATTCTAAGCTTGCTTTGTTCCTTCCTTGGAATATTCATTGCAATGTTGTGGATAAAAAGATTTTATGGTCAAAATTCAATAAACATCCGCTGGGAGCTATGGCCAGCAGCGTGCATGATGGCTCATGTTACATTTTACCTGATAGCCAGCGGAAATTTTAATAATATCTTTTAAAAAAGTTTTTCGGTTATAAGAAAAAAGTATATCTTTGCGGACTCAATTCTAATTTTAAGAACAATGGCAGTCACTAGATTAAAAAGAAAAGAAAAAAAGAATAAAACTGTTTCTAAAGCAAGAACTACAAGCATTAAAAGACTTACTGCTGTTCCTGTGATCAAGAAAATAGATCTAGAAGAGTTGAAAAAACAAGCTGGTGCATAATTAAGCATTCATAAAGTTATTATAAGAAAAGGTGAATTTAGGTTCACCTTTTTTATTTTATCCTCTTTTGCCTAATTCAATGGCCTTCACATTTTCCAGTTTTTTATTGTTGAGGTCAAATTTCATAATTGTTTTTATTTTGTGAAACCCTTGATTTCCAGCAGCTCCAGGATTTATTGAAATTAATTTAAGGTCAGGGTCGGAAATAACTCTCAGAATATGAGAATGACCGCAAATAAAAAGATCTGGTCTTTCCTTCATAAGTTGATCTTTTATTCCTTTGGCATAGTGCCCAGGATAGCCTCCTATATGAGTGATGAAGATTTTAAGTCCTTCTTCTTCAAAAATCAAATCTTTTGGAAATTCAAAACGAATGTCTTTGTCATCAATATTGCCATAAACACCTTTTAAGGGTTTAATTCTGGCTAATTCTAAAGCTACTTCAGCTGGTCCGAAATCTCCTGCATGCCAGATTTCATCTACATCTTTAAAATGATCAAAGACTTTTGGATCCAGAAATCCGTGCGTGTCCGAAATTAAACCTATTCTTTTCAAGGTGTTAAGACTATTTTGGGCTGAAATTCTAAAGCCTTTCAAAGTAGATCCATGTTAAATCCAGCTTCGAAAGGCTTTTTAAAATTATAAATATAAAATGATTATACTGACCATTTTTCCGGAGCTGTTCTCCAGGATTTTAATGTTTCCAGGTCGCTTTCTTTAATGTATCCAAGTTTAATCGCTTCTTTGAGCAATGCATTGTAATCTGTAAGTGATTTCAATAGAACTCCTTTGTCTTTAAAGTTTTTCTCAGCAAGATCAAAACCGTAAGTAAAAATTGAAACCATTCCAAGTACCTCAATTCCACCATCTCTCAAAGCTTCTACAGCTTTTAATGAGCTTCCTCCAGTTGATATAAGATCCTCAACGACAACAACTTTTTGTCCTGGTGTAACTTTTCCTTCAATAAGATTTTCCATTCCGTGATCTTTTGGCTTGGGTCTTACGTAAAGGAATGGCAAGTTCATCTTGTCCGCGATTAGAGTACCTTGAGGGATACCGGCAGTTGCCACACCGACAATAGCCTCTGCTTGGGGAAAATAATCTTTTACAAGAGAAACAAGTTCTTCTTTAATGATGTTTCTAACATCAGGAAATGAAAGAGAAAATCTGTTATCGCAGTAAATTGGTGAGTTCCAGCCTGATGCCCATTTAAAAGGATTTTCAGGACGAAGTTTTATCGCACCGATCTTAAGAAGGGATTCAGCTACTTTTTCTGAAGACATATAAATTTATTTGAAGGCAAATTTAGAATAATATTTAATAGCATGATACAATTCTATTTGTTACTTTGCATGATATATAATCAAAATTTACCATCCCAATTACCAATTTAAATGAAGCTTTTTTTGAATGACAAGCCTGTATGGATAGTGCAGCTTGGTGAGCAATTGGACAGCAGTGGTTATGATGCTGTGCTCGATGGCAAAAATGAGATTATTTCTAAAAACCTCGTAGGTAGTGTCATTATTATGGGAGCATCTCCTTCCCATATAGACCGTTTGCTTAAGCTTCTGGAGGTAAAAAAACTAAAGAAACTTAAAGAGATAACGTTTGCCGTTCCGGATAAAAAATTTGCTATTGAATTTGTCAAGGATCAATTTAAGATTGTCAAAGCGGCAGGTGGAATTGTTGTGAAGGAGGATAAAATTCTCATGATTTTCCGGCTTAAAAAATGGGATTTGCCAAAAGGAAAATTAAGAAAGAAAGAGGATACGGAAAAAGGGGCCAAAAGAGAGGTAGAAGAGGAGTGTAATATCAAGGTAGAGGTTAAAGAAAAAATTTGCAAAACCTGGCATACTTATGTACGCAAAGGAAGGAGAATTTTGAAGAAAACTACCTGGTATCTCATGGAAAATGTAAATGACACTATGATGCGTCCTCAGATTGAGGAGTATATTGAAGACGTCAGGTGGATGGATAAAAAAGACGTGAAAAAAGCTACCAAAAACTCCTACAGATCTATAGAAGAGGTTCTGGATAACTTTTATAAGGAAAAAACTATTTTGTAGGATAGTTTAATTCATAAGGCAGAAAATGATCTGCCTTTGCTCCATATCTGTGCAAGTCTCTTATAATAGACGAGCTTAATGCTGCTAGTTCAGGCGAAGTAATAAGGAATATAGTCTCCATTTCATTCCAAAGAAATTTATTCGCCTGGGCTATACCGCATTCGTATTCAAAATCTGTAGTATTTCTTAATCCTCTGATTAAAAATTTTGCATCTCTTCTCTTTGCAAAATCAGCAGTAAATCCCTCATAAGATTCTACACTTACCTGTGGATAGTCTTGAAATACACCTTTAATTTTTTCCTCCATAAATTCTAAAGGAAAGTACCTGCTTTTATTGGTGTTTTTTCCTATTCCTATAATTACTCTATCGAACAAACTGATACTGCGCATAACAATATCCAAATGTCCTTTGGTAAATGGGTCAAATGATCCCGGAAATAGTGCTGTTCTTTCCATTAGTTTAATTAGAGCTATTCACAAAGGTGCATGGTATATAGATCAAAAAACTTATGGTCGAAAACTTCATCAAAGTTATATCCAAAATGAAGGTTAGATGGTTTATCCCCGAACGAAATGTTTTTGATATATTTATAAAGCTTTTTATATAAGGTTGAATCAGGACTGATTTCTCCGAAAATAGTAACAGGTACTAATTCCGGATTGATCTGAAGCTGATCCATCACAAACATAGTGAAGTAAACAAAATCTTCTGGACTTATATAATTAAATGAATTACAATATTCGAGATTTTTACTGCGCTTTACCAGGATGGTCATGTATTGATTTTCTACATTGATCACTACTGATAAATCCTGCTTGTTGGTTCCGGTAAGTAAAACACCTTCAATCAATGGGCTTGTATGGTGTACAATCTTTACCTTTTTGGACGGGTACCTTAAATTAAACCACTCTATTATTTTTTTATCCGCAGAGAAGATGTTCACTGCATCCAGTCTGTTTTGACGATAATAATAAACTTCGTCATTATTGTCATCAGAGAAATGACAATTGATATGGAGATAGTCTTTTAAATATTGTTTCTCAAATAGGGAGAAAGGTATTAAAGAAAAGCAGGTATTTTTTATGGCTAGCCTTACATCCTTCCAGAATCCTGCTTGCAACAAAGCATGATCTTCATATAAAAGTCCCAATTGTTCAAGCAACTGATCAGGTGTGCGGATATTTTGTAATTGGTAATCTTCAAGCAATAGACATCTGTTTTTTACAGAATCAGTAATGCAAATTCTGAAAAGGTCTTTACTTACTTGAAGTGATAGGGTATACCTTGCAATCAAGTCCACATTGAACTGATCGTCTTTTATTCTTTTGTTTAACTTGTACTGTGCTGTTAGTTCTTCCATCTTAACAAGATATTCACATTGATTGGGGGATAATGTGGATAAATGGTTAATAATCTATTTCTCTTTAAAATTAACCAAATTTTTACTGTTGAAAATATTTTTTCCACAAAAATGTTAAAATGTGGAAAAACAATCGTTAAATATTACCCTTCTGAAGAAAATAGCCTTTTAGGTTTAATAGTTCCGTATCGGTTTTTCCCAGGCGAAAAATATTATGGAACAAACCGGCATCTTTTTTTTGAATCTCTGAAATGTTCCAGAACTTAACTTCTTCTATAATTTGATTGTCTGATTCCATCTCAGGATCTTTCCCCAATTTCAATTTTCCTCCAGTTTCTTCTATCTCGAAGAAAAGTTCCACCTCATGAAATGGTGGACTGAGGTATTCATGAGTGAAAAGAAATTTTTTGATCTTTACTCTAAGTCCAGTCTCTTCATAAAATTCCCGAATCAGAGATTCTTCAGCCGATTCGCCGAAGTCTATACCACCTCCAGGAGGAGCGTAATAGAACTTGTTTTCTCCTATGGTAAGGTGCTTGATAAGCAGTACCTCCGAATGGTCTCTGATTAACAAGCCTCGAACTTTAACCCTGGTTTTATTTCCATAGATATCGATAATATCCTGTTGAAGTTCTTTAATGTTTTCCATACCCTCTAATCATTCCCTCTTTGAAGAAAATAACCTTTTAGGTTTAATAGTTCAGTATTGGTTTTCGCCAGACGGAAAATATTATGGAACAAACAAGCATCATTTTTTTGAATCTCGGAAAGGCTCCAGAATTTAACTTCTTTGATAATCTGATTCTCCAGCCCCATCTCGGGATCTTTTCCCAATGTCAGTGCTCCTCCGATTTCTTCTACCTCAAAGAAAAGTTCTATAGCATGCAATGGAGGTTCTAGGTATTCATGGGTGAGAAGGAACGCCTTGATTCTTACAATTAACCCCGTCTCTTCGTAAAATTCACGGATCAAAGACTCCTCAGCAGATTCACCAAAATCTACTCCTCCTCCCGGTGGAGCATAAAAGAATTTATTTTTCCCAATAGTCAAGTGCTTGACTAATAGTATTTCGGAGTTTCTGAATAGTAACCCACAAACTCTGACTCTGATTTTATTTCCGTATGTACTAATTATTTCCTGTTGATGCTCTTCCATATTACTGCAATTTATCGGAAATTTGTATCCTGTGCGACCTTCAGCTTTAATTTCCTCTAACTTCCCATTTGAACCAACCTACGGTCAGCAAGCTGTATTTAAAATGCTTGATGATTTCCTCTTTTCAAGGCAATTGAAAAAGCCTGTTTTTCTTCTGAAGGGGTATGCAGGTACCGGTAAAACTACTTTGGTAAGTGCCCTGGTAAAAGCTTTGGATACTTTAGAGATGCCGGTAGTCCTAATGGCTCCGACAGGAAGAGCCGCTAAGGTAATGGGCAACTATTCGGGCCGAAAAGCTTTTACCATTCATAAACAAATCTATGTAAGGGAAGAGGATTCTGTCAGCGGAAACCTACAGTTCAGGAGAAAAAAGAATCTTTTTGCTAATACACTATTCATAGTTGATGAGGCTTCTATGATTTCAGACGATGGAGATTTTGGAGAAAGGAAGCTCTTGACTGATCTTATGGAATTTGTCTTCGAAAAAAAGTCTAACCGTTTAATGCTTATTGGTGATAATGCACAGCTTCCTCCAATAAAGAGAGAAATAAGTCAGGCGCTGGAAGGTGATTATCTTCAACACAATTTCGGGATAGATCTTGTTGAATACGAACTCAGTGAAGTGGTAAGGCAGGAGCAGGCTTCCGGTATTTTGTTCAATGCGACTTCTCTGCGTACTAAATTAACTAAAGAAAATTTCGATATCCGATTTACCACAAAAGGGTATAAAGACTTTTACCGAATGACAGGGGAGAAGCTGGAAGAGGGATTGAGGTATGCTTATGATAAGTACGGGGAAGAAAATACAGTCATTATTTGCAGATCTAACAAGTCAGCTACACAATACAATAATTATGTTCGCAGAGCTATACGCTTCTGTGAAAGTGAAATAGAGGCGGGAGATCTGCTTATGGTTGTCAGAAACAACTATACCGTACTGGAAGAAGGTACAACTCCTGGCTTTATTGCCAATGGCGATTTTGCAGAGATCAGGAAAATCAGAAGTATTATAGATGCTCATGGCTTTCGCTTTGCAAAAGTGGAACTCCAGCTGATTGATTATCCTGATTTACCAGCCTTCGAAACCCTTATCTTTCTAGATACTCTTCATAGTGTTACACCTTCTGTATCACAAGAGGAAAATAAAAAGCTATATGACTCTGTGCTTCAGGATTATCTTGACATTAAGAGTAAGAAGGACAGGGTTGATGCTATCAGGAAAGATCCATACCTTAATGCTCTTCAGGTAAAATTTGCTTATGCATTGACTTGTCATAAGTCACAAGGGGGGCAGTGGAAAGCAGTTTTTGTTGATCAGGGGTATCTTACAGAAGAACAAGTCAACAAAGAATTTGCAAGATGGTTATATACAGCAGTCACCAGAGCATCAGAGGAATTGTTCCTGGTGAATTTTAACAGTAAATTTTTCTGATAAATGGCAGGAAAATTGTTAGTTTTAAAAGAAAAAATTGGAATATGAATATGAAACCCTTTTTAATATATAGCCTTACACTCTTTTTAGCGTTAATTTTAAATTTTCAGGGGAGAGCTCAAACTGCCAACGGTGCGATCCTGGAATTTGCCGAAAAGTCATTTGAGTTTGGAGATATCGTTCAGGGGGATTCGGTAAAGCATGTTTTTAAGTTTATAAATACAGGAAATGCACCACTGATGTTGAGAGAAGTACTTACAACATGCGGATGCACAGTTCCCAAATTTTCTAAAGACCCAGTAATGCCTGGTAAAGAAGGGGAAATTCTTGTGAAATTCAATTCTGAGGGAAAAGAAGGCCGGTTAACCAAAGTGATTACTATACTGAGTAATGCAACTAACAATCCTGCGAGAGTTAATATTGTGGTTAATGTCCAGCCTAAGAAATAACCTTTACTTTATCAGAAGTTTTTCACGATACTGATCAAAGCAAATATCCATCCGGCAATCAGAAATAGCCCGCCGATGGGAGTTACTGCTCCCCATTTAGATACATTTGTAAGGCAAAGCACATAAAGGGAACCACTAAATATTATAACTCCCGTTATAAAACAATAACCTGAGTAATTAAGGGATTTGATATCTCCTTTAATCAAGAGCAACAGCCCGATAAATAACAGAGCAAAAGTATGGTAAAACTGATATTTTACAGCTGTTTCAAATACATCTGTTCTTCCAACTTTTAGGAGATAATCTTTTAATTTATGAGCGCCAAAAGCTCCGATCATTACAGATAAAGCCCCTGAAATGGAACCTGCCGCTAGGAATAATTTATGCATAATATTTCATTTATAAGTAATTTCTGGATCCGAATATAGCGCTTCCAACACGAACCATGGTACTTCCGGATTTACATGCTAATTTATAGTCAGAACTCATACCAATAGATAATTCTTCCATTTTTATCTGATCTGTCTGAAAAGAAGATTTAATCTTATTAAAGAGTTTTTGTATGTGCTGAAATTCTTTCTTTATCTGCTCTTCATTCTCTGTGTTACTTGCCATTCCCATCAAACCAGAAATTCTGACATTCTTAAGTTCTTTAAGTTCTTCAGATTGAATAGTATGTAAAAGTTCTTCTTCTGAAAAGCCAAACTTAGTTTCTTCCTGAGCAATATGTACCTGTAAGAGACAGTTGATAGTCCGGTTACTTTTTTCAGCTTCTTTATTTATTTCCTTTAATAATTTGAAAGAATCTACTGAGTGAATTAAGTGGATAAATGGCGCAATGTATTTGATTTTATTACTTTGCAGGTGGCCAATCAGGTGCCAACGGATTTCTTTAGGGAGAACTTCATATTTTGACATAAGTTCCTGAACTTTATTTTCTCCAAAATCTGTTTGTCCTGAGTTATAGGCTTCTAAAATAGTTTCGGAAGGATAAGTTTTAGAAACTGCAATCAACTTGGTTTTATATGGATCTAAAAAAGATCGGATTATCTGAAGATTTTCTGAAATACTCATTTGGGGTTCTTTTGCTCGTAAAACCACGTAATTTTACTAAAAAATAGATAAAAGTTTAAATTCTTCAATTTATCTTAGCATTATTATTGCAATGGGTTGGAGAGATAATTAGTTTAAGTTAAAAATCTTTTAAAAAAACTGGCAGGAATGGCGTTATTTGGTGCTATATTAAACAAAGGGATTAAGCTAGGCAAAAAGATTGAGAGTGAGCAACGTTCTGCATTTGAAATGCAAAAGAAAGAGCTGAAAAAGCTTTTGAAGAAAGCCTCAGAAACACAGTTTGGGGAGCATTATCATTTTCAAAGAATACTTCAGAGTTTTAACAACGAGGGAGAAAGTTTTTATACAGAATATAAAAAGAATGTACCCGTCTGGAATTATAATAAGTTATTTAATCAGTGGTGGCATAAGAGTAAGGCTGGAGAGCGCGATGTCACCTGGCCGGGAATAGTTAGATATTTTGCGCTAAGTTCCGGTACTTCAGAAGCTTCAACCAAGCATATTCCTTTAACAAAGGATATGATCAAATCCAATAAGCGAACTGGAATTCAACAGATCCTATCTCTTTCGGCATATGACCTTCCAAGTGAAGTTTTTGAAAAAGAAATTCTGATGCTTGGAGGAAGTACCGAGCTACTTAAAGCAGGTTCATATTATGAAGGGGATCTGAGCGGAATTCAGGCTAGTAAAATACCTTTGTGGTTTCACCTTTTTTACAAACCAGGTAGAAAGATTGCTAAAAACAGAGATTGGGATAAAAAGCTGAATGAAATCACTGAAAATGCCAGAAACTGGGATATTGGCTTTGTTGTAGGTGTACCTGCATGGATCCAGATCATGATGGAGCGGATTATCGAATACCATAAGGTTAAAAATATTCACGAAGTCTGGCCGAACCTGAAAATATTTGTACATGGTGGAGTTTCGTTTGAACCTTACAAAAAGGGATTTGAAAAACTGCTGGGAAAGCCTTTGATCTATATGGAGACCTATCTGGCTTCCGAAGGTTTTATAGCCTACCAGTCAGTGCCAAACAGTAAGTCTATGAAGCTTGCTCTTGATAATGGTTTGTTTTTCGAATTTGTCCCGTTTAACGAAAAGAACTTTAATCAGGATGGTGACCTGGTAGATAACCCTGAAACATTGATGATCCATCAGATAGAAGAGGGAATAGATTACGCTTTATTACTGAGTACAAACGCCGGAACCTGGAGATATCTGATCGGTGATGTGATCAAATTAGTATCCAAAGCCAAATCCGAAATAATCATTACAGGAAGGACAAAGCATTTTTTGAGCCTATGTGGAGAACACCTTTCTGTTGAAAACATGAACAAGGCGATACATCAAATTTCAGAGGAGTTCAATATTGAAATAAGAGAATTTACAGTTTCCGGTATCGAGCATGAATCACTATTTGCTCATCAATGGTTTATTGGTACTGATCAATCAGTGGATCATGAACAACTTAAACTTCGATTGGATGAGCATCTGAAACAATTGAACGATGATTACAGAGTAGAAAGAGGGCATGCACTGAAAGATATTTTTGTAAAAGTAATCCCCTCTGCTGTTTTCTATAAATGGTTCAAAAGCAAGGGTAAAGAAGGAGGGCAGAATAAGTTTCCAAGAGTAATGAAAAAAGCTTTGTTTGACGAGTGGTCAAAATTTGTAAAGCAGGAAACTGAAAACACTCATTGATGGCTGAAATAATTGCAAGTGCTTTAGGGTTTGCAGCTTTGCTTGCATTGCTTCCCGGTCCTGTATTCTTTGCTCTTATTCAGACAAGTATTCAGAAAACTTTTAAATATGCTGTTTTTTTCGCTTTGGGAGTTGCTTTAAGCGATGTATTTTTTATTCTCGCATCTTATCTGGGGATTTCAAACTTCATAGATAATGCACACTTCGAAAAAATTATAAAATCTGCAGGAGGTTCAGTTTTGTGTCTTTTTGGATTGTTTTATTTTTTTAAACCTGAAGATAAAAAGGTTGGCCTGGCGCCTATTCAAAAGGAATATAAAAAAGGTAACTTTATAATTAAAGGAATAGCGTTAAATTTCTTGAATCCTTCAACATTCTTTTATTGGCTTGCTCTTACCAGCGTTGTAAGTGTTAAATACAGTGATAATCAAGTTGACGTATTTACTTTTTTTTCTATTTTGATTCTTTCGATTTTCGGAATGGACGTGCTTAAGTCTTACCTCGCTAACCGAATTAAAAAGGTTTTTACCAATAACACAATTTTGATTTTGAATAAGCTGTTGGGAGGAATATTGATTTTAATCGGAGTGAATTTTCTGGTTTCCGCCTTTACTGGAAGAACATTTGTTTAATACATTTAATGTCCTAATCCTCTAGTGCATTAGAGATAAAAGTAGATTTTAAAAACAGCCATAACAGGTAAATTATCATTGCCCAGAATAAATAAACCTGATAGTAATCACGAGTATTTTTGAATCTGTTTTCCCTGATTATTCCTTTTTCGTAAGAATCTATAAGTGTAAAGGTTTGTTCCAAAGCTTTTCTATTCGAAGCTCTGAAAAATCTACCGTCGCTGATTTGGGCAATTTTTCTTAATGTAGATTCATCCAGATGAGAATCTACATATGCTTTTTTCCCTTTCGTATCTTTTCCCCAGGCAACCTTTCCTTCACGGCCTATTGCAATAGAGTATATTTTTATTCCGAAGGCTTTTGCAAGTTTAGCCGCCATGAGTGGGTTCAGGTTTCCTGCTGTATTCTCCCCATCACTAATAACAATCATCACCTTTGATTTTGATTGTGATTCCCGCAGTCTGTTTATTGCTACACCTATTGCATTTCCTATGGCAGAGCCTCCGCTTTCAATCATTCTCGAAGACAGTTCTGCAATGAAGCTCTGCACTAACTGATGGTCTGTTGTTAATGGTGATAAAGAAAAGGCATCACCTGAGAAAACTACAAGACCTATTCTGTCTTCCTTTCTTGATTCGATAAAGCGAGAAGCAATATTTTTTGCAGCTGAGAGCCTGTCAGGATGCAGATCCTCTAATTCCATTGATTCAGAAATGTCAAGGACTAGAACGATATCAATACCTTCCTTAAAAACTTCTGCGGTTTCGTTCGCCTTTTGCGGACGAGCCAATGCGATAAGCAAAAGCCAAATACTGATGATGATAAAAAAGTATGGAACAAACCTCAGCTTGCCGACAAACCAAGAGTAATTGAGATCCTTTAACGGAAAAGCAACATCCATCTTTTGCCTAAAACGATAGTAAAACGCCCATCTAAGTAAGACTAAAAGGGGAATCACCGGAATCAGATATAGAAAATAAAGAGACTCCCAGTGGTATGACTTCAAAGTGGAAGGAAAAAGCCAATTCCAGGAAAACCAGTCTGATATATCTTTTAAAAAATCAAACATTGCTCAATTTATTCTTTACTTCAAGAAATCTTTTATTGGTAAACTTTTTCAGGATAGTCAGAGACCTTGCAGGCGCGGCCGATACCAGCCCTCCGTAAATAGCCCGATCAATATCCTGCAATCCTTGCTGTAAATCTTCCTGCTTGTAAAGGTCAATAATTTCTGTAGTGGTATAAGTATTTACAGGAATATTTTCTAGTCTGGTAAGATAAACCTTCCATAGATTTAAAGCTCGTTCTACAATATCAGGATCATTTTCTGTTTTAAATTCTTTTTCATGTTTTTCAAAGTTTCTCAAAAATGTGAGATGTGCTTTTCTGATCACATAAAGTTTGTAACTCCTGACAATTGCCTTCCCAAAAAGCATATAGAACAGGAAGAGGAAAAAGAAAACAATTGCAGCTATTCCAAGAATCAACGGATAGTTAATAGTACGCTTTACGCTGGAATATTGTGTGTCACTTAAGAGCCTTTGATCTGCCAGTGTTTTAATGTTTTGAATGATTGCAACTGAGTCGGGCTGACTATACATCTTAACACTGTCGCCATTGCGGATGTAAAAAACCGGAAGGCTTAATTTTTGTATGCTATCTGTTTTAAATGTTTCAAAAATGTAAATGACACAATCTTTGCTGATCCCATTTAGGGTTTTAGTTGGAAAATAATTTTTCCCAATAAGCTCAAACGGTTTGAAATTGTAATTGGAGTCTGGGAATAAAACCTGTTCATTAGCATTATAGGAAAGACTTAGCGCGAACCTAAACGGAGAGCCTATCTGCACGGAGTCTTCCTGGAAGAATCCATCAGGAGGCAAAGTCTGACTCTTTAAAAACGATGGAAATATTATAATAAGAATTAACACCAAATACCTTTTCATCACTATCTTTTACTTCGCATTCTTCTTATTTTAAATAGCTGAACTAGTTTGGTTAAATAGTCTTCGTTTGTATTTACCCAAAGATAATTAGCTCCATTTCTCCTGCAAAATTGCTCAAGTTTAAGTTTGTTTTCAGCATATCCTTTATTAATTTTTTCTCTGAATTTGGAAGAAGAAGAATTAACCCAGATTGTCTTTTTGGTTTCTTTATCATAAAGGGGGATGATGCCTAAATTGGGAAATTTAATCTCTCTGGGATCATTGAGGTGAATAACAACCAGGTCATGCTTGTGTGCAAGAGCGGAAAGGTTGGTGTTATAACCCTCGTCTATAAAGTCTGAAATAAAGATTACCACGCTTTTTTTCTTTAGCATGGTTAATGTAAATTTTAAAGATTTCTGCAGGTCTGTTTTAATTGAATTGGGAGTCAGGTTAAAAAGGGTACCAATCATTTGATAGGCATGACGCATACCTTTATCAGGTTTTATGTATGCCTCTTTCTGATCACTGAAACATATCAGTCCAACACTTCCATTATCTTTGACTGCAGATAGAGCCAATACTGCGCATATTTCCCTGGCAATGTCAATTTTCCTGGTATTTTTTCCTATTTCCTGAGAAGCACTTACATCCAGAATGAAGAATACATTTTGTTCTTTTTCTTCCTTAAACGTCTTGACAAAAGTGCCATGGCCTTTGGCTGAAACGTTCCAGTCAATTGTCCTGACATCGTCTCCATACTGATAAGAGCGCACATCGTCAAATTCCAAACCTGATCCTTTAAATACAGAATGAAAATCACCATGCATGTGATTATTCACTGCTTTTCTTATCTGTATTTCGTATTTCCGTATTTTCTTCAGTAGTTCTTTCATTGCTGAACTTAGACAAGGGAAAGAGACTTTTTAAAATTAGCATTAAAATAAGTAATTTTCGACGTGAAAAAGTTTTTTTTGGTTTTATTATTGGCTGCTGCATCTTGCAAGGGGCCTGCAGAAGAAATTCCAGAGGATATTCTTCCAAAGGAAAAGATGGTTCAGCTACTTATAAGAATTCATATTGCAGAAGCTGCAGTAGGAATTAAAAATCTATCTTCGGACTCAGCTTCAAAGCTTTATAAGTCTTACCAGAATAAAATCTTTAAAGAAGAGGCTGTCGGGGACTCGGCTTATGCCAAAAGTTATTCCTTTTATGTGACCAGGCCTGAGCTGATGGATCAAATTTATGGTGCAGTAGTAGATAGTCTGAGTCTTCGGGAGACAAGAGGTAAACTGGAGTAGTTTACCTTTCTTTTTCCTGTTTCTGATTCTCAAGAGGTCTTTCCGAGGAATTATCTTCATTTTCGGAAATCCACATTGCAAGAAATACTACTAGGATAATCAGGATCAATCCAAGAAATTTTTTGTCTTTGTATAATGGTTTTACTGCCTTTTTATAGTCAGTCAGCTGATTATAATTTTTTATTAACTGGTCAAAGTTTTGATGGCCGGCAATTTTATCGTCAGAGGGTCGGGGTTTATTTTTGTTAATTTTAAATTTTCCCATGATCAGGCTTTAAATCTTTGATTAAGGATTTCCCTTAATTTATCTAATATTCTGTACGTTTTTACTTTTGCGTTATTTTCAGTTATTCCTAGAATATATCCAACTTCTTTGAACGATTTCTGATCAAAGAACCTCAGTTCTATCAACTGAATTTCTTTCTCATCCAGATATTCCATGGCTTTGAGCATTCCATCTTCAAGGTCTTCGGTTTTATCCAGGTGAAGCTCTTCCTTCAGTTCCAGGATATCAGCCTCTTCAATGTTAATAGAACGTACCGCTTTTGTTTTTCTGTAATACAAATTCACTTCGTTTGTGGCTATGCGAAAAAGAAATGCCGAAAAGGGGAGCCCTTTAAACTCATACTTTTTGATGTTTATAAGTGCCTGAAGAAACACATGACTTGCAAGATCTGCCGTCAGGTCCTCATTGTCGGTTCTTTTATATATAAACAGAAAAATCTTTCTATAATATTTATTATATATATGGGAGAAATGTTTTGGGTCAGACCTGGAGGCCTGTATCCATTCCAGTTCCCTGGCAATTTCTTCTTTGGTCTGATGGTTAATCAAAATAAAAAGTTTATACCATAATACGAAAACTATAAAAAGATACAGTTTTATCCTTAGATTTTTTTTATTTCATTTAAAGCTCCGCGAGCCTTGTTGTCAATACTGTTTTTGTAGTAATAGTCTTTATAATTAAGAGCCTTTTCGAAGTAAAAAATGGCCTGTTCTTTATTGTTCTGATTTCTGAATATGTAACCTAATTGAAGTGCTGCGTTTGGGGCAAAATATAATTTTTTGAAGCCCGAAAGGGCTATTGTCTTTTTATAATACTTTATAGCCTCTGAGATTTTATCTGTTTTGTGATAAAGTCTCGCAAGCCTGTAATAATATTCAATCTCATCTTTTGTGGAGTGAAAATTCTTAGGGGATAATTTTTCCAGTATATCTGCGGCAGAATTGAAGTATCCTCCATCAATGGCCAGTCGAGCTTTCATAATATTTTTATCAGAAAAATCTCTGTTTTCCGCAAAGTAGAGTGCATGCTTATCTCCATCGTAAATAGCATTGCCTTCTTTTATTATCTGAGGCAGTATAAGCATTGCTTTGCTGTCTTCATTATTAAGCCAATAACAAAGGAAAATTTTATAATAGGCTTCTTTTTTAAAATTAACACCCCTGTATTCACTAAGAAATTTTTTATATAGGTAAAATGCTTTGGTATAGAAACCTTTTTGTAGATAAATATCTCCAAGCATTAATCGGAGATAGGCAAAATTGAGGTAAGTACCATTATCGGGACAGTTTTCCAGAATATTGAATGCTTCCTCCGAATGTGCATTTTTCATGCTAATTGATGCATATAAAAAAGTGTACAGTAAGTTATCTTTATCAGTGAGATATAATTCTTTTACAGCCTTCTCCGATCCACTTTCCTTTCCTAAGATATAGTTTAATACAGCTATCCGAAGTATTTTTGCCTCCGTGGCAAAAGGGTTTGAAGATTCGGATAATGTCCGAAGCATTTCTAGTCCTTCTTTAACACTTCCTTCCATGCCCATAAGATTTACAATCCATGTATATTTTTCAGGAATTGAACCAATTAAAATTTTTAAAAGACCGATCGATTTGTTGTTGGGAAGGAAATCGGGATGTTTAACTGCATTTTCAGCCAGAGTTTTATAGGCCTGTCTTAATTCCCACATGGAACTGATTTCTTCTCCAAATTTGAGCTTTACAAATGCCCTTTGAAGTTTTATTTCACCTATAACGAATAAATAGTATGGAGAATGAGGGTTTAATTCTGATACAGTGATTTCCGCAGCTCCAGATTGTTGTATGTATCTTTCAAGAAGTGCCGGATTTTCTTCCACAAGCATTTTAATAGTTTCGGCCAGATGTTCAATATATATATTAATTCCATTTTCAGGTTGGTCCTGTTTTGTCAGGGTTAAGCCTGTTCCGGATCTTAATTGAAGAACTTCATGATATTTAGCTTTGCTGGCTTCGGAAAAGGAAAATTGTGCATGTAGAATGGGAGAGAGGGTAATGAGAAAAAATATAAAAAAAGGGCGTACAAAAATTGTCGCCCTTTTTTTATAGGTTAGATTATTAGAAACTTTAATCTTCAAATTGTTATTTTTTTGCAGATTCAAGCACAACAGTTTCAACATCTGCGAAAATACGACCGCAATGTTCGCAAACAATCAGCTTTTTCTTATCTCTGATATCTACTTGTCTTTGTGGAGGAACAGTGTTGAAGCATCCGCCGCAGGCATCTCTTTTAACAGAAACAACAGCCAGACCATTGTTTGCGTTAAGACGGATTTTGTTGTAAGAATTGAGTAGTCTTTCTTCTATGGATTTTGAAGCTTTTTCTCTTTCTTTTAAAAGTTTAACTTCTTCGTCTTTGCTTTCTGAGCTTAAGGTTTCAAGCTCATCCTTTTTTTGCTTAAGATCTTTCTTTCTATCATCGAGAATTCTTTGGGTATTCGCGATATCGTCGTTTTTCTGATTGATCTTGTGCTGGTATTCTTTGGTTCTTTTTTCACTAATTTGAATTTCAAGCTGTTGTAGCTCAACTTCTTTAGTGATCGCATCGTATTCCCTATTGTTTCTTACATTTTTCTGCTGATCTTCATATTTTTTGATATTTTTCTCAGCATCCTTGATTGCAAGCTTGTTTTTTGTGATTTCGTCATTTAGGTTTTGGATATCACTTTGATACTTGCCAACCCTTGTCTCGTATCCTTCAAGCTCATCCTCAAGATCCCTAACTTCTTCGGGTAAGTCTCCTCTTATTTTTTTTATTTCCTCGAGTTTAGAGTCGATGGTCTGAAGTTTTACCAGAGCCTCAAGTTTTTGTGCTATCGTGGTTTCCATTTATTCTAAATATAACTTATGGGGTTTGTGTTAATTTTTGACAAAACGACTGCAATATTAGTAAAATTTTTGTTCAAAAGCTCGTAAATTAGCTCTTTTGTAAAAACTTCACTTTCATAATGGCCAATATCAGCTATGATTATTTTTCCATCGGCATCAAAATACTCATGATACTTGAAATCTGATGTGATAAATACATCGGCTTTTTGCTGAATTGCATTCTTTAAAAGAAAGTTTCCAGCGCCTCCACAGGCCGCCACTTTTTTAATTTGTCCTGAAAGTAATCGTGTAAATTTAATTACTGACAGATCCATTCTTTCTTTTAAATATTTCAGAAATGCTTCCGGATCCATAGCTTCGTGCAGCTCTCCTATAACACCGGATCCTGTTTCTAAGTTCTCATTCTCTAATAATAATATGTCAAAAGCCGGTTCTTCATACGGATGAGAAGCACGCAGCGCCTGAACTACCTGTCTTTGGAGATGTCCTGGAAATATGACCTCGATTCTCGTTTCTGTTATAAATTCGGGTTCATTGGCTTTTCCTATATGGGGATTAGCCTTGTCATTCGGCATAAATGAACCTGTTCCCTCAAGCTGAAAGCTGCAATTGCTGTAATTCCCAATATTACCTGCCCCGGCTTTATAAAGGGATGATAAGACATTTTCTTTATTGGCAACCGGTACAAACGATATAAGCTTTTTTAACAATCCGGTTTTGGGTGCAAGGATTTTTGGATTAAGGAGTGATAGTTTTTCCGCTATTTTAAAGTTTACTCCATTTTTGACATTATCCAGATTTGTATGAATGGCATACAGGCAAATATCATATTTAATGGCTTTGATCACTGTACGTTCCACATAATTGCTTCCCGTAAGTCTTTTTAGGCCTCTGAATATAATTGGATGATGAGCGATAATCAGGTTATATCCCAAAGATTTGGCTTCCTCTATAACCTCTTCAGTTAGATCAAGGGTTATTAAAACCCCTGAAAGCTCAGCAGCCGCATTGCCTGTGAGGAGCCCTGAATTGTCATAATCTTCCTGATAGACCAGCGGGGCAAAAGATTCAAGAAAGGTTATAACGTCTTTAATTTTGGTCATTTTAATACCTTTTAAAAAATAACATGCTATTTTACTAAATTGCAGCCTTGACAGCAATTAAATTGAGATGTTTGTTTTGAAAATATTACTTTGGCCTTTTGCAGTTCTTTATGATGCTGTCACAAGAGTAAGAAATTACCTTTTTGACATTGGCAGAAAGCCCTCTTTTTCTTTTGAAACATTTGTTATCAATGTTGGAAATCTTACTGTTGGAGGTACAGGTAAAACTCCTCATATAGAGTTTCTTATAAGGGTATTGGCTGATCAGTATAAGACTGCTACTCTTAGTCGTGGCTATGGAAGAAAGTCGAAGGGATTTTTGCTTGCAGATAAAAATTCCGATGCGGATTTATTGGGTGATGAGCCAATGCAGTTTTATCATAAATATGGAGGGAAGATCACTGTAACCGTTGGAGAGGAGAGAGCTCATGCGATTCCTTGTATTTTGCATGAAAGAGAAGATACAAAAGTTATTTTGCTTGATGATGCTTATCAGCATCGATATGTCAAACCTGATATAAATATTCTTTTGTCGGATTATTCCCGACCTTTTTATAAGGATATGGTTTTGCCGGCAGGAAGACTGAGAGAATCCAGAAAAGGAGCTAATAGGGCGGACGCTGTAATTGTCACCAAATGCCCTGACCAAATGTCCCAAACTGAGCAGGATCTTATCAGCAATGATATAAGAAAATATGCTGGTAAAGAAAAGCCTGTCTATTTTTCTACTATAAAGTATCTAAAACCTAAACCTGTTTTCAAAAAATCTGAGGATATCCCGAAGAAAATAGTTTTTTTTGCAGGTATTGCCAACCCATCCCAGGTAATTGAAAAACTCAGTAATGAGTATAATCTGCAGGAAAGTGTCAGATTTTCGGATCATCACACTTATACAGTAAAAGATGTAAAGCATTTAATAGCAAAAGCAACAGAATTTGGTAATGATACTGGGTTGCTTACAACAGAAAAGGATATGGTACGACTTTTGACCCCGGAGTTTTCCGAAATGTTGAAAGCTATCCCTTTTTTTTATATCCCTATTGAAGTAAAATTCCTTGAGGGAAAACAAAAATTTGAAGAATGGATTTTAAATTCTGTCCATTCTAAATACAGTTCTGACAAGATTTGATTAATATTGAAAGTGACTCTTAGACTACTTTTTATTTTATCCATTAGTTTATTCATGTTTCTGCACAACGCCAGTGCACAAATTCTGGATGATTCTACCAAAAACATTTATGGGCCAACCACTACCAGATACATTCTGGAAGAAGATTTATATAATATAAAAGGCGGACCTCATGGTTTGGATACTTCCCTTACCAATGCACATCTCTATGATTATCTTTATGGGGCAAACCCATATCAGAATCTGGGTATGATTGGTACACCTTTAAATCCGATCTATTATACACCTCCTCAGACCATTGGAAAAAATCTGGGTATTACCATTTTTGATGCTTATGCCTATGATCCCAGCGGAATAAATTATTACGATACCAAATCTCCTTTCAGTAAACTAAGGTATGTTCAAGGTAGCAGAGGGCAGCAGATTCTTGAAGCTGATTTTGCCAGAAATGTCAATCCTCGATGGAATCTTGGGGTTGATTTCAGAAGAGTAGCATCTGTGAAGCAGGTAGGATCTACCATTGCCCGAGATCCTCAAGCCAGCGGCTATGCTGCTGCTGTATATACCAGATACTTTACGAAAAATCAAAGGTACCAGCTCTTATTTAACTATACCCATTTACACCAAACTAATAATGAGTATGGCGGAATAAGAAATATTGATTCGGTTAAAATTGAGGGACTAACTAATTACAGGGGGATTGATGGTCAGTTAAATAGTGGTGTAACAAGGGAAAGGCGAAATAACTTTCATTTATATCATCAGTACGGAATTCTAAAGGATTCAGTGTTGCAAATCTTTCATATAGCAGATTATCAATATAGAGATAACAGGTATCGGGATCTTGCCATGGCTGGTAGTGATACATTATTTTACCGTAATCTGAAGGTGCAGCCGAGAAACTCCCTGCAAATGACAGACAGAACCGATTTAGATCTTTTGGAGAATAAAATCGGGTTAAAGGGACAAATCAAAAGATTAAATTATAAAGCTTATTTCCGAGCAAAGCAATTTACTTATGAGCAGGTTTCGGATACTCTTAGAAACAAGCTTAAATACACAGAAAACTTTCTGGGGGGCGAACTTGCATACGTTTTTAAAGATACATCTATATTATCCTTTTCTGGTCAAAAGTATGTGGGGGGCGAAGATTATTACCTAAAGGCATATTATACAGGTAAGTTTTTGTCCGGAGGATTTTATAGAGTAAACTATTCACCAACATTGGTTCAGTTAAATTATTTAGGTAATTTTTTGAGCTGGAACAATGACAGTCTTAAAAATACTACTACAGATAACCTCTGGCTGGATTTAAATTTGAAAGTTGGAAGGATATTGAGGATTAATCCGGGAATCCGATACACTGGCATAACAGATTATATATACTTTAATGAAAGCTTTGTTCCGGCTCAGGAAAAGAGCAATATCAAGCTGTACATGGCAAGTATGAATTTTTTCCTACGTTTAGGGACTTTTAATATTAATGAAAGATTGATTTACACCAAGTATGACGGCGCCCCGGTATTGAATGTTCCTGAAATTTACAGTCACACCAGAGCCTATTTTCAGACGAGAGCATTTCATAAGGCTGCAGTTTTGCAGTTGGGACTTGACGCATTCTGGAGATCGACTTACAATGCCAATGGATATATGCCTGTCATAGAACAGTTTTATCTGAATAATTCAATACCTGTAAAGAATTATATGCTGGTTGATTTATTTTTTGACGTAAGAGTTAAAAGAGCAAACGTATTTGTGAAAATATCCAATTTACTTCAGGGGGCAGGCTCTCCATCCTCGCCGTTTAGAAATACTTATTATACAACCCCAGGCTATCCGGGGCTACCAAGGTCTTTTGATTTTGGAATTATGTGGATGTTTTTTGATTAATAAATTGATGTTTGCATTAGCTATAAAAAGGAAGGCCGGAAGCAAATCCGGCCTTTTTACTTTTTATGAAGAGTCTTATCTTTGTGGTTTATTTAACGAATTATGCTTGGTTTAAAGCTTCCTACAGATCCGCGCTGGGTTAATCTTGCGGAGAAAAGTATTGAAGAGATCTTGATAGATCATGCCTATTGCGAGCAAAAGGCTGCTTCTACCTGTATCTCGCTGATTATTCAGTTTCCAGAGAAAGAAAAAATGGTTGAAACGCTTATGCCGATTGTCACTGAAGAGTGGGGGCATTTTCGTATGGTTCTTAAGGAGCTAAAAAAAAGAGGCTATTCACTCGGCCCAAAAAGAATTGATAAATACGTTGTAGAGTTAATGAAGCTGGAAAGAAAAGGCAACAAGCTTGAAAGGCAACTTATGGATAAATTACTGATTAGTGCTTTAATTGAGGCCAGATCTTGTGAACGATTCAGACTTTTGTCAGAAAGCATTTCAGATTTAGAATTAAGAGATTTCTACAGAGAACTTATGATTTCTGAAGCGGGTCATTACCGCACCTTTCTGGACCTTGCAAAAGAATACATGCCGGAAGATGTAGTGAAGACAAGATGGCAGGAAATGCTGGATGCAGAAGCAGAAATTATCAGTAATCTGGAGATCCGAGGTGACAGAATGCATTAATCACTAAGAAAATATTTAGTGAATTTAAAAGCAAAAAACAATCAGGTTTTTTGCTTTTTCTTTTTAGCTGCAGGAAATAAAATGTTGTTAAGAATCAATCTGAAGCCCGGAGAATTTGGATGTAAATTCAGATCGGTAGGTTCTTCACCTACAAAATGTTGATAATCTTCAGGGTCGTGACCACCATAAAACGTCCAGGTCCCTTTTCCATATGAACCGTGAATATATCTGGCTTCGTTTATGGATTTGGTTTCACCAAGCACCAATACGTCAGTTTTTAGTAATTTTTTCTTAAATGCCGTTGTTTGGCCCATAAAACCTTTAATGTTGGATTCATGAGACTGGGTCAGCATTGTAGGCACAGGATCCCACTTTGCAGAAAACTGGAACAAGTTAAAAAAATCATTGTTTTCAGCCAGATTCCTTTCCTGAGGAATGTTATCGATATTGGAATACTCATACTCATAAGGATCCATACTGATGGTAAAATCTTTGAAAGCAAACGTTTTTGAGTAGTCCAGCTTCCTTTGTGCAGATGGATCTGCCTGATCTCCGTCATACATTGACTCGCAAATATCTACGCCTTCTGCAGAGAGTGCTATGTCATAGGTATCAGTTGCAGAACACATAGCAAAGAGAAATCCCCCACCAGCACAGAAATCGCGGATCCCTTTTACTACGGCCAGTTTTAGCTGAGAAACCTTATTGAATCCATGTTTCCTGGCAGATTCTTCATATTCCTGTTGTTGTTTGACATACCAAGGTTGAAATTTATACATGGAATAAAATTTCCCATATTGTCCTGTAAAATCTTCGTGGTGGAGGTGAAGCCAGTCATATTTTGGCAAGTCTCCATTAAGAACTTCATCATCAAAAACTACGGTGTATGGGATTTCAGAGTAGGTAAGTACCATGGTTACGGCATCGTCCCATGGTAATTTTGTTTTAGGGCTATAGACAGCAATTTTCGGAGCTTTTTCCAGTTTAACAACGTCCATGTTAACATCAGGACTACTGATTTCTTCAAGAATGGAAAGTTGCTGTGCATCTGAAATTACCTCATAACTTACACCTCTTATCACAAGCTCATTCTGGAATTCCTGATTTTGTTTGAATAAAAAACTACCACCTCGATAATTCAATAGCCAGTTTACTTCTACTTCTTTTGTGAGAATCCAGTAAGCTATACCGTAAGCTTTTAAGTGATTTTTCTGAGTATTATCCATTGGTACCAGCAGGTAGGATGCTTTAACCTGTGAGAGGATAAATAGTAAAGAGAAAAAAAACATCAGTCGTTTTAGCATAAACTATAAATCAGAAGTTGTGGAAACTGTTAACCCAAAGAAAAAAAATATGTAGTTTTTTTTCTAAAAATAGAACGATTTTTTAGAGAATACGATATAAGACTAAAAATATTTTAAACGAATTAAACTCCACTTTTAAAAGAAATAGCTTCTGATTTGTCAAAAGAAAAGTAAAGGCTAAGCAAATAGGTCCATTAATTTCTCAGGTAATTGAAAACTTTTTTTTAAAATTTTTGTCTAACAAAAGTGATAAAAATAATAAGTTTTGTTACTTGTAAAATTATTAAATAATGCGCATTTTTGTTTAGATTTGTATTTAATGGATAAGTTTAGCTTATACAAATTCTTTTGCTTATCAAGAACTGAATGAAATTTATGAAAACCAAATTTTTGTTATTGTCGCTGATTCTCTTTGTTACCGGAGCAAAGGCTGGGATTTTAACAGTTTCAGGCGTTTATCAGGGAAAAAATCTCTATGTGCAGAATCCTTTCACAGGGAACATGAAGGATTTTTGTACGAACGACGTTTTTGTGAACGATGTAAAAGTCATGTCTAATATTCAGTCTAGTGCTTACGAAATTGACCTTTCAAATTTAAAGTTGAATGATCCGGTTACCGTAAAAATTACTCACAAAGATGATTGTAAACCTAAAGTTCTTAATCCTCAAGTAATTAGGGCGTCTAGCAGCTTTCAGTTCAGTTCATTTAATATCGATCCGGAAAATATCATGTGGGCTACTAAAGGAGAAAAGCCAAGAGGTAAATTCTTTGTAGAGCATTTTATAAATAACAGCTGGGTTACCGTGAAAGAAATTTCAGGTAAAGAATCAGGAATGTTAAATAACTATGATATTAAATCTGCTCACCATTCAAAATTAAATAAATATAGAATCAAGTATCTTGAAAATGATGGTCAGGTGTTTTACTCTCAGGTTCTAGAGTTTAATTCTGATCTTGCTCCAATAACCTGGTATCCAAAAAGAGTTACAGATAAGATTTATCTTTCAAGAGAATCTGATTTCGAAGTACTAGATGCTTATGGCAATGTGGTGAGAAAAGGTGCTGGGAAAGAAATAAACATGGCTGACTTATCTTCAGGTGTTTATTATCTGAATGTTGATAATACAACTAATAAGGTTTTGAAAAAGTAAGCTTATAGAAAGCAATAAAAAAGAAGAGGCGACCTAATTCAGGTCGCCTCTTCTTTTTTATACTAATATTAAATCATCTTAAATTAATAAGATTTTTGATCAGCCGACAAGCTTATTCGGATTGAATCTAACTAGTTTAATTTCAATAATAAATTTTTATTTGTTGTCAAGTCGTTTTATTTGGATAATCTTAAAATTAATATTCAACACTTAAGTAAGAGAAATGAGAAAAGAAGGCCTATTTATTTGGAAGGGATGAAAAATATAATATCCCAGATGAAAATTAAGCGGAGAGATTTTGAAGAGGGATAAAAAAAACTCCGGAGCAATTTGCTCCGGAGTTTTTGTGAATATTATCTTAAGAATAACATTTCTCTGTATTTAACCAAAGGCCAATCTTCATCATCAACCAATAGCTCTAATTTGTCAACAGCGTATCTGATAGTCTCGAAATGACCTTTTACTTCGCTACCGTACATAATCGCTCTTTTTCTTGCTTCCTCTATATTATTAGCTTTCTTTCTAGCTTCAGTCATTTCCTCAACTTCTGTCTGGATTGTGCTGATATGTTTAGAAATTTCCTTGATAATATCGATTACAGGCTTAGACTCTTTTTCAAGACCAAGGTCTTTCAAGCCTTTCACGTTAGTGATAAGTTTGTTTTGGTAAGCGATAGCCGTTGGTATGATATGATTTAAAGCAAGGTCTCCAATTACACGGCCTTCAATCTGGATTTTCTTGATATAGTTCTCCAGCATGATTTCATGTCTTGCATGAACTTCACGCTCGTTCATTACATCATGTTTTGCAAATATTTTAACAGCTTTCTCTGTAGAGAAGAAATCAAGAGCTTCAGGAGTTGTTTTTACATTTGACAATCCTCTTTTCTCAGCCTCTTTTACCCACTCTTCAGAGTACCCGTTAGCTTCAAATCTGATCTTTTTAGAAGCAACAATGTAATCTCTCAATACATTGATGATGGCTACTTCTTTCTTAGTTCCTTTCTTAATTTGCTTGTCAACATCTTCTTTGAACTTAGTAAGTGTTTCAGCAACTATAGTATTAAGAACAGTCATAGGAAGAGCACTGTTCTGGCTTGAACCAACTGCTCTGAATTCAAATTTATTTCCTGTGAAGGCAAATGGAGAAGTTCTGTTTCTGTCAGTATTGTCCAAAAGGATTTCTGGAATCTTGTTGATTCCAAGTTTCATATAAACGTTATCACCTTTGTCAATCTTGATGTTACCATTTTTCTCTAATTCATCAAGCATTTCACCCAAAGTCTGCCCTACGAAAACAGACATAATTGCCGGAGGTGCCTCATTAGCGCCTAGTCTGTGGTCGTTACCTGCAGTTGCAATAGATGATCTTAATAAATCTGCGTAATCATGTACAGCCTTAATTACGTTCACAAAGAAAGTAAGGAAGATAAGATTCTCCTTTGGTTTGCTGGTAGGTCCAAGAAGGTTTTTACCAGTGTTGGTGCTTAATGCCCAGTTATTGTGTTTACCGCTTCCGTTAATTCCTGAGAATGGTTTCTCATGGAAAAGAACTTTCAGGTTATGTCTTTCTGCAACTTTCTGCATCACATCCATTAAAAGCTGGTTGTGGTCACAGGCAAGGTTACACTCTTCGTAAGTTGGAGCTACCTCGAACTGGCTTGGTGCCACTTCGTTGTGACGGGTTCTTACGGGAATACCAAGTTTTAATGCTTCGATTTCAAAATCGACCATAAAGTTGTTTACTCTTGGAGGAATTGATCCGAAGTAGTGATCTTCAAGCTGCTGACCTCTTGCTGGTGAATGACCGAATACAGATCTTCCAGCCATAATAAGGTCTGGACGGACCATATATAAAGCTTTGTCAATCAGAAAATATTCCTGCTCAGCGCCAAGGGTTGCAGTAACTTTAGTAATATCTTTATCAAAATAATCACAAACATCAACTGCAGCTTTGTCAATTGCAGCGAGTGATTTTAAAAGCGGAGTTTTATAATCAAGAGCCTCACCAGTATAAGATACAAAGATTGTAGGGATACAAAGGGTGTTGGTTCCTGAGGAGTTTGGCATTAAGAAAGCGGGAGAAGACGGATCCCAGGCTGTATAACCTCTGGCTTCAAAAGTATTTCTGATACCACCGTTTGGAAACGAAGATGCATCAGGCTCTTGCTGAACAAGTGCAGATCCTTTGAATTTTTCAATAGCCCTTCCATTTTCATCAGCTTCAAAAAAAGCATCGTGCTTTTCTGCAGTTGCGTCAGTCAAGGGTTGAAACCAGTGAGTGTAGTGGGTAGCACCTTTTTCGATTGCCCAGGCTTTCATTGAAGCTGCTACAGCATCTGCAGTAGGACCGTCAATTTTTTCGCCTTTTTCAATCGCTGTTATTACTTTTTTATGAACAGCATTTGATAATGTCTGTCTCATAGCTTCAGTGCCATAAACATTGGTGCCGTAATAGTCAGAAACCTTAATTGAAGGTACTGTTACTTTCACAGTTTCCCTGTTTCCTACAGTTTCAAGCGCCTTAAATCTTAAATAAGCCATATTAGGATTTTTGAATTTTGGTTTTGTGGTAAAAATATAAAATTTTTATTATTTGGTCGGTTTTTCTGGTATTTTTTTGTCGATTTGACCTAAAAACAGTTTTTTTTTGGAAAAATTCCATCAAAAATAAATGAGTTTTTCAAAAAAAATACATTTTTGTGAATATCTCCCTGCCATAATTGCTTCTCTGTCAGCTTTATCTTTTTAAAGGCCAGAGTATTAGTTTTTTAATATTTTTTCTAATTCTCATAACAAATTTTATGATTGAATTATTTTATCCTCAACTTTGTAATCTAATTTCAAATAATATTTAACTGTGAAAGCTAGAATTGAATATATTTTCAGATACCTGTTTTTCTGGGTAGCTTTTTTCCTTATTGCAAAGGTTTTATTCTTGATTTATCATTTTAAAACCTATTCGGAATTTGGTTTGATTAATAGTCTGAAAGTCCTTTTTTATGGACTTAGGCTTGATTTGTCTATTACGGCATATTTCTCAGTATTGCCTTTTCTGCTTATTGCTGTTTCTTCTTTTTTTCAAAATTTTAATCTTTTTAAAAAGATTATAAAAATATACACACTATTGTTGGCTTCCCTGGTGACTTTTCTCCATATAATAGATCTGGAGCTCTTTTCATTCTGGGGCTATCGTCTGGATGCGACCCCATTAAAATATATAAATACCCCGGGAGAAATGCTTGCTTCGGCAGGTGCTTCTCCTGTAAGTCTTCTATTGGGAATGCTGGCATTATTAATCTTTTCTTCTTTTTTTCTATTCCATTTAGTATTTAAAAATGTTGATACCAATAAGAAAAGTTATGGAGCAATCTTTCTGGTACTTCCTCTTACGGCATCTCTGATTATCCTTATAAGAGGTGGTTTACAACTTGCACCTATCAATCAAAGCGCAGTTTATTTCTCTACCAATAGTTTTCTAAATCAGGCGGCTGTTAATGTTCCATGGAACCTTACTCATTCGCTTCTTGAGAAAACTTACAGTACTAAAAACCCTTTTGTGTTTTTGAGTAAAGAAGATAGTGAGAATGTTGTCAATTCATTATATCAAAAAGAGAATAACCCCTCTATAAGGATTTTAAAAGAAGGGAAGAAAAATATCATTCTTATCATATGGGAGAGCTTTACTGCAAAGGCTTTGAATGATGTAGAAGGAAAGCAGATTACTCCAAGGTTTAAAGAGTTGATCAAAGAAGGGGTTTACTTTGATAATATTTATGCAAGCGGTGATAGAAGTGAAAAGGGAATCATCGCTTTGCTGAGCGGATATCCGGCACAGCCAACAACATCTATCATAACATTTCCCGGAAAGACGACCAAATTGTCAACCCTTCCATTACAATTTAAGAAGGATAAATACTATACTTCTTTTTATTATGGAGGAGAAATGGAGTTTGCGAATATCAAGTCCTACCTTTGTCACTGCGGTTTTGACAAGCTTACAGGGATTGAAGCATTTGATAAAAAAGAACAAAACTCCAAGTGGGGAGCGCATGATGAAGTAGTATTAAACAGAATGCTACATGATACAAAATCATTTAAAGAACCATTCTTTAATACTTTGTTTACATTAAGCAGTCATGAACCCTTTGAGATTCCCGACAAACCTCTTCTATCGCCTGATACCAGAGAAAGAATGTTTCTAAATTCTCTTCATTATACTGATGCAAGTATAGGAGCATTTATAGATGAAGCAAAGAAGCAGCCTTGGTGGGATAATACACTTATCATTATTACTGCTGATCACGGGCATGCTATGCCTGGAAATGATATCGCAACTCATCAACCTCAGGAATTCAAAATACCGATGCTTTGGTTGGGAGGTGCACTTGGGAAAAAAGATACAGTTATCACTCAGATGGGCTCTCAAACGGATCTTGCAAGCACACTTTTAACTCAGTTTGACAAAACTTCTGAAGGATTCCGCTTTAGCAGAGATTTGTTTTCCCCGTGTAAAAATCCATTTGCATACTACGCATTTAATAATGGATTTGGCCTTATGAATGACAGTTGTAAAGTGGTATATGATAATGTTTCCAATCAGCCTGTATTTAAAGAAGGAACAGGTGATACTCAGTCTATTAAAAATGGAAGGGCTTATTTGCAGGTTTCTTTTCAGGATTATCTGAATAAATAAGTAAATTTGCAAAATGAAAAAAGTAGCTTTTTATACCCTTGGCTGCAAATTAAACTTTTCTGAAACCTCTACCATTGGAAGGCTCTTTGAAATGAATGGCTTTCAAAAGGTTGAATTTCAGGAAAAAGCAGATGTATATGTCATTAATACATGTTCGGTGACCGAAAATGCGGATAAGAAATGCAAAAAGGTTGTAAAAGAAGCGCTTAAATATTCTCCTGATGCATTTATTGCAGTGATAGGCTGTTATGCCCAATTAAAGCCTAAAGAAATTTCTGAAATCCCCGGAGTTGATGCCGTATTGGGAGCTGCTGAAAAATTCAGATTGATTGAATTGCTTGGCACTTTTGAGAAAAAAGATAAAGGCGAGGTATTCGCTTCTGAAATAAAAGACGCAACTTCATTTAATCAGGCTTATTCTTATGGAGACAGGACAAGAACCTTTCTTAAAGTGCAGGATGGCTGCGATTACTCTTGTTCATTCTGTACTATTCCGCTCGCACGTGGGAATAGCAGAAGCGACACTATAGAAAATATTCTTGCAGGTGCACGTGAAATAGCAGCAACAGAAGTTAAGGAGGTTGTTCTTACAGGAGTAAATATTGGCGATTACGGAATTATTAATGGTGAAAAAGTCAATACTTTTTTTGATTTAGTTAAAGAACTGGATAATGTTGATGGAATTGAAAGAATAAGGATATCCAGTATTGAACCTAATTTGCTCACCAATGAAATCATTGACTTTGTATCTAGGTCAAATAGATTTGTACCTCATTTTCATATACCTCTTCAATCTGGAAGTAACAAAATGCTGAAACTGATGAGAAGAAGATATCAAAGAGAATTGTATAAGGAAAGGGTTGAAGCTATAAAAGCTGTGATGCCTGATTGTTGTATCGGTGTTGATGTTATTGTCGGATTTAATGGCGAAACACATGAAGATTTTCTTGATACCTATAATTTTCTAAATGAACTTGATGTTTCCTATTTGCATGTATTTACCTATAGCGAAAGAGCCAATACCCATGCTGTGAAAATGGCAGGTAAAGTACCAATGGCTGAAAGAAATGAGCGTTCCAAAATGCTGAGAAGCCTTTCAGAAAAGAAAAGACGCAAGTTTTATGAAGAGCAGTTATCAAAAACAAAGACAGTACTTTTTGAAGCGGATGAAGAAAATGGTATGATGTTCGGGTTTACTGAAAACTATGTTAAAGTTACAGCCAAATATGACCCGGTACTTGTAAATGAAATGAAAAAGATAAGGCTTACTGGAATTAATAGTGAAGGGATAGCTGAAATTGAAGAGGCAGAAACTGAACAATTGATTCATAAATAAAACTAAAAGCTGAAGGACACTTCAGCTTTTAGTTTTTTATCTATTTTGTATTGATATTTTTTGCGGTTAAAGCGGAAGCTCCGGTAATATTTTTTGCAACAGCTCTTTGATTAGCTTATGCAGCAAAGAAATAAGATTCAAAGATTGAAGAAAATATCTAAACTATAAATGCTGCAACTGCTTTGTTAACTCTCATCTATGAGGGCTTGAGTTCAAAGATTAAATTTAAGTAAATCCCTATTTAAAATCAGATAAATTTTTTAAAAATAATCCTGCCTTCATCGGAATAATTGTATAAAATTTATTATTGTTGAGGTATACTTACTTAACCTGTCCAATTCAACTTATGAACATTCCGCAGAATTATCTTCCTGTTATGCCTTACCTTATTTTGAAAGAGTCTAAGGCTTTTATGGGTTTTACTAAAATTGTTTTTGGTGCAAAGGAACAATTGATTGTTCCGGGAAAAAAAGATACAATTATGCACGGCGAACTAAAGATTCATGACGCCGTAATCATGTTTGCACAAGCAGGGGAGACCTGGACGGAAAAAACTGCTGGTATGTATATCTACGTGACAGATGTAAACAACGTATATCAGAAGGCTTTGGAAAACGGAGCCACAGCACTGATGGCTCCAGAAAAGAAAGAATATGGATATTCAGGCGGATTTGAAGATCCTTTTGGAAACCATTGGTGGATTGTAGAAGGCTGATCTGAATTTTTCATTAAGCCAAAGCTTCTTTTTTGATGTTTTCTGGCAAAATAGGATCTAACTTATTACATTTAAGGAGAATATTCTGTTTAAATGTTCCATTTTTAATTCAACCATATTTTTGATTCTTGGCAAAGAAAGTTAAAATACCGGTAAAAGAAGATACCCGACAAAATTCCACCCAATATGGATATCAGGGCAATGTCAGGAATCAATATGGATATAGTCCTGCTGATGTTGATTTCTATGATCATAAAGATGTCGTAGAAAAAAAAGATAGCAGACAATCTCAGGTTGTAGATGATTCTCATGAAGAGAAATTATATCGGTTATTATTCAGGATATCAAAAAAACTGAAAGAGGAGGAAGAGAAAGCGGCGGCATCCTCAACAAAAGAACCGGAGATTAAAGCACCTCAAACACCTGCAGCTTCAGATCCAGATCCACAATCAGCCGCCAGTCCTGATTCAAAGACATCAGCAGAGCCGGATGGAAGGGAATCAGTAGTACCTATTTCAGCTTTAAGTCCTAAAAAGACTGAGGCCAAAGATCTTGAAGAACCTCAAAATACAGCCAGTCCTGCCAACGGTTCCAGAGATAGTGTAACTGCTCCTCCAGCTACCGCTGAGGCAGCAGCTGGAGCCAATGCAAAGGCAGAAACGCCAACAAACAAGGAAAAGGCTGCTGTTCCAAATTCAAATACCTCGGAGGAAACCAAATCTGAAGAGAGCGAATCAGCGGAAAGCAAATCAGAAGAAAGCGATTCAGAGGAAAAGGCTGATGTTGCAGAACAGCCTGAACATGCTCAGTCCGCAACTCCTTCGGATAATAATGCAGATAATTCAGGAAAGGCACAAGAGCTACCTGCTCTTGCAGGTGCAGAGAGTAAGGCAAGCACTGCTTCTGTTGAAGAGAAGTCAGCACCAGCAGAAGATCTTCCGGAGCCAGAGAAAAAAGCAGCAAGTGGTGGTGGAAGCGGAGGAAGAATTATCGATATGGCTGATGCCTCTATGGATGGAGGACCTGAGCGGGTTGAACAAGAAAATACTGCTCTTGATAAAAAAGAAAAGACCCATCTGGAAGCTCATTCCAAAGCTAAGGCAGCTCAGGCGGGCTCGAAGATAGGAGGCTTAAGCACTAATCAGAAAAAGAAAGAAGATGCTACAACCAAGCTGGATAAGACCAAAGGTGCTGTTGTAGAAAAAACATCAGAGAAAGAAGCAGAGGTCAATGCCGGACAGGTAGGTAAAGTTGCCGAAGCCGAAGCTCCTGAAGTAAATAAAGACGAAGCAAAGTCTACGCTCAATCAATCCTTACAGGCATCTTTGCCTCAAAAGGTAGAAGATGTAGATAATTTCAAAGACAATCGTGTAGCATCAAAAATAGGGGATAAGGTAAAAGCAGCGATTGATGCCAAAGCAGGTGAAGTGACAGGAACCTTTGAAGTACTAGATAAGACTCCCAAGCCTGATGAGCCTCGCAAATCTGTTCCTTTTGCAGACATAGAACAAGCTCCTGCAACTCCTGAGATCAATGCAGGAAATAATCTTATACCTAAAGTAGATGAAAAGTCTATAGATCTTAACTCTTATCTTACCGAGTCTGATAACCTCCTGAAAAAAGAAGGTATCAAACAGGAACACCTGGATTTGGTTGATTCCGGTGATCTTTTTGAAGCCAAAAAGATTCAGAAAGATATAGATAAAAAAGCCAAAGAAGAGCCTGGTAATTTACGTGCGGAGGAGAAAGAACTGCACGGTAAAAATGAGGCAGAGCTTCAGAAGAAAGAAGCTGACGAAAAAGGCAAAATGGAAAAGGAGCGTGCGGCCGGCTTAGGCAGCGCACGTGGAAGTCAGGTTGGAACGAAGGGAAGTCTGGAAGACAAGAAGAAAGAGGTTACCGACCACATCAACAAGATTTATGAAGATGTAAACAAACAGGTTCAGGATAAACTCACCAAACTCAAGACCGATTCGCTTGCAGCCTTTGACAGAGAGGAAGCAGCTGCTTCTTCTGCATTTGAGAACAATGTCAATACCAAGATGGATAAGTTCAAAGATGAACGTTATTCAGGTGTGGGTGGTAAGTTCAATAAAGTGCGTGACTGGTTCCTTGGAATAGATGATCTTCCTGAAGTAAAGCAAATATTTGAAGAAGAAAAAGCAATCTATATTACCAGGATAGATGGAGCAATTTCTAAAATAATAAACGACAGCCAGAAAGTAATTGACGAATGTAAAACATTAATTGCCAATGCAAGGAAAGAGATTGAGGAATATGTAAAAGGCCTTAGTCCCGCTCTGCAGAAGATAGGAGAAGAGGCTGAAAAGGAAATCAAGAAAAAACTTGATGAGCTTGATGAGAAAGTAAACAAAGCTGCGGAGGAGCTTAAAGAAGAACTTGCCAAGAAACGTGCTGAAGCCATAGCCAATATTGACAAGAAGATCGAAAAGATGAAAGAGGAAATGTCTGGTTTCCTTTCTAAAATGGGCGATCTTTTAGTGGATGCAGCACTTAAATTTTTTAAATGGGCCCTTGAAACTGCAGGCCACAGTGCAGATGAGATCATGGGCATCATTAACAAGGGGAAAGCTGTTCTTACTGCTGTAGTAAGTGATCCTATACAGTTCCTTAAAAACCTTGCTGCTGCTGTTGGTGGTGGTGTTAAGAACTTCGGAGCAAATATCATGAAGCACCTTGGTGAAGGCTTCATGAACTGGCTTACCGGTCAGCTTAACTCCCTTCCGATACAGTTACCGGAAAGATTCGACCTGAAAGGGATTGTATCATTGACTCTTCAGGTACTAGGTCTTACTTATGCAAGCCTTAGAAGCAAGCTTAGCAACAAGGTTGGAGAAGACAAAGTGCAGATGGCTGAGACAGGTGTCGAAATGATGATGGAAGTGAAAGAGAAAGGTCCTATTGCAATGTACGACATGATGGCTGATAAGGCAGACTCTATCAAAAACGAATTCATTGAAGGCGCCAAAGAGTGGGCTATCACCAATATGATCAAGCAAGGTCTAATCAGACTTGCGACGATGATTAACCCTGCCGGAGCTATTGTTCAGGCTGTGTTGGGGATCTACAATGGAGTTATTTTCCTTGTCAATAACTGGGACAGAATACTTGCCTTCGTAAACTCTGTCTTCGACTCTATTGCAGCGATTGCCAGCGGTGCTATTTCACAGGCATCAGCGTTTGTCGAGAAGACAATGGCTCAGACCATTCCTCTGATTCTTGACTTCATTGCACAACAGCTAAACCTTAGTGGTATTGCTGAAAGAATTACGAAGATCATTCATAGGATAAGGAAGCCGATAGATCAGGTGATAGATAAGGTTATCGACTTTATTACGAATAAGGTTAAGAAGATAGCAGGAAAGCTGTTAGGCAAGGATAAAGACAAGGCAAAAGATAAGGACAAGCATAAAGAGAAAACAGAAGATACGAAGAAGGATTTTGAGAAGGATAAGGGAGATGATAAGACGACTGATGTTGATAGGAAGGAGCATGAAAAATATGTAAATGAAATAGCTACAAGATTAAGTGGAAAAGCCAAGTCTAAAGATCTTCAGGAAGCTTATAATGAAAAATTAAGTCTGGCTAAAAGTTTAGAAACTGAGTATGGAGCAAGACTAAAGTCGGGTCTAAAAGTTACAATAAATTTTGAAACATTTGATAAAGTTCAAAGCGACAGTAATATTAAGTTTAAAATAACGATAGCTCCTAACACAACTAATCGAGACGGGGAAATAGCATTATTTAAAGGCAATCATGTACAGCTGGAGGGGGGATTTGAGAATTTAGAAAGTTTTGAAGGTCAAACTGTATTTGCAAGTAAAAAGAATGGTGATCCCATGAAGGTTCACCTCTTTACTAATCATGGAGCAAATGGTGACCTTGAAAAGAGATTAAGAGAGGAAGTTGTTCAGGCTGCAGAGGACTTAAGATTAAATAGAATTAAAAACCTGACAGACAACCTGGAAAAAGAAAAAAATAGATTAATTAAATTAAATAAGTCCAAAACGCCGGATCCTACCAAGGAGGCAGAAATTAATTTGAATATTTCAAATATAGAAGGGCTTCTCATAGATTTAAAAGGACGATTTGTAAATTTAACAGGAGACTACGACCTATTAAGACAATTTTTAAATGACCCTGCAGCAGGGAGTGGTGGGAAGGACATAATGCAAAAAATAACTGTTTCTAAATTTAAAGATAATGCTAAATTTAAGGAAGTAATGTCTACGGCATTAAAAACTGATGCAACTAAAATAGATACAGAGTTGGCGGCTGATACTGTTCCTTTAGGTCAGAGATGTGTAATTGAAGTCAATATAGACAAGATAGGAACATTTGTCGAAGGTTTGACACTTGGGCCAGGAGCAACTTACATAAATGCTACTAAAACATTTACTAAAATCGTGATGGTATTAAGAAAGTCAAGTGTCGATCCTCCTTTGTTTAGAATTGAAACTGCTTATCCTAATTAAGATAATAGATGGAATTAAAACAGATATCTTGGGAAAATTTATTCCCCAAACAGTACAGTATTGAAGAAGCTATTGCGGCAGATCCTTCAGCAGTTAATGATGTCTTAATTAAGAATGATTCAGATTATAATCAACTCAAAAACTTTCCTAAACTAAAGCAATTAAGTTTTGTAAATGTTGGCTTTACTCAAATTCCTGAAGTTATTTTTAATATCGAAAGCCTTGAGTCTCTTAATATCATTAATAATTTGAAGCTTACAGATTTAACATTACCCAATGTAGCATTTAGTAAATTATCTCGTCTAAATATTAATAATTGCAGGCTTACAGAAATTCCCAAAGGCATTTACCAATTGAGTAATTTAAAATATCTTAATGTAGAGGGGAATGAAATATCATATTTAGGCGAAGAAATTCTGGATTTGCATTTAGAATATTTAAATGTGGGTAGAAATAAGTTAACGATTATATCTGAAGAGCTATCAAAATTACTTAGTTTACAATATTTGTATGCATATGAAAATCAGATTGAGCGTTTGGACTTGCTTTACAAAAGAGATTGCGATTTAAAGGTTCTTGAGCTGTTTAATAATAATATTAATCATTTTAATATAGAAACTGATCCTAATAATAGCTCTCTTATTCAGATTAATATTAATAAAAATAATATAAATGAAATACCAGATTGTTTAAAGAATGTAGCTTCATCACTTAAAAGTTTTTCTTGTTCCTATAACTATTCTTTGGAATTTGTTCCTGAGTGGCTATTTACAAATTTTTCAAAACTTGAAGAATTGAATTTAAGTGGCATTTCATCCACACAACTTTCTTCAAATATTTCTGATCTTGCTAACCTTAAAAAGCTTTCTTTTTGTTGCAACGAAGCTGTTTCAATACCAAATTCTCTGGGTAACTTAGAGAAATTGGAAGAAATAGATTTAAGTGTTAATAATTTAAGTGATTTGCCATCCAACTTGTCTAATCTAAAAGATTTAAGAAAAATAGATTTAAGTTCTAATAATCTTACTCAAATTCCAGTTGATTTTTTTCAATTACCTCAAGTTGAATACATAAATGTAAACGATAATCCCATTGCAGATGAAATACTTACTGCAGGAAAAAGAGCTTCTCAAGAAAAGGGGTTTGAATTTATTTTTTAATAATAATGAAATACAATGTTAGCTGAACTAGAATAATAACTTTATTACATTCTTGCAATAATTGGGAACTTACGAAGAGACTTCGCTTCAATAAAAATCCTAATCTTGTAAAATGATCAACCTGGAGGAGCTATAGTTCAGGCTGTGTTGGGTATTATAATGGAGTTATTTTTCTTGTCAATAACTGGGACAGAATACTTGCCTTTGTTAAACTCTGTCTTCGACTCTATTGCAGCTATTGCCAGCGGAGCCATCTCACAAGCATCAGCGTTTGTCGAGAAGACAATGGCTCAGACCATTCCTCTGATTCTTGACTTCATTGCACAACAGCTAAACCTTAGTGGTATTGCTGAAAGAATTACGAAGATCATTCACAGGATCAGGAAGCCAATTGATCAGGTGATTGATAAGGTTATTGATTGGATTACAAAAAAGGTAAAGCAATTATTTGGAAAAGGGAAAAATGAAAAGAAAGAAAACAAGGATGCCAATAAGGAAGAAAAAGAAAATAAAAATAAAAATGAAAAACTAAGCGCTGAAGTAGCTGTCAATGAAATATCTTCTCGACTCGAAGGATTTCTTACCAAATTTAGCAACAAAACAAAATGATCAAATTGGATCCGTAATGTATGCTAAACTGCTAGAAGAACAGAAATGGGTAGAAGCCCATGTTGACAAAGTGAATGGCAAAAATCCGGAATTGCTTTTAATACCAGAATATAATGCAGATCAATGGTGGATAAAAGTAAAACTAAATCCAGAACAAGTAACAAAAAGACTTGATAAAGTAGTAAAGGGTACTGGTGGATCAGTAAACTTAAATGGTGAAAATTATTTAGGTTTATTTCACGGTTATAGTTTAGATCTGTCTTAAATTAAGCTATATGAACTTAAATTTTTTACTCAATTTTTTATACGACACAGAACTACCTCACGAATAATAAATACAAAAAAATCGAAACTCTTTGGAGATTTTGGGTTGGGCCCAAATTAGTCATTTCACAATAATATAATATTGTGTAAAAAATAAATGACTTATAATAAATTTCTTATATTGAGGCACTTATCGATTTATATATTCTTTTGTGGCGACAGTTCAAAATGTATCAACAGGAGATTTAGTTGTGTTGAGTTTTCAGCACGTTTTTGGCCGAAACCCGCAACAATGTATAACCATTCATCATCAGGATGATGTTTCAAGATCGCATGCTACGATTTTTTGGCAAACAGGACATTGGTATTTAAAGGATCACAGCAGGAACGGGACTTTGTTTTCCGGAGAACATTTGAGAAATAATGTTAGAAAGTTGTCTAAAAACACCTGGTTCCAATTGGGGACAGATGATAATACAAAATGGAAAATTGTTAATCTTGATCCTCCTGTAAGCTATTTTAAGGCACTTCAGGATCAAAGTAAAATTATCAACTTAAGCCCTTGTACTGCCTTACCCAATGAAGAGGTAATGGAATTGCAAATATTTCATTCTCCTTTGGATCATAAGTGGATTGTAGAAAAGAATGGCTATACTAACGTTATAGAGCATGGTGAGGTCTTGCAATTTGAAAACACTTCTTGGGAGTTTATACAAAATGACCCCCTTGAAGAAACCATGACGGTAAAGGCCATTAGCGAGTTTTACTTTTTATTTCATCTTAGCAAAGATGAAGAGCATATCAATCTGAGTTTAGTTTTTACGAATCAGCTTTCTGTGGACTTGGAAAGCAAATCATGCCATTACATACTACTGTCACTTGCAAGAAAGCGATTGGCAGATATGGAACTTGGACTAAGTGAGGAAGATCAAGGCTGGACTTATACAGACGATTTGATCAAGGATGTTTCTAAGGAATTGGGCAAAGAAGTGGATGTGTATTATTTGAATCTACAAATCTATAGAGTAAGGAAACAGTTCGCCGATTACCAGTCATACGGCATAGTATTTAACCATATCATTCAAAGAAGGACGGGAATTATACGTTTCGGACATCCTTATTTGAAAATTGTTAAAGAAGACAAAGTAAGTGGAGCAAAGCTCCCTAATTAACCAGATATAATTTTTCATTTCCTATGAACACTTTTAACTCAGAAGAGCATGCTCTTCATGAATTAATCCATTATACCATACAGGAAACTATTGGAAGAGGTAGTTTTGGTACGGTTTATAAGGCTATCCAAAAGAGCACAGGGCAGGCTGTTGCTATTAAATTTTTCAACATAGATACCTCGAAAGGCGATTCCCTTTATAAAATAAAAACTACCAGACTAGAAAGGGAAATTGACATTTACAAGGAAATCAATCATCCTTATATAGTAAAGCTTTTAGACAAAGGCTATACACCTACGGGGCTGCCCTTTGTAGTATTTGAATATTTGGAAGGGATTACTTTAAAAGAATTGATCCTTCAAAAGAGAGGTCTGACTGCTTTGGAGACAAAAGAGCTCCTGAATCAGGTATTGGATGCGCTGGCCTGCACGCATGCCAAGGGTATCATACATGGGGATTTAAAGCCTCAAAATATTATGGTATCCCAAACAGGAGCGAAAGCTTTTGTCAAGGTATTGGATTTTGGAGTTGGCAACCTCACACAAGATATGAACAGAACATCTTCCCAGGATGCGCTGGTCACATTTGGAACTCCGCTATACAGCGCTCCAGAACAATTAAGAGGAGAGTCTGCATCTGTAAAATCAGATTTATATGCCTGGGGTCTCATAGTCTTAGAATGCCTTTCAGGCAATGCAGCTATTCAGGGAGGAAGCATCTCTGAAATTTACCATGAGCAACTGAATACTTCCAAAGTACCGATTCCTTTTAATATCAAAGAGCATTCACTTGGAAAATTATTGGAAAGAGTTTTGGATAAAAATCCTTTAACCCGCTTCGCTGAGACCTTAGTGCTCTTTCAGGAAATGAGCAAACTGGATGTAAGTACCCTTCAATTGACTAAAAATAATCTCAATAATTCTGCTCCAGAACTTGACCATACTTTGGAAAATGAACTTTCATGGAAGGATATTGAAAAAAACAAAAAACTGATCACGATACTTGGCTTCAAGCTCTCTTTAACCGCTACAGAGGAATGTCATCTTGATGAGGAAACCATAGAGACTATACGGCAAGATCAATTGCAATCATGTATAGATACTGCTTTAAGATTTGATGGTTATCAGACAAACGGATTAGCTGACTATAGACTTATTTACTTTGGTTATCCTCAAACAAGTGATCAGGACGCAAGGCTTGCAGGCAGAACAGCTTTGGAAATCCTAACCCAAGTAAAGAAGAGGAGCCAGGCTTTAAATAAAATATATGGATTGAATCTTGATATTAAGCTTTCGCTGCATTCTGGCAACATTTTTACCAAGTCCGGTCTCAACACTGACGGACATACAGCCAACCTTGCTTTGGATCTTTTACAATATTCTCAAGACCGGAAAATATTGGTGAGTGCACAGACTCGTCAACTTCTGGAGCCTTTTATTGAATTTGAAAGTCCTATTAACATTAATTCTCAATATGCTAAAATGCCGAGTCAGGCAAGTTATCTGGTTGGAGAACTTCCCTTGGAAGCCTTTTCTCAATTACGGTCCACAAGTGCAGACAGAAAAATGTATGGTAGGGATGAGGAACTTGGAAGGATATTCAACTTGTGGGAGGCAACAGCAAATACTGATCAATGCCAGATGTATTTGATAGAGGGCGAAGCAGGAGTTGGCAAGTCTAAGTTAGTTTTCGAATTCAAAAAGAAGCTTAGAAATGAAGACTGCAGTATTATTGAATCAAGATGCTTGCAGGAACATTCTAATAATTCATTTTTCCCCATTCTTGAAACCTTCAAAAAAGCCATTGGAATCAGACAGGGATCAAATCCTTCAGACAGCCAGAAACTATTGACCCAGATATTGACAGATGCTTCTTGTAATTTAGAGACTGCAATACCAGTATTGGCTTCCTGGTTGGGTATTGATTTGGAGACACTTCAGGAGAGCTCTCCTTTTAACCCATTGGAACAAAAGACACTTTTGTCAGATACTCTAACCAAGTGTTTTCTTTTTTTAGTCAGCAGACAAAATTATTTGTTTGTTTTCGAAGATATTCATTGGGCCGATCCAAGTACCATAAATTTCTTAAAAGAGTATCAGTCTCAGTCTGTATCTCAAAGGCATATGATACTATGTACTTCCAGACCTAATGATTCATGGAGTTTTGACAAGTTAGGTTTTAATTCAATACGACTAGCTCCTCTGGATCTTCAATCAGGTGCATTATTAGTAAAAGAAATTGTCGAATTCAAAGAAATTTCAGAGAATGCATTGAAGTACATTTTAGACAAGACTGATGGCATACCAATCTTTATCGAAGAACTAACAGCCATGTTAATGGCAAAAGAACAGATAGTCTGTAAAAATGAGATCTACCATCTTAAAGAACATTTCAATTCAGAAACGGTACCTTTTACGCTCAAAGGATTACTAAATGCCAGGTTAGATCAATTGGGTCATGCTAAAGAAACCGCCCAATTAGCAGCAACAGTTGGTAAGGAAGTAGACTATTCACTTTTAGCAAATGCGGGCATCAAGGATGAAACCACTCTTCTGTCACATTTGAATAAGATGATCGATGCTGATTTAATGTACAAGATACAGACAACCCATGGAGATCAATACATATTCAGACATTCTTTGTTCAGGGAAGCCGCTTATGAAAGCCAGGCTAATGCTAAAAGAATACAAAATCATGAACATATTGCTGAAGTTCTAACATACAATATTCAGTTAAAAGAAGCTAGATATACAGCAAATGAAGCTGAAAGATTGTCACATCATTTATATGAATCGGGAAAGGTATCTCAAGGTGTGGTTTGGATGCATAAAACAGCAGAAGTTCTGGTAAGGAAGTCTGACAGCTTAGAAACAGTGGAAGTTTGTAAAAAGGCTATTCATTGGCTTTTGGAATTACCCGAAAGTCAAGAACGTTTTCAAAGGGAATTTAATCTAAGGCAGATTCTTATTACCAATCTTGTAGCTACTGAGAGTTACGGATCGGAGGAAGTAGGTAAGCAATTAGATGCTATTTCAACTTTGTTTGTGAACCTTGACGATCAGGAGCAACTCTTTCCTAGTATGTTTTTGTATAGCAACTATTATACCCTTCGTGCCAATGCAAAAGCAGCCATGGAAATTTCTAAAGTCCTTGCAGAAAAAGCAGATAAAAATAAAAATAACAAATGGATATTGGTAGCTTATACACTCTTAGGATATCAACTCATGAATAATGGTCAATTTATTGAAGCTGCAACAGCGGTTAAATATGCCCTTGATCATTTTGATCCACTTGTTCATAACACATTGGCTTATGAGTTTGGCATAGATCAAGAGATCATAGCCAAAGGATTACTAGCAAATATTTACACCTTTTTGGGAAACCATGCTGAAATTGCTCTCTTGGAAAATAATCTACTTAAAAAAGCGCATCAGCTCAATCATCTCCATAGCACGGCTTCAACGTATTTGGGACTCAGCTGTACCTATTTCTATTTGGGTAATAAAGATAAGGTTAAGGAATACAGCAAGGCGTTGATGGATCTTAATCATCATCATAGCTCACACATATTTGGCAACTATGGTCTCATCTTAAATGCCTGGGCATCGAAGGACCTGGAAAGCGCCCAAAAAGCAATGATCGCAGAGGAAGCTATGGGTATTCTTTCGATGCGTAGTTTTTGGTATACCATCATAGCATGTATAGAATTGGAGTCGGGAATGTACATAGATGCACATAAACGATTACATCTTGCCTTATCCTTAATTGGGAAAAGCGATGGTCCGTTGTATGCTTCCGAAATTCATAGACTTTTGGCTAACATACATCTTGAAAGTTCAGAGACGGACCTAGTCAAAAATCATTTTCAGAATTGTCAGTCTATCGCTACCCAGCAAGGAGCTAAATGGATCCTTGAAAAAGCAGAAAGTCTTGCAATGACATTTTAATTTTTTAATACTTTATAACTATTTAATATAAATTTAAATAAAATGAAATTAAAAGATTCACAGAAATGGATGTTAGTGTTGTCGCATGCAATGGCAGATGCGTGGGGCAACGAACAATTTAGAAAAGATCTCGTCACTGACCCTAAAGAAGCTTTGCGGGGCCGATATCAATATCAATGGCCAAATCATATTACCATTGAATTTGAGGAAAGAAATTCTGGAGGCAGTTATAATTATGCTGATGTAGATTTTAGCGCTTTTGATAATCCTTACTTACAAACGACATATAAATTGTCATTGTATATACCAAATGATCTTGAAGATTTTGCGGATAAATTTACTCTTTCTAATAAAACTTCAGATGATGTGCCTTGTCAAGTACAATGCATGTGTGCCTGTTTGTAAAATGATCAATAACCTCAAATACTATAATTTTTCTATATGAATCAACATAAAAAAATAATAGCTAATCAGATTATCGAATTAAGTGACCTTAATAACAATCTTGTAGCATTGCTCTGTGTTTATCAAAATTTCCATAATAAAGAAATTTCTAATTCATACATAGAGCATTGGGCATTTGTTGAAAATAATGATTTTTATAGTCTGCAACATAAGGATATCAAAGGGAAACTTGTAAAAGAAGAGAAACCTGGCGAAATTATTGATCGAGATGCTTATGTAAAGTATATCAATGCGTGCTATCCAAATAAGTTTAAAAGTATTGCCCATAGAAATAACCTTGTTTTAAAATCAGATCAATTCCTGGAGATATTAGAAGACTCCTTGACTTACGATTTGACTCAAAACATAGGATGGGCCCATACTTATGATATTTGGACGTCAGATCCGGACGATAAGATTAAAATGGAAAACTGGAAAGTAATACAAGGATCCCAAAATATATGGTCTACAAAAATTGCTAAACACTTTACACAAATATCCTTAGCGATAGACCTGGATACAAAATGTACCGGTAACATCATAACTTTTTCAGAACTGAGAGAAACGTCATTAAAGTTTGACTTAGGCAATTTCATTCAAAAAGAAAATAGTAGTTTTCAATATAAACATTGTCTTGTACAAAAAGTGATGACGGCTAACATACCTCCATCAAATGAAACAATCCCACGTGATCGTAAAATGAGATTGCCCGGTACTGTAGCTCTTCAACCTATGTCTCCAAAACAGTAGTGGGAAATTATAATCTCAATGAAACATTCCATCTCTGCCCGAATTTTCATTTAATCATATTAAATGAAAACTCGGTATGTTTAAGAAATCAAAATAATTTAATGAAGACTTTTGAGGGGATCAATGCATCAATCTTGAAAGAGTTGAGCTGGAGGCCTTTCTCTACCTTGGAATTGATAGAAAAATACATCCAACGGTTTCCTTCTCCTTACATTGTATATGCGCTAAAAACACTTGAAAATAATAAACTGATTGTTACTGAAGACAAGTTTAAGACTTTAAAATATACGGAGAGATCATTACTGTCCGAGGCATTACAGTGGCCTAGACAATATCGAGTGCAACAATTACCTCAGTTATTTTTTGCTGGCACATGGGAACAAGTTAAAAGCAAATTGGATTCAGGTTTATCTGAACCTATTTTACCCATCGTAACACATATAAATGGGGCTTTGATAGGTCCTGTATTGAAGGATCAGAATGCTGTGTGTGTGGAATGTCTGCTTTTTAAAATCAATCAAAATAATAGTTTTCAAATTTGGTTGAAACGTCATAGTGTTGATCCACTCATTTCTTTCTATGTGTCAGATTCATTAATTGAAGGCATCCAAAATGTTCTTGGGGAAATTGCAAAAGATCCATTACAGCTAGCTCAACAGATGGTATTTGTGGATGAAAACGGAAAGAGGTCTTTACATCAAATCACCCGCCGACCCAACTGTCATCATTGTGGAGATCCACTTTTAATGACTAAGTTGATGGAGAGCCCTATTCAGTTAAAAAACGATTCCAGTGTGTTTAATTATGCCTATGGCTATAGAACTACTAAACCAGAAGTTACCTGGGATCGATTCAAACACCTTATAGATCCTGTCTTGGGTACCATTCATCAAATGGATACTGTTTGCAAACTTGACAATGAAGGGATATTTGTCTATTCAGCACGATATCCTGTTGTTCCAATGAAGGAACGGCCTCATAGCTCTGAATTTCAGACGGAAGCTTATGGTAAGGGTATTACTCCCATCGCATCCCAAGTCAGTGCACTATGTGAAGCAATAGAACGTGCTAGTTTACGCTATTATGGAGATGAACCTGTTATATATGGCACAGCTCATGAAATGGGGAAAACTGCCTTACTCCCACAGTCTTTTCAATATTTTCACCCACATCAGTCAGAATATCCTAATGCCACTCATGCTTTGGGGCCAGTACCAAAAGAGATATCTGATCAGGAAGCCATAGCCTGGCTGCCTGCCTGGTCTTTACGTGATCAGGAACGCAGGTTTTTGCCGATGGATGCAGTACTTTACGGACATGACAAGCTTGAGCAAGAGCGAGTAGCTGTTTTTGAATCTAATGGACTTTCTGCAGGCAACAATATGGAGGAGGCGATTCTTCAAGGTCTTTTAGAACTTATAGAACGTGACGCAGTGTCCATCTGGTGGTTTAACAAGCTATCAAGACCTTCTGCAGATGTTTCCATCATGACATTGGATGTTTGGTTTACCAAGGCACTAAAGGCACTTCAAGACCAAGGTTGGAAGATAACCTTTTTGGACTTGACCATAGATACTGGCGTACTTGTAATAGCAGCTGTGGGAGAGATGAAGGGGAGTTACCTGACAGGCTATGGCTGCCATACCGATCCGTGCTTGGCCTTCAATAGGGCTCTGACAGAATTGATCCAGGTAAAGGAACTCATGCAACCAGTGAAACCTCCCAAAGGATATGAGGATACGGACTATTTATGCCCCAGTCAATACGGTAAAAGATTTCCAATTCTATCAGATGTTAATGCTTCAAGGGGCTTGGGAAACTTAATACAAAATATTGTCGACCATCTGGCTCTATTGGATATAGATACCATAGTGCTTAATAGCACTCGACCTGACATAGGACTTCCTGTTGTAAAAGTGGTATGTCCTGGTCTTAGGGCTTTTCGGCCAAGGTTTGCAGCAGGAAGACTTTATGAAGTACCAGTGAAGCTAGGGCTAAGAAACCAATGTACAGCCTATGAACAATTAAATCCTATGTGGCTGACCATACAGTCTTTTAAGCAAGAAGTGACAATAGAAAATCATATTGAAAAATGATGAAAAATTTTATACTAAAGGAATTTTACATACTACACATATAATCAAATCCAAAATTCTTCTTATTAGCAGATAGTCTTGATATAAAGCATGGTCGCAGACTATTTAATTGTGATTTAGCTTTTCCAATTATTTTTAGAAACTACTCCTTAATTCATCAGATTAAAATAACCTCTAGTCAATTTATGATTTTGCCTTCATTCCAAAGTCGTGAAATATCGTGAAATATTTATTTCAATACCCTTACTCCATATTTGTATTAAGCTTTTGATCAAGACGCTTTAGTGGAGCAGAACCCACTTTAATCAACGAACTGACTTGCCCAGTCACCGGCAAGGGCGGAAACCGAAAAGCCTTATGAGTAGGGATAATTTTAAATATAAATCTATGTCTAATTCGGCTCTACAGGAAAATAAAGTAAATTCACTAACTGTCCCTTCAGGATACCATCGTGTTGCATGTTATATTGGTTCTGAAAAGATCGGCTATTTAGCATGTTCATGGGACAATTTTGTCTACATAGAAAAGGATGCGAACTCTGGCAAGATTGCTTCTTGCAAATGGTGCTTCGATAATTCAAGACGTTACCTGGAAAAGGCAACAGCTCCATTTGATAGATTTTTAGGTACTGGTAGCAACAGTTCTGCTGGTTGGGGACTAGCAGGGGGGGGGTATGTTTCTGAAGTTGTTTATAACGAAGCTGATCATACGATATCCCTTGCGGGAACAAACCAGAAATTATATGCACCAAATGGCACAGGTAGCTGGGTATATTGGACAAATGGAAATGATAATGGAACAATTATAAAATGTATTCTGGAATAATCAAGTCATTTTGACCCTTGGAACAGCCCATATTGATGTAAATGAATGTCTCAGAAATATGGGTTTCCATTTTCATTCTATTTTTCTCACTTAAACCTGTCAATTATATGACACATATAACAACAACATGGTCGACAAACTGGATGTCGGCAATTAATGGTTCTGCAAAAATTTCAGAAATAAGTATCCCTGGAACACATGATTCATGCGCAAGACATGAGACTATAAGGTCACAATGTCAATGGTTCTCGATCATTCAGCAGCTTAACAGAGGAATCAGGTTTTTGGATATTCGCTGTCGATACAAGGCAGATGCTGAATCTGGCAGGTCACAAGGAATTTATTTTCCCATTCACCATGGTAGTGTATTTCAAAACATCTTCTTTGAAGAAGTGCAGGCACAATGCATTGCTTTTTTAAATGAAAATCCTTCTGAATGTATCATCATGAATGTACAGATGGAGTATGATGGTGATGGAAATGAGTTCAGAAAGAAATTTTTAGAACTCACGAGTGCGTATAAAAACTATTGGTACACTAAAAACAGTATACCAACTTTGGATGAATGCAGGAAGCGTATCGTGTTGGTTCGTTCATATGATTCTAAGGCCAACAAAGGCTGGAGTAAAGGTAGTGACAAGGATTGGCCAGAGGGTGTAAGTGGTGGAGGTTTGGAATGGAATGGTTTCAATATTAATGGGGAATCGTCAAACTCCATTTTTAGCACACAAAATGGCTGGACTGCTTGGCACGGAGGTCAGAAAGGGGATGAGGTCGAAAAATATATCAAGTCAGCAAAGGATAATGCCCCCAAACTCATTACCTTAAATTTTGCAAGTTATGCTAATGATAATGGACCTGGCCCAAATGCAGGAGGTATGAATAGCAGGCTACAGAAGTTTTTGCCAGCATATAATATTACTCAGTGGGGTTTAGCATTGGGTATTATAGTGATTGATTTTATGGGTAATACAGGAAATGATGGCAAGTCGCTGGAAAACTTAATCATTGAACGTCAAAAATATCAGGGTAGTAATTACTCCTATGGAGGAATAGTTCCTTGGTTGCAAAAAGAAAGTGCTACAGCGGCTGCAATCGTGTAAATGCTACTTCTGTGGTTTTATTATCCACTTTATGTGGTAAAGCTTTTATTCTTTCGAAGCTTTACCATAATTTCTTTTAGATCAACTTTAGGCAAACAATTTTTACTTAGTTTAAAGAAGATTGGAAAATTGTTTAGGTTTTCATGTGATTCAGTGATGAAAATAATTGGAGTAGTTGGGCTCAAACATAAATTAAGCCGTTTAAATGACTGAGAGCTTTTTCTCTTTTTTTATTTATTCTGAGAAGCATTGTATTTTTATCCAGCTTTAATATTTCTGGAAAGTTTTTTATATCGAATAAACTTTATGACTATTCCGTTTTTGCACTTTATTGATATGTATGAGGTGAAATTTAATGAATTTCAATAATAGTATTGTAAAATATTGTAAAGCTGAATTTTTCTTCTTTATTAGTAAAACATACTTTTTCTCACCACTTCATTCTAGTTTTATGGCAATAAAAGTCGCAATTAATCATTGTACTACTTACAGATATGACAGGCTGGTATCTTTGTCTCCTCATGTGTTCAGGCTGAGGCCAGCAGTGCATTCAAGGACTCCGATAGAAGCATATTCTCTAAAGATTACTCCGGAACAGCACTTTATCAACTGGCAGCAGGATCCTTTTGGTAATTATATGGCAAGGGTAGTTTTCCCGGAGCAGACAAGGGAAATGACAATAGAGGTGGAAGTAATATCCAATCTCGTAGTAATAAATCCATTCGACTTTTTTGTAGAAGAATATGCAGAGTCTTATCCTTTCAAATATCAAGGGCAATTAGAGAAAGAGCTTTCTCTGTATATGGAGAAAAAGGAAAGTGGCCCTTTGCTGAGAAAATGGCTTGACGAGCTTGATTTAAGTAAAGAGATAGGTATTGTTGATTTTCTGGTGATGATTAATCAGAAGTTAAACAGTGATATTAATTATACCATCCGCATGGAGCCAGGCGTACAGAGTTGTGAAGAAACGCTTGGAAAAGCATTGGGATCTTGCCGGGACACTGCTTGGTTGATGGTACAGGCTTTAAGACATCTCGGACTCGCTGCTCGCTTTGTCTCCGGATACCTGGTTCAGTTAACTGCTGATATTAAATCCCTGGATGGCCCCTCAGGTCCGGAAGAGGATTTTACAGATCTGCATGCATGGACTGAAGTCTATATCCCTGGAGCGGGCTGGATAGGTCTTGATCCTACTTCCGGGTTATTTGCAGGAGAAGGGCATATACCTCTTGCATGTACACCCGACTATGTGAGCGCAGCTCCTGTAGTAGGAGCAACAGGGAAATGTGAAGTTGACTTTTTCTTTGATAATAAAGTTACCCGCATTCATGAAGATCCCCGGGTAACAATGCCCTATACTGAGGAGCAATGGGCTGCTATTAATGCTGTGGGAAATAAGGTTGATGATGATCTGGAGAAGTGGGACGTAAGAATGACGATGGGAGGAGAGCCTACCTTTGTTTCCATTGATGACATGGAATCTGCTCAATGGAATACGGCAGCAGATGGACCTCATAAACGATTGCTTGCCCATGATCTGGTATTCAGGCTCAGAGAAAAGTTCGGTCCGAAAGGGATGTTGCATTACGGACAAGGCAAATGGTATCCCGGAGAACCCTTGCCACGCTGGCAGTATGGACTTTTCTGGAGAAAAGACGGTTATCCTATCTGGAAGAATACAGAACTTATAGCTCACGAAAAGACCAATAAAACATACACTGTTGAAGATTCCAGGATTTTTATGGAAGAACTTGCCAGGCATCTTGCAGTCAGCAGATATAATATTTCCCCGGCATATGAAGATGCATTTTATTTCCTTTGGTCAGAAGGAAAGACACCTATTAATATAGATCCTCTAAAATACAATCTTAAAGATAGTCTTGAACGACGGACGCTTGCCACGCTTCTTGATAAAGGGCTGAATAATCCCGTTGGTTATTCTCTTCCGGTAGAATGGAATTACTGGACTGGAAAATGGAAAAGCTGCAAATGGCAGTTTACTCGTGACTACCTGTTTCTCATACCAGGCAATTCTCCTATAGGTTTCAGATTGCCTCTCGAATCTCTTGCTTTTGTTTCCAAAGGTCTAAGACCACAGGAAATAGAAAGAAGTTTATTTGAAGAATTACCTCCTTTGGAAAATTACCATGAGAAAATAGCCCTAAGGTATGGACGAATTTTTGAACATGTAGCTCCTCCTCAGAGAATAAGACATCAAGAGTTAGCAGTTAATGATGGAGATGGCAAAAGTATCGGAAAAGACAGAAGAAGTCGCAATGCTGTTAAAACAGAGGATGAAGAGGATGAGATAAAACCAATGTTTGAAACAGACGTCATAAAGACCGCTATTTGTACAGAGGTTAGAGAGGAATACCTTTATATATTTCTTCCGCCTGTTAGCTATCTTGAGCATTATCTGGATTTGGTAGCTTCAGTAGAGGCAACTGCGGAAAAATTAAATATGCAGGTAAGAATAGAAGGTTATGAACCACCGCGTGACTATAGGGTTGAAAGACTTGTTGTATCGCCCGATCCTGGAGTTATAGAAGTTAACATTCATCCTTCCAAAAACTGGAAAGAACTTAATAATATTGTAAATACGCTTTATGAGCAAGCTTATCTTTCCCGACTGGGTACCGAAAAGTTTATGCTTGATGGAAGACATACCGGTACTGGGGGAGGCAATCATATTACTATAGGCGGAAGCACTCCTTCAGACAGTCCGCTTCTCAGAAGACCAGATCTTCTCAGAAGCTTAATTGCTTATTGGCAGCATCACCCAGGCCTATCGTATTTATTTGCAGGAGCTTTTGTAGGACCTACAAGTCAGGCACCGAGGATTGATGAAGGAAGGGACGAAAAATTATATGAGATGGAAATTGCTTTTGATCAGGTACCTGAAAGCGGTTTTGTTCCATATTGGCTTGTTGATAGAATATTCAGGCATTTGCTTACGGATATTACTGGAAATACTCACAGAGCAGAGTTTTGTATAGATAAATTATATTCCCCTGACTCTTCTTCAGGAAGACTGGGGATACTTGAATTCAGAGCATTTGATATGCCTCCTCACAGACAAATGAGTATGGTGCAGATGCTGCTTATTCGAGCTTTGGTAGCTCGCTTTTGGAATAAACCATACAAACATGAACTTGTAAGATGGGGGACGGAGCTGCATGATAAATTCCTGCTTCCGCATTTTGTATATGAGGATATAAAAGAAGTGGTGAGTGAATTGAATGATGCAGGATATCCTTTTCAAATGACATGGTTTGATCCGTTTTTTGAATTCAGATTTCCAAGATATGGATCTGTGATGGTGAGAGGAATAGAAATGGAAATCAGGATGGGTATTGAGCCATGGCATGTGTTGGGTGAAGAAATGAGTAGCTCTGGCACAGCCCGTTTTGTAGATTCTTCTTTGGAAAGGATACAGGTAAAATTAAAAGGATTAAATAATTCAAGATACATATTGTTGTGCAATGGCTGCAGAGTGCCAATGAGACCAACTGATGTAAGAGGTGAATTTGTAAGTGGCGTGCGCTACAGAGCGTGGCAACCTCCATCTGCATTGCATCCTTCCATAGGAACTGACACTCCTTTGGTTTTTGATATAGTAGATACCTGGAACAATAGGTCAGTAGGAGGATGCACGTATCATGTTTCTCATCCGGGTGGAAGAAGCTATGATACATTCCCGATTAATACGTATGAAGCAGAATCCAGAAGAGGAAATCGTTTCTGGGAGTATGGACATACTCAGGATGTGATGAGACCAGCTCCTTATTTATCACCGATTTCTCATTATATCAAACAGGACAGGCCTCCTCTTGTGAAATATGATCCACCAGTGGTTGAAATAAACAAAGATTACCCAAGTACTTTAGATATGAGAAAATATCGAAAAGTTAACAGGAGTGAGTAAGTAGGGGATGTTAAGGGGGAGCGAATTTGCTCCCTTTTATTTTAATGAAAAGTCGAACTTTGCTCTTCTTTGTTTTTAAGTAATAAAATATTCTGATCTAAGAGAGAAATTTTACCAATAATAAAGAGTTCTCTGTATCTACTCCATGTTTCTCAATGTGATTTTTTTTAAAGTTAGATACAGATGAACTCATGGTGTTACAATGAGAATATTATATTATGACCTTTTTACATCCACTTCCACACTTAGTTTATGACTACCACTGCTGAAAATAACACCTTTTAAAGGAACTATATCCCTGTAATCCCTGCCCCAACCAATAGTTATATGTTTCTGAGATGGAGTCATATTATTTGTTGGGTCAAAATCCACCCATCCAATGTTAGGAACAAAAATAGAAAACCAGGCATGAGATGCATCTGTACCAACAAGTTTCTCTTTACCTTTTGGTGGAACAGTTTCGATATATCCGCTTACATATCTGGCAGGCAAACCCAATGAGCGAATACAGGCCAATGCAAGATGAGCAAAATCCTGACATACTCCTTTTTTATGTTTCATTACTTCTGATGGTGGAGTAGTAATAGTTGTAAATCCAGGCTGAAACTTAAAATCATTGAAAATTCTTTGCATCAGATTTTTAGATGCCTCAATAAAAGGTCTTCCCTTAATGAAGGATTTTAGAGTATATTCAACAATAGTCTGGTTGGATGAAGTCATGGCTGTTTCCTGAATAAACTGACGAGCTTCAAAATATTCCTGCTTTGGTTCATATAACATCCCCTTTACGACCTCCCAGGTGAGTTGATCATAAAAAGATTTATCAGGCTCTTTATTATGTTTTTCAATGAGAGAGTTAACAGTTACAGTTAATTCTTCATGTGCTTTCTGTAAAGAGAAATAAACTGATTTATTACCGAAATAGTCTTCATATTTATTTATGACATCAGGCTCTGGATGTATTTTAATTTCGCTTTGGATGCAAATCTGATTATCCGTATTGCGGGGAAATAGCTTGGCTATATTCTGACATAAGCTTACTTGTTCATTGTAAGTATATTTTGTCTTATGGGAAATGCTGTACATCATAAATAAGTATGCTTAAGCGATATCTGAAGAATATAATTGCTTTTGGCTTTGTGCATGTTTGAAAAATGTCCTGGAGATTTCAAACGGAACAGATGACATAATTGTGTTCAATTTCAAAAGAAGTTCATCAAGGTGCCTGTATTCCTTTGTTTCTGGATCAGGTTCTGTCAGAATTTTTTTATTAGCAATTTTAAGGATTGTGATGGCTTCAATTACAAGTTTTTCATGAAGATGCAATTCATGTACATTGCTTTTTTTAGGTAAATCCTCAAAATGAACTTTTAATTTTTCAAGCAAATGAATCAATGAATGAGGATTGTGATTGTTGAAAAGCATCAGATCAAGTACAAGCGGCATTTGAATGTTTGTCTTATAGGAGTATCTGTAATTTACCAGGCTTTCGTTACTGGATAAAAATGTTTCCATTATATCATGTTGACTTGATGCTCCATGGTCCCCGATTAACAGAGATCTCAGAATAGTAATCAAAAGAAGACTCTGTTCTATTTTTCGTCCGCTGTCCAGAAGCAACCACCCATGCTCTCTTGAAATGCTTTCTCTGTTTAGGCCAATAAATGCAACCATGGATGTAATCAGGTTATCCAGAGAACTGATCAGTTTGTGACGATTTTTAAGTGTTTCCTGATTTTCCCAATTTTCTTCGAGACTTTTTAAAATTCTCCAGGTATCAGCAGACCAGTAATCCCGAACCGCATCAGCGGATCTTAGTATCATGTGGACATTATATTTGATGCCTCCGATCCTATCTCCATTTATAAAGAGATCAAAAATTTCTGTCCATGGATTTTTTATAATTTCTATATTTTTTTCATCAGTAAATCCGGGATAGGTATATGTATAATGAGTTAAAGCATTAAGCAGAATTTTTTCTGTGTGGTTGTCCTGATCTGTAGAGAAGCCGCCTTTGCTGTTGATATATTGAATAACAGCTCTGATGTATCGGGCATTAGCTAATATTCTGTCTGCATATCTTCCTACCCAGAATAAGTTTTCAGCAGTACGGCTTGGAAGGGCATCATTATGCAGATGAGGTTGCTGAAGATCTTTTGGTGCTTCTTTAGTGCGATTCTTTTCTGATGAAATGATCCATGTATCTTTACTGAATCCTCCGGCCTGATTTGAAATAATAAAACTTTTGGCATCAGAGGATATTCTTGTTAGACCACCAGCCATAGCTTCGTAAGAATCATTATTACTTACAAGGAAACTTCTGAACATAACATTCCTTGGTTCAATTTTACCATTTATGTAAGAAGGAACAGATGAAAAAAGAATTTTTTCCTGACCGATATAAAGATAGGGTTTCATTTTAATTTGATTCTTTAATTCTTTCAATGCTGTAGAAGATAAAGAAGATGCATCGATGGAAGAACTTGTAGTGGTGTCTCTATATATTCTGCGGATAACGAGAGAGCTCAGATTATCGAGTACATATTTCAATTCCCTTGGTTGCCCGCACCACCAGGAGGCAAGAGTAGGAAGGATTAGCTCTTCTCCGGTAAAGTAGTTAGAGATGTTTTGTAGAAAAGGAAGCAGACCTGGATTTTCCAAAATGCTACACCCAAGCGGGTTTGCAAGACTTACGTTGCCGGCCCGCATTACCTGTAGGAGCCCGGGAATTCCCAGTTGAGAATCTTCTTTCAGTTCCAGAGGATCACAATAAATATCATCCACCCTTCGAATAATAACATCAACCTTTTCAAGTCCTGCAATAGTCTTAATCCATACATAGTTATCCTTTACCATCAGGTCATCTCCCTGGACAAGAGAAATTCCCAGATAAGAAGAAAGATAGGAGTGTTCGAAGTATGTTTCGTTCCTGGGGCCAGGTGTTAAAAGAACTATACGAGGCTGAGTATTGGATGATGGAGCAATTGAATTGAGTGTATTTCTTAGTGAGTTAAAATAGGAAGAAAGTCTTTTGACTTTTACCTCATTGAAAAATTCAGGAAATATTCTGGCCATTGCTGATCTGTTTTCCTGAGAATATCCAGATCCGGAAGGAGCTTGAGTACGGTCATTCAAAACCCAAATATTTCCGTCCGGGCTTCTTGCCACATCAGCAGAATACAAGATTAAACCATGTTTATTCTTAAATGAAATTCCTGCACATTCTCTCAAATAACCTGCATGATTGTATATAAGCTCAGCCGGCAGCAAACCATTTTTGATTAGTTTATTTTCTCCATATATGTCCTTAAAAATAAGATCTAATAAATGAGCTCTTTGCTTTAAACCTGATTCAATTTTTCCCCATTCTTCATTATCTATTAAGTATGGAATAGGATCGAGATTCCAGGTTCTGCTTTGCCCAGTAGGGTCTCCATAAACATTATACGTGACTCCATTCTCCTGCAATAACTTTTGAAGATATTGATTTCTGTTAACGAATTCTTCGTAACCCAGCATTTTATAAACTTCAAAAAACTCTTTCCAATGGGCGTACATATTCCCATCCTTATCGAGTAATTCATTATACGAAGGCTGTTTGCTTATATAATTTTTAAATATCGCTTCTTCTGTATTACCTAAAAGCATGGATGTGGTTTATAGTAATTCGGAATTATGTAATTATTCAATATACATTTTAATTTGGACAAAAGGTTAGTTTCTGTTCTGAAGGATTTAATCTTCATAGTTAAATCAAAGGATTTCAGGATAAGTTTATATATGATTGAATGGTGATTTATATTTTATGTATCAAGTCGAAAAAAGCAAGGCTTGAAAAATCATAGCCTTGCTTCTCAATATTTTAGATATGATATGGATTTAATATTATTTCCTTATCACTATTTTTTCAGTAATGTTATGAGTATTAGATCTGAAAGTAATGAAATATAGTCCGGATGATAATCCTTCATTAGCGGGATTAACACTCACTGATTGGTCACCGTTTGAAGTCCCTTTATAAAGCATTTTTATCAGTATTCCTTTTTGATCCAGCAATTCTATTGTTGCTATGTCCTCATCGGGCAGATTAAATTCAATTGTAAGACTTTCTTCAACGGGTTCTGGGTAATGCTTGAAGTAAAACGGCGATGTTATATTTGTCAATGCCGCTGTTCGCAATGCTGCAGATCCTGTTTGGGAGAGTTCAATTCCGTCTATTTTTGCGGAATTAAGAGTTGCAGTTAAGCTGAGATCTAGAGATCCATCATTTATATCAATGGCGAAATTCTGTTGTCCACCGGCCTCTCCAAATGTTTTATGAATATCGAATTCATGAAGGATTTCATTCCCTTCAGCTTGAACGTTAATCAACCTGGTTCCATCTTTCTTTCCTGCATCAGAAAAGTATAGTTTTAATATGTATTGTCCGGGATTTACAGGGAAACTCCACTGCATTGGGGTATTGTTCTGAAAAGAGTATCGGTTATTCCCAAAAACATTATTAGGCGCATCGGAATTGTTAGGTCCTTTCCAGTAATCACTTCCCGTCGTAAGCGTTGTGTTTAGGGTTTCAAGATATCCAGAGGGGGTAAGCTGTTTGTCCAAAGACCAGTTTAATATGGAATCCTGAATTTCTGAGCCACCGCAATTAATTCTATAGAGAATAGAGGCTTCTGTCATCGGCCTGTTAACAAAAACTTTAATAATGTCGGAGCTGGAAGCACCTTCATTATCAATAGCTCTGAATTCGAATGTATATTCCCCATCAATAAACCCATATGCATTGGTAATAATGTCATTACCATTAGATAGAGTAATCTGGCTTGGGCCTGTAATCTGTGTCCAGGAGTATTGTTCGATTATGCCGTCTTCATCTGATGCTTTACCTGTAAGTTCAATTTTATCAATGGGTAGCTCCGTTAAAATATCCTCTCCTGCAAAGGCCAGTGGATAAATATTGGGAGTTGTATGATTAGTACTGTAACTTAATAGCCAGTTGTATATAGCATTCCGATAAAGGCCCGTAGAATCATTTGAAGGTGATAGTGGAAGGTTTTGATATACTGTTCCCCAAAGGGAAGTGTTATGGCCTGCACCAGTGATGACAGTAAGTTTTCCTGGGATAGGAGGATTACATTTGTTATATGCCGTGTTCCAGTAGGTTGCGCTTTTGCCATCATTCTCACCCTGGAATGACCATACAGGTATTTTTTTAGCATTACATACATTGGAATTGACGGTTACTGCTGCAATGGGAAGGATTGCAGCTACTTTATCAGGGTAGGCAATAGCATAATCCCAGGTCCCTCTGCCTCCAGCACTTAAGCCAGTTACATATATTCTGGATATATCAATTCTGTATTTGGTTTTTGCCATTTCGATAAATTCATCAATAAATGAAGGGTACCAGTATGTCCTTGGGCTTTGGGGAGACAAAACGATGAAATTGTCGAGCCCATCTGTCTTTCCATCTGCAATGAGTTTTGGAGGTACTCCGGGAACGAGTGTCTTTGAAAGTACAGTCCCTGCTTCACCTGTACCATGCAGGAAAATTAATAATGGAAAAGAATTACCGGAGGTTGAATAAGAGGGAGGTAGGTATTCATAGTAATTTATAGTAAACCGAAAGAATTTAGAAGGATAAGATGCTGCTATTTGTTGGCCATAGGAGATCTGTGATGTTAAGATTAAACAAAGGATCACTCCTGCTTTGAAATAAGGCAGGGTAAAGGCCAATGATTTTTTTAGTGACATTTTTTTCATGTTTGTAAGTGAGATTATGTGTCAGGGTTAGCTAAAAGAAAGCTTCAAGAATCTTGATTATTAGATGATTAATTACCAATGGGAGCCGCAAATCTGAGATTTGATTTTTCATCCACTGGAACGTGCGGAAACTTACCTGTATTTGTAAAGTACAGTAATTCAGGTAAGTAAAAGGGGATAAGCAGAAAATGTTTAAACCTGGAATTTGCGTTCGATAGGTTCCAACAAAAGATTTAAATATTGATGAGATAATACATGATTATCCATATTCTATAGTATCCCTAAATCGATTTCTCATAATATTTTATTTAGGATTATTTAATGAAATAATTAAAATAAAGCATTATTTCCTAATTTTTATTACATTTACCTAAATTCCTTTAATAATATTTTATTAATAAAAAATATGAATAAAATTCTACCGTCTATATTGATATTCTTTATAATCTGCTCATTTTCAGTAAATGCTCAGATGTGTCCTCCGAAAGCCGGCTCTACTGAATATATTCCTGAAGGTAACTTTGAAAGTACGACTACGGTAGCCAATGATTTTACTCAATGTACATCTGGCTGTAATCCTCTTGGTGGGGATCAATATGTTATTGGTACAAATCCCAAAGATCACAACTCAGGATATTTTGCGAATATGCAAGACCATACGCCGGGGGCCGGGAGTAAAATGCTTATTTTTGATTTTAATGACGCATCTACAGGAAGCGTTGTATTTAAAAAATCTATAACTGTTACAGCTGGCAAAACATATTTTTTCTCTGCCTGGTTTGCCAATGTTGGGGTTAACAACTACGTAGCATGTCCAACTTGTCCAGGTGGGCAGTATATTAGAAATTCGCCAACGCTTAAATTTACTATTGATGGAAAAGATGCAGGAGTTGTGAAAACGGATAGTCTTTCCAACAATTGGACTCAGTTTTTTTCTGAGTACACAGCGCTTACTACTAAAACTATTGAGATTACGATTATTAATACAAGAGGTGGAAATCAAAGTAATGATCTTGCATTGGATGACATATCTTTTACTGATGGATGTGATAAAATTACGAATCTTTCTTCTTTAGGGCAAAGCAGTGCATTGCCGGATACTATATACAATTGCAATGTAGCATTTCCTTATTCATTAAATCCAGGTCTGCCAGCTTCTTATGGATATGCCTGGAAAAAAGTTTCGGCCACTACATTGTCTACAAGTACTACTTATAGTGAGCCTCCAACCCCAGCCGATGGAACATGGCTATATTTATGCTATGAATATATCCCAGGTTGTCCAAGAAAGGATTCGGTTATCTTTAAAAACACACCAATAAAGATGGAACTCGGTTCAGATAAAGTAATGTGTGCTCCCGTTAATTTTACTATCACTTCAGGGATTTCTACACCTCCGGCTGTTATGGAATGGTATAAAGATGGAGTTTTATTGCCTACTGAGACTGGCTCCAATTATATAGCAACGGATATTGGAACCTATAAGGCAATAGCAACCAGATTAAATTGTGGTACAGCTACCGATCAGTTAAAAATTTCTTCCCCTGTTTCTTCTTTTTCAGGAACAGGAAGCTATTGTGATGTAAATGACAAAGCCACATTTACAACTACAGCATCAAAAGCTAAATGGTATACTGTGCCAACAGGAGGGATTGCTCTTAATCCATCCAATACCGATAATACAATAAATTTAACTTATACAGCTACCAACAGAACAACTCCGGGTTGCCCTTCTGGACTTTATGTGGAGGATGTTTCCAGTTATCCAGGGGCAGCAATGCCAACAGCTCCCTGTGCAACTACAAATGCAAATGATGGGTTTGTGGAGGTTGAGATAAATCAACAGATTGAGCTAACATCCTTTGATTTTTATCAAAATACAGGTTGGGGGGATCCGGCTACATTCACATTTGATATTTATCCCAACGATCCTACTAAAGGTCCATACAATGGATTTGGAAACCAAGGTGGGCCTGGAGCTGGTGCTTTATTTCCAACAAAGTCTATCGGTCCACTAAGTGCGAGTACTAATACTGTGAGAACGATGCCGGTAGGGGTTACTCTTACACCAGGGAAATATTGGTTTAAACTTGCTTCGACAGGAGGAGCATTGGGCCTATTTAATTGTTCGCCTACAAGACCGGCAAATTCAAGTGAATGGGGAACACCAATTACAGATAATACAGGAAATAACGTAATGAATTTGATTTCTGCAATTACAGGCGGAAGTCCTGGTACAACCAATGGAAGTTTTGGAAGTTCAGGTCCACTTTTCAATATGAAATTCCAGGTAGGATCTAATAATGCATGCAGTCGACTTTTTATATGTGCTTCTAAAGCTTGTGCCGCCCCAGTTGATTTTCTGAGCTTTGATGTAAAAAAAGTATCAAATGGAAATATACTTTTATGGAAGACAACTTCAGAAACTAACAGCTCTCATTTTGTACTGGAAAGAAGTATTGATGGCATAAATTTCGAATCAGTGGGAAGGGTCAAAGCGGCTGGAAATTCTGGTAGTGTATTGTCTTACAGCTATCTTGATAGTAGAGTTTTTTCAAGCTATGAAACTGTTTATTACAGAATTCAAGAAGTTGACTTGGATGGTTCATTTACTTATTCAAAGCTAAAATCGCTAAGTGATAAGTCTTCCGGATTTGCATCAGTATTTCCAATTCCAGTAAAAAGAGGTCAAATATTAACTTTAGAGTATTTTAGTGAAGAGAATTCTGATCTTAATATTGCTTTATATAATAATATGGGCTCATTTATATTAAATAAGGAATTTAAAGTTGAAAAAGGTTACAATACGATCGAAATTTCAACCAGCGATTTAATGAGTGGATTTTATCTGTTAAAATCAGATTCATTTACTGACAAGATTTTCGTAGAATAAATAAATTAATTAATATATAAATGAATTGATGAAGGCCGGATAGATTCCGGCCTTTTTCATTTTATTACCATTTTAAATAATAGTTCTATATTTTAAAGCAAAACCTAAAAACATTCATGAAGAATATATTTGGGGTATTAACAGGAATATTTTTAGAAATATTATAAAACTCAGATTGAAAAATAATATCCTTCTTTGTTATTTGTTTGATTTTTAGTGTTTTTGCCTGTTTGCTGATGCGGCAAGAGAAGAGTGCTATTTTAAAGATAGTATTAGATAAAATACATTTTTTTGATAAAAGGGGTTGAAATTAAAGGTATATGCTTGAAAAAATGTCAATTATTCATCTAAAAGAAGTATTTTTGTGGTGTGGATAAAAAAAAATAAAAAAAATGAGTTGTTCTTTTGTTTTTTGACTAAAATTCACAAAATTTATATAAGTTTTCAAAGTAACCCTCATAAAAGAGGGTGAATTAAATAAAATCTTTACTAATTAATCAAAAATAAGCTCATTTAGCAATGGCAAAATCGAAATTAGAGTACATCTGGCTTGATGGTTACAAACCGACACAAAGTCTTCGTAGCAAAACTAAAATTGTTGCTGATTTCAGCGGGAAATTGGAAGATTGTGAAATGTGGTGTTTTGATGGTTCTTCTACAGAGCAAGCTCCGGGAGGATCTTCAGACTGTTTGTTGAAGCCTGTTTTTATCTGTCAGGACCCGCAAAGAAAGAACGGTTACCTTGTAATGTGTGAAGTTTTAGCTCCAAACGGAACTCCACATCCTACTAATGGTCGTGCTACTATTGATGATGATGATAATGATTTCTGGTTTGGTTTTGAGCAAGAGTACTTCTTGTGGAGCCCTGAAACAAATAAGCCACTAGGTTTCCCTGAAAATGGATATCCAGCTCCACAAGGTCCATACTACTGCTCAGTTGGTGCGAAAAATGCATTTGGTCGTGAAATCGTTGAAGAGCATCTTGATGTATGTCTAGAGGCGGGCTTGAACGTAGAAGGTATCAATGCTGAAGTAGCAGCAGGACAGTGGGAGTTCCAGATTTTTGCTAAAGGTGCTAAAGAAGCTGGAGATCAAATCTGGGTTGCTCGTTATTTACTTGAAAGAATTGGGGAGAAATATGGTGTTTCTATCAACTGGCATTGCAAGCCTCTTGGATCTCTTGACTGGAATGGTTCAGGAATGCATGCTAACTTCTCTAACTCTGCGCTTCGTACATCAGGTAAGAAGGAAGTTTATGACAGCATCTGCAGCGCTTTTGCTCCTGTGATTAAAGAGCATATCGAAGTTTATGGCGCTGATAATCACCTTCGTTTAACTGGTAAGCATGAAACTCAATCAATCGATACATTCTCTTACGGTGTGTCTGATCGTGGTGCTTCTATCCGTATTCCAATCGCTACAGTTGAGCGTGGATGGAAAGGTTGGTTAGAAGATCGTCGTCCAAATTCTGCTGCTGATCCTTACAAAGTAGCATCAAGAATTATTAAGACAGTAAAAACTGTTTCTAGTAACTAACAATTCTTTTATATAAGAATTTTTTAAGGGAAAGGTGCATTCTGCCATCTTTCCCTTATTCTTTTTATGCAATTCATAAGGTAAAGTAGAGTAGTGTATGTGTTTTTAGACTAAATTTTTTCTGATTATTTTGCACTATGGATGTAAAAGAATTTATTACCTGGGCTGACTTTGAAAAAATTGAAATTCGTACAGGTACAATTTTGACCGCAGATGATTTTCCTGAAGCTAAAAATCCCTCATTCAAGTTGAAAATTGATTTTGGCGTATTAGGCGTGAAAAAAACATCCGCGCAAATAACCAAACTTTATTCCAAAGAAGAGTTAATCGGAATGCAAGTTGTGGCTGTTGTTAATTTTCCTCCAAAACAAATAGCAAATTTTATGAGCGAGTGTCTGGTATTGGGAGCAATTAATGATAAAAAAGAAGTTGTATTGCTTCAGCCAAATATGAAAACTGAAAATGGCCAAAGGATAGCATAAACCTGGATTCCCAAAAGGGTCGAATTTGCAATTTTGGTCTGAAGAGCCTATTTTTAGAGCCGAATTTTAAATTCAACGACTGGCTGACTTAATTTAACCATCGCAAAATTGACAAAGAGCATTATAATTGATATTCATCTCAGGGGGGGGCTTGTGTGCTCACGAATATTCATTCCTTACGTTATACACCACTATATTCTTCGTCTGATCTATGAAAATACTTTTTGTAAATGATTCGGGAACTTTAAAAGGGTGGAATTACGTAGAAGTGTTTCAAATTAATTTGTATTGTTCTTTTGGAGTGATTTGTAATAGAAATTGAATTACCAGAAAAATAAAATTGTATAAAGAAATATATCACTTTATAAGCATCGCTTAAAGAAGTAAGAATCAGGGAATATTCCTTGTAATCATAATTTTAAAAATGAAAAGAGTAGTAATTACGGGTATTGGAGCTTTAACTCCGATTGGAAACACAGCAGAAGAATTTTGGAAGTCTCTTATAGAAGGAAAAAGTGGAGCAGCCCCAATAACAAAGTTTGATGCACAAAATTTTAAAACAAAATTTGCATGCGAACTTAAAAGCTTTGATCCTCTTAAGTTTATTGAAAAAAGTGAAGCCAGAAAATATGACATGTTTACCCAATATGCATTGATTGCAGTTGGAGAAGCTGTTAAAAACGCCAATATATCATTTAGTGAACTTAGTCCTCATCGAATTGGTGTAATCTGGGGTTCTGCAGATGGTGGAGTTATTACTTTTGAAGAACAATACAGCGAGTATATTACCAATAACAGAATGCCAAAGTTTAATCCGTTTTTTATTCCAAAAAGACTGGTAAACATTGCTTCTGGAATCATTTCCATAAAATATGGATTAAAAGGGATAAACTTTACCACAACTTCTGCCTGTGCAGCTTCTAATACTGCGATGATTGATGCCTTCAATTATATTCGTTGGGGAAAAGCAGATATGATCATTACCGGTGGTTCAGAAGCTCCTGTGAACCAGAGTTCTATCGGTGGTTTTAATGCTCTTAAAGCTCTTTCAACGAACAATGAGAATTACTCTTGTGCTTCAAGACCATTTGATGTAAACCGAGATGGCTTTGTTATGGGAGAAGGGGCAGGAGCTATTATTCTTGAAGAATATGAATCTGCTAAAAGAAGAAATGCTCCAATCATAGCTGAAATAGTAGGAGGTGGAATGGCAGCTGATGCATATCATCTTACAGGAACCCATCCGGATGGTGATGGTGCTTATAATGGAATCATGCTTTCTCTGGAAGATGCAGGTGTCAAGCCTTCAGAAGTTGGATATGTAAATGCTCATGCTACTTCTACTCCGATGGGAGATATGAGTGAGCTAAAAGCGATTGAAAGGGTTTTTGGAGTTAATTCGGGATTGAATATCAGTGCAACTAAATCCATGACAGGTCACTTGCTCGGAGCAGCAGGTGCTATTGAAGCGATAGTGTGTATTAATGCAGTGAGAAATGACATTGTGCCTCCAACCATTAACACAGAAAATGTTGATGGTGATTTTGGAAATAAATTTGATCTTACGTTGAGTAAAGCTGTGAGTAAAAAAGTGAACTATGCAATAAGTAACACCTTTGGTTTCGGGGGACATATTGCAACTGCTTTGTTTAAAAAATACGACAATTAAATTTTCCCAAGTTCATAAAAAAAGAGGGCACTTCTTCAGTGACCCTCTTTTTTATATAAATTGATCTTTCTTTTTTTACAGGAAACCAGTTATTTAGTTTTTAAGAATAGTTCTGGTGTAACTTCCTTTGAGAGTTGTGATGTGAAGAATATATAAACCCTGACTTAGATTTTCTCCTATCTCTATAGCTTCAGAATTTAATGGGCCAGAAGAATAAACTTCCTTTCCTTGAAGATCGCATATTTTTATAGATAAAATGTTGTCTCCATTATCTACTGATATATTTGTTGTAGATATGAATGGGTGAGGAGCTGAATTTACAGCTGTTCTCTTGTTGTCAGAGCAGTTTCCTAAAAGAATCAATTTGGAATATTCTTTATAGAAAGGAGCTGTTGTATAGCTCACTCCTGCATACAATGAAACGGAAGGGTAATTGTACTGGCTAAAATTGACATATACTTTTTTATAATCGGAGCCATCACGAGTTATTTTCACGTCACTAGTTGACCACCAGGAGATATTGGTGGTTGGCAAATCATTCTTAAAGGTATAGGTGTACGAAATGCCTGTTGCTATGCATGAAGGACCATTAATACCAACTGGTAATTCAGGAGATACAACCTTAATTATAATCACTTCTGAAGATACGGACGCACCCTTATTATCTGTCGCTACAGCCTTAAAATTGTAAGTTCCGGCAGCGATTTTAGATATCGTGTAAGTGTATGGAGCAGTTGTAGAAGCGTATAGTTTTTCCTTTTCTTTGTAGAAGTTTACAACAGTTACTTGTCCGTCAGAATCGGTAGCCTCTGCAGTTATAGTAAGATCTGCTCCTTCTGTAATAACTGTCCCTGTTTTTGGAGAAGTGATAACAATGGAGGGAGGAATATTGGGAATCTCTCTGATTATTAATGATGAAATGGAGTCATTTAGTTTGTTGTCATACAAACAATTATCGTTTACTCTTAGTGAAATAGATGCTCCGCTGAAGTTGTTTTTTTGATAAAGTGTAATTTCATATCCGGCAGCAATCTTAACCGCTGAGATATCCTTATCTTTAATACCTAATGATGATAACCTTTCTGTTGTGTATTGACCTGTATCCAGACCAATTGCATAGCCAGTTAACTGAAAGCTGCAATGTTGATAGATTGTAGCGATAGGATTTTTTATTGTAATGGTGATCTCAGGTGAGATGGTGTAAGTTCCTTTGTTGTCAGTAGCTTTGGCGGTTAGCTTGCTTACTCCTGCAATAGCAGTTTTCCAGGTAAAAGAGAAGGGGGCAATTGTATCTTCTCCAATCTTGGTTTTTCCATTATAAAATTCAACTTTCATCACTTTGCCGTCAGTGTCAATTGCATCAGCAGTTAATTCAATTGATGGGGCTAGATATATGCTTCCATTAACCGGTAGAAGTAAAGATACGGAAGGAGCCTTATTGATAGTAGGGGTGAAATTTATAGTGCCTGAAATAAAATATTCTCCGACTGAGCCATACTCAGAATAACTTATCGATGTAGGATTAATTTTCCCTGATCCTTTAATATGAAGGTAGTAAGTTCCTGCATTGAGGTTAATACTTAGTTTTGAAGAAAGGCTATCTAAGGGAGATGAGTATGCAATGATCTTTCCTTCTCCATCAGTAATACTTGCATATATATCAAGATTAGGATTAGATGAGGAAGGATTGATAAGCAAATTGGTTGGACCACCAGATGTTGTAAAATAATATATATCTTCATCTGCAGCACTAGTAACAACTCCGGAATTTTGACCGGCATATACATCTCCTGCATCTGTGTACATGAGTTGTTTGGATGAACCTGAAGTCGCACCTGCTTCGTCTTCTCTGAATCCCAGATTGGCTACGCCGGAAGATATAATAGCAATATCGTCTTGCTGGTTACTAGCGTCAGCATATTCACCTTTACTCCATTGCACTACTTTGGAGTAATATCCTACTCCCATTATAGGCGCCCATTCTTCCGTACCTGAAAAGTATTCTTCTTGTGCTGATATTCTTCCGTCATGGCTGAGGCCCAGAGTATGGGCGATTTCATGAGAAGCTGCTTCTCCGGCACCTTTAATTCCATCATTAAATACCCAGCAAGGAGTATCTGTACCCCAGCTGAAAGAACCAATATATGCAATGCCACCCGAACCTGGGGAGGCTGTAGTGGTAGGAGTAAAAATGCATCTCATTCTTTTGTCTGCAGGTGCAGCCTGATAAACACTTTCACTGGTAGTTATATTAATTTTAAAAGGTCTGTAATCTTCACTTACTAGTTTCCAGACTTCTATCATTTCACTTTCGGATAAAACAGAAGGAAGTGCATCAATAGGATTTCCTCCATTCCAGTATGTTCCTGAGACATATTGGCCGTCAAAGTCAAGTAGTATAACTCCTTGAGCACCAGGTAAACTTTGTAAGCTGAGTGCTGGAGCTGAAATGGTAGATGAGCTATTTGTGTTAATCTGAGAATTGACAGGCTCACTATAGTTTATGCATACCACTTTATCTATTGCCACTTCTTTTACATAAACATCACCCAATTGATCAGAATAGTATTCATAAGCTTTTTCAATTTCAGGAATAATGGTTTTTCCTTCAAGCTTTTCATTTTCAATAACGAAAAAGAAATTAGATGTTGGAAAATTTTTGAGTGTACCAATAGCCTTATTTCTTTGTTCCACTGATGATGTGTAATGGAAAAATCCTGTATAAGATGAATCAGTAGTAAGGATTATTTTTTCAGATATCCCAGATCTTTTCTGCTTGCTTATTAAATTTATGAAAGAGTTGACAGTACCTATTTTCTTATGGTTTTGTGAAAAGGAAGCAAGAGGTATGATGAATGATAAAAAAAATATAAACGTGATATTAAAGAAGGGTAGCCTTCTCTCAGGTAGCGGATTTCTCATGTTTGTTGTGTTAGTTGTTCTTTAAGTTTTTGTCTGTGTTTTGATTAAGAATTATTTCTTGTTTTTTCTTGAAAAGGAGATGTTTTGCAAACTGATGTATTATTTAATTTGGAAATTTATAATAAATGGGTCGATTGTATATTCTATTTGATAATGAAGTTTAATGTTTGTTGCTTGTAATTCGACGAATATTTATTTTATTTAGATGTAAAGTGATTTTGTGATTTTTCTTGCTTTTGTTGTTGTGTAATAATTTTTATTGAAAGTTATTTTTTAAAATATGGTCCGTTTTATCAATACACCTATGTTGATTATTTGGGAAAGCTTGATTAGAAGGCAACTATGAAAATTTAGTTGAATTGAATGTGAGTGCTTTATTTAAATCAATCAGGGGTAAAATGGATTATTCTAATATAAGTTTGATTCATTGGAAATCACTGCTGGTTTTAATCTGATTTTAATAGCTGAATATTATAAGTGATTCAAAGGTCTTGAGGATATTAGTTAATAAAAATATTAAAAGTGTATTTATTTAAGGTTTAGCCGATTTTTTTTTATATTTGATAAGCAATTCTTTTCATGAGATCATTCAATTGATGGTACTTTTCAATGCTTTTCTGGGAGTAGTATTTATTTATGTATCAATTTCGGTTTTCTATGCTTTTATTTTTGCTTTGGCAGGAAGGCTAGTTAAAACGAAGAGCACCCCATATTCAACAAGTTTTAAAAAATTTGCTGTATTTATACCATCTTATAAAGAAGATGAAGTGATTTTGAATACTGCAAAGGAGGCGTTAAAGCAGACATATCCGGCTGAATGTTTTGATGTTATAGTTATTGCAGATTCTTTAAAGCCAGCGAGTATAGAATTACTGAAAGCAATGCCAGTAAAATTGGTGGAAGTTAGTTTTGATCAAAGTACTAAAGCTAAATCCATTAATGAAGCATTTAATGTCCTGCCGGAAATATATGACTACGTGTTGATTCTTGATGCAGATAATATAATGGCTCCGGATTTTATCGATAAGCTAAATTCAAGACTTGTCTATACCGGTGTAAAAGCTATACAGGGGCACAGAGTTGCGAAGAATCTTAATACTAAATTTGCTATACTAGATGCTATCAGTGAAGAAATAAATAATCATGTTTACCGGAAAGGACATAGAGTACTGGGCTTATCTTCCGGACTGATAGGGTCAGGAATGGCATTTGACTACAGGTATTACAAATCTTTAATGAAGACCAATAATGCTATTGGTGGTTTTGATAAAGAGTCTGAGTTAAAAATACTAAGAGACGGATTGGAAATTGATTATGTAGAAGACGCATATGTCTACGACGAAAAAGTAGAGAATTCAGAGGTTTTTAAAAATCAAAGAAGGAGATGGATTTCAGCTCAGCTTCATTATTTTAGAAAATATTTTTTATCGGGTTTTTACCACCTTGTGACAAGAGGTAATTATGATTTTTTTGACAAAGCATTTCAGCAATTTTTATTGCCAAGAATGTTATTGCTGGGTTTTGTATTCTTAATGGCCTTTATTTCAATCTGTTTAAAAGGTCTATTTACATTTGATTTGTTTCCCGGAGTTTATTTTTGGGTTGCCATTGCATTGGTTAAGTGCAGTAGCGTGTTTTTGTCTATTCCCAATAAGTATTATAATAAACAAACTCTCAATGCCGCATTAGAACTTCCAAAGGTTTTGATTTTGATGTTTCTGACTTTATTTAAGCTGAAAGGCGCTAATAAGAAATTTATTCATACTCCTCATTCAGGAAATATTATCATCAACGCTGAAGAAGAAGTCGAGTCAGAGATAAAATAATACACAGAGATCTGTTTTCTAAAAAGATTGGGGCGCTAGCATTAGATTCTTTATTTTACTCATTGGTCAGATAATACATTGTCTTTATCAATTATATTTTTTTTTTTTTTTTAACTATTCTCTTAATGTAATCAAAGACTTTTCTTTAAATATAAGTTTGCTTTATTTAGACAAGTGTTGTGCAGTAGGATATACTTTCTTTCCTTTCTGTTAGAAAGACTTTTATGAGGATTGAAGTCTATTGAATTAATAAAGTGCAGATGTAAAGATTGATGATAAATAAAAAGGACTTTCAAATGTAATTGAAAGTCCTTTTTATTATGAGTATTGATTATTCTTTGATTAAGCTCTTTTTGCTTTTTCCCAAACTGCTGATTGTTTTCCTTTCAGGTACCTAAATAAGCCTAGATAAACAGCATAATTCATGATAAAGAAATAGTAAGGAACAAATAATGCCTTTATTCTGATTTGTTTATTTTCTAAATACCAACCTAGAAGAGCCAATGCATAAAAGGATAATTGCCCGGCAAGTATAACCTCATACAAGGGGGAATTATTGATTAAAAGAAAATTGAGAGGAATCAGCATAAGTAAAAATAAAGGGGCAAGCGTCCATCTTAAAACCCTATGAGAGATATATTGAAATGTAAGGGTAAAATGTTTGAATGGATTTAATACATAACTAAGACGCACCATCGACTGCCAGGCTCCAGCACTGATTCTTATTTTACGTTTAAGTTCTTCAGTAACACTTTCAGAAGCTGTTTCCATAGCATAAGCTTTAGGTTCATATATAACTCTATACCCCTGTGAAGCAATTCTCATTGATACCATAAAGTCATCCAGAATGGTATCTTCTTCCAGGTCTGAAAATAATTCTTTTCTAAAAGAGAATAATTCTCCTGCCGCACCTACTATTGTTAGCAGTTCGGAATCCATACGTTTTAAAAAAGACTCATATTTCCAATAGATTCCTTCACCTGCGCCAGATGCCGAATCCTTTTCTTTCTTTAAAATTCTTTTTTCACCTGATACAGCTCCAACAGCAGGGTCAGCATAATGCTTAACGATTTCCCTGATAGCATTGGCGGGTAATATGGTATTAGCATCAGAAAAGATGACAATAGGAGTATTCACAAATTTCATTGATCGATTTTCCGCTGCAGATTTACCACCTCTTTTGGCTTCATGAAGTACAGTTACTCCTTTATATCGCGAAGCAATTTCTGGAGTTCCATCATTAGATCCGTCTGTAATAAAAATTACGTTTAGTTTTTCTGTAGGATAATCAAAAGAAAGACAGTTTCTGATTTTGTCTTCAATTATGCCAGCTTCATTGTATGATGGGACTATAAAGGAAACTTCAGGTTCAAAATCAGGATCTGAAGTAGAGGTAACAGGATTGAAAATACGTTTGATTTTAACCAGTGCAAATAACAAAATGCCATACCCTATATAAGAATAAAAAATTGTGAAAATTCCTAGCCAGAATAGTACTTCAAAAATATTCATGTTAAATTAATTAAAGTTCGAAATTTAGGCTTAATTTAAGTAAATATTAGTAAAGAACATCATAAGTTTAATGAATATAATTTGTTAAATTTGTAATAAGCGATAAATAATAAAATTGTATTTAGCATGGATTTTAAACTTTTTTTAAAGGTTTTATTGAAAAGAAAATGGCTGATTTTAGGTATTACCATTTTGAGTTCAATGGCAACATTTTTACTTGTATCAAGAGCTCCTAAAATTTACGTTTCATCAGCTCAGCTGGCCACCGGGTTTACAGAAAGAAATGATGAGAAAAATGAGAATGCGGTTACTATTACCAATAAATTCAATAACCTTACTGAAATAATAAACTCTCCACATTGTATGAGTCTTGTGTCGTACAGGCTTGTATTAAATGACCTGCGTTCTGAACAACCATTCGGAAAGGTTTATAAAGTAAAGGATGAATTTAATACTGAAGAGTTAACAGAAATTGTAAAGGTTTACAAAGCAAAGTATGATTCTCTTGATATCATTTATGGTAATGATGACCGCGAGATGAATGCAGTTAAAGTATTGAAAATCCTTGGATACGAGTATCCGACACTTACGGATAACTTTACTGTTACTAGGGTTCCTAACAGCGACTATATTGAAGTGAAATTCTCTTCAACCAATCCTAAATTATCTGCTTATGCTGTAAACGTGTTATGTGATGAAGTTACAAGATATTACGCATACATAAAAAATCAGAAAAGTGAGTCATCATTAAATTACTATTCTAAAATTCTAGTAGAAAAGAAAGAAGAGTTGGATAGTAAAATTGATTCTTTGAATAAATTCAAAGAGCTGCATGCTGTTACCAACTATGGTTTGGAAACTCAGGCGAAACTTGATCAGGCAGCACGATTGGAATTAAGCAGGGAAGAGGAATACAAAAAAATACAAGCATTAAAGAGAGCTCTTGCATTAATTAAAAAGGAACTGAACAGAGGTGGTATAGATGAATCTGAAGTGTCAAGTGGTAGCTCCAATTCAAAAATTTATGATTTGAAAGGTAAAATTTCGGACCTCAATAATAGATATGTAGTGTCCGGTATGACTAACAAAATACTTAGAGACTCCCTTAATTCTCTAAGAAATCAGTTGGAGAATCAGATATCAAGATCTCTTAATGAGAATACAGGTGGCAGTATCAGCAATGCTGGAATAGATCTGATGGAGAAAAAGATCAATACTGAAATTGAACTAGAGATAGCTACTGAAAATCTTAGTTCTATTGAAAGTTCGATTATAAGTTTGAAGGGAAATCTTTCAAATTTTGCGACTAAGGAAACAGCGATATCCAGGCTTGAATTGGCTGTGTCTGTTGCGAAAGAAGAGTATCTGAGAATTCTGGATAAATTTAATGCAGCTAAAAGTACTTCGGCCAATGCGGGTAATATTCGTCAATCAGAGCTAGGACTTCCGGCAAATGGTCCGCAACCAACTAATAAGTCACTGCTCACAATACTCGCGGGTGTGATAAGCTTTACATTCTGCATTGTGTTTGTATTTGTGCTTGAATATCTGGATGTGAGTGTAAGGACTCCTTCAAATTTTGTAAATCTTACAAACTTTGTTCTTTTGGGCAGCCTTCAGAAAATTAACATCAAAAAGGGAAACCTTTTAACAGCTATAGATGCTAGTAATTCCAATGATGCATTCAGAAACCAATTAAGAAAAGTGCGCTTCCAGATGGAGCAATCGAATTCAAAAGTTTTCCTCTTTACCAGTACACAAAAAGGACAGGGGAAATCATTTTCTATACTAGCACTGGCAAATACTTTAAGTCTTAACAACAATAGAATTCTGATTATTGACAGCAATCTGAAAGGTAATAATATTACAAGAGCTCTTTCTGCTAAAGTTAAAATTGAGAATTATTTAAATCTGGATGATACCAATAGTAATAAAGATTTGGCTCAGTGTGGATTTAATCTTATTACTAAAACGGATATAAATGGAGTTGATCTGATTGCATCAAAAAATACATTAGCATCACCTTCGGAATTTTTTGCTGGCAGAAACTTTGTTGAATTTCTGAATATGGCTAAAGAGAAGTATGATTTCATACTGCTTGAAGCATCAGATCTTAATGAATATCCGGATGCATATGAGTTCGTAATTTACGCCGATAAGGTAATCGGTGTGATATCAGCAGACTCTGAAATTAAAAATGTAGATAAAAGATCCTTCGATTTCCTTTCAAGTTTGAATGGAAAATTTGCGGGATTTGTACTTAATAAGGTTGAACCGGATCATATTATTTTATAATTAATGAAGTCTTATAAAAGTAACAATATAGATTTTTGCGCACAGAACCATTGCTTATAGGGGATAAGGTTCAGATTATATAATTTATTTTTAATATTCAGAAGAAGAATGAAATTTTCTAAAGATTCATACTGGATTCAGTCGGGTATATATACGACCCTTCAAAAGTTTGCCATCATATTTTTTAATTTTGGCGGGTTCTACTTTCTTGTAAGAACATATTCTAAAACTGAGTTCGGTATATATGCCCTTTTTACTACAATATTTTATCTGATTGAAACAGCCAGAGCCGGATTAATCAGAAATTCTCAAGTAAAGTTTTTGGCTTCAGAACCAGAAGCTGAACATCCTTTTATTAATACAGCTTCCCTTGTAATGAATGTTGTATTTACTCTGGCTACCTCAGTTATTATTGCAGCTATTGCATCTTACCTAACAGATTTATGGAAGGCACCTAACCTGGATGTAATGCTTTATTATTCATTGCTTACTTCTTTTGCTTTGATTCCTTCAACGCAATTTGAATTTATACAACATGCAAGGGGGGACTTTAAAGGTGTTTTTATCGCAACACTAGCGAGATATGGTACTATTTTCCTATTCATTTTAATAAGTTACCTCTTAGATTTTCAGTATAGTCTTGTTACTCTTGTAAACGTTCAGACAATTGCTGCTCTGATTGGGTCTCTGGTAAGTTATCTGGCAGTAAGGAAAGGGCTTGAGTTTTCTGCTTCGTTAAGTAAAGAATGGTTTAATAAAATTTTTCACTACGGTAAATATACCTTTGGCACAAACGTGAGTGCAATGGTAAATAAAAATATAGATCAGGCAATGCTTGGCTCTATGATATCTACAGCCTCTGTAGCAACATACACCGCTGCTCTGCGTATCTCAACACTCATTGAAGCTCCTACTTTATCTGTAGCAACAATTGTATTTCCACAGAGCGCCAAAAGAATGCAATCTGAAGGCCCCTCAGCTGTAAAGTATTTATATGAAAAATCAGTTGGAATCCTTATAGCAATCATGCTACCTGCAATGATATTTGTTCTTGTCTTTCCTAAATTTATTATTCAGGTGATCGCTGGAGATAATTATTTGGATACTGTGCCAATTCTGCAAGTGACAATCATATATAGCTTTTTTGTGCCTTATGCTCGTCAGTTTGGAACTGTGCTGGATTCAATAGGGAAGCCCAAAGTTAACTTCTATTTCGTAATCTTCGGAGCATGTTTGACTGCGCTGTTTAATTACTTGTATATATCCCGATTTGGCTTGATAGGAGCGGTGTATGGAACATTAACCACATATGCAATTGTATTTACCCTGAATCAAATTATATTAAAAAGATTACTGGATATCAAGACAATCAATACCTTCATGTATGCCAGGAATTTTTATATAGATGTTTTTAACATCGTAGTTACAAAGATGAAGCTTGGCGGATTACAGATAAATATAAAAAATTGATTTATGAATCGTGATTTAGATATTATCTTTTTTGCCCTTCCAAGATGGGATGGTAATTATTCATCAACTTCATATTCGCTAGCAAAGGAGTTTTCAAAAAGCAATCGGGTTTTTTATATTGACAATCCGTTTACCATAAAAGATTTTATAACACAAAATAGAAGCCCAAAAATTCAAACAAGAAAATCGGCTTTAATTTTTGGTAAAAACATATATAAAAAAGTTAAAGGGGTATCTGATAACTTTACAGCAGTTACACCTCCATTAACAATACCCAATAATTTTCTTCCTTCAGGATATTTTTATGATGCATTGTCATTCGCAAATGACAAGCTGATTTCTATGACCATATCCAGGATCATAAAGGATTATGATGTAAAGAAATATATCTTTATAAATTCCTTTAATCCATTTTATGTCAGACAACTTCCTGAAAAGATAAGGCCCTTACTAAAGATTTATCAAACTGTAGATGATATTGCTCAGAGTGGTTATACATCTAAGCATGGGCCAAGGTTAGAAAAGAATGCTGTCGCTTCTGCGGATCTTACACTAGCTACTTCTCAGCAATTGACAAAACTAATGAAGGTGTATTCTTCAGATGTGCATTACCTTCCTAATGCAGCGGATGTGGAATTATTCAAAACTGCCGCATTCACTAAACTAGATAAGCCGAATGAGTTGGAAGGTAATAACAAAAAAGTAATTGGTTATGTAGGTAACCTTGATAAGCTGAGAGTAGACTACTTGCTACTGAAAAAAATTGCAGAATTTCATAAGGATAAAATTCTGTTGCTTGTTGGTCCTAGTAAATATGAAACATATAAGGACTTCGGTCTGGATAAATATCCTAATGTTGTCATTACAGGAGGGAAAAAGCTGGAAGAATTGCCTGGCTATCTTCAAAACATTAATTGTGCTATCATTCCTTTCGTGTGCAATGATCTGACAAAAAGTATTTATCCTCTTAAAGTGAATGAATATCTGGCTACAGGAACACCAGTAGTTTCATCGAGGTTCTCTGATGATATCAACGACTTCAGAGAAGCAGCTTACCTTGCAGACACGCATGAAGACTTTCTGAACAAGATTGAAGAAGCTATAAAAAGCGACAATGAGGAAAATAGAAAGTTCAGAATTCAATTTGCTGAGAAAAATACATGGTCAGCAAGAGTAAATAGTTTTTGGGAAATCGTATACCCTTATATAGAAAGTAAATAATCAGAATTACAATGAAAAAAGAGGAGGAGAGAGAAAATGAAGCTTTTAATAAGGCTTTGGAGAAGTTTATGATTCTTTTCTGCCTTGTTACATGTGTATTTTTCTTTATTAAAATACTATTCTTTTGATGATGGAAGGACTATTAAAAGAAAAGTTGGGTGAAGCAAAAGAATGGTTTACGAGAAAAACCATTATTGAAAAATTTAATAATGTACCAGGGTACATATTGCTGGTATTTATTGCCCTTTCATTTGCTTTCGTCGTCAGCAAAGGTGGCCTTTTATCAGGGGCGGTTTTGTTGTGTCTGATAGTTGGTGTGCCAGTGATTTTTACATGTCTTTTTCAACTTGAAATAGGGGTCTTTATAGTTTTAATACTCTCATTTTTCATATTAACAGTGCTTCGATTTGTCAATGCTCCATTAGGTTTAACAATGGATGCGTTGATTTTTTTTATGTTTTTTGGTCTTTTTATAAAACAAACCAGGGAACGCGACTGGAGCTTCGCTCAAAATCCAATTAGTTATGTGATCCTTGTCTGGATTTTCTATAACCTGATACAGGTGCTTAATCCTGGAGCTGCCTCCCGTCTGGCCTGGTTTTATACTATCAGAAGTATGGCGGGCATAATGGTATTGTTTTTTATTGCCTTATATTCCTTTAAAACAATCAATCATGTAAGCATCTTTATTAAGATCTGGCTGTTTTTGTCATTTCTTGCAGGAGCTTACGGAATATTTCAGGAAGTGCATGGTTTAATGCAGTTCGAGTTGGATTGGATCATGGAGGATGAATTGAGGTATAATTTATACTACAATTGGGGGCGTTTCAGGAAATTTTCCTTTCTCAATGATCCAACTACTTTTGGAATTGTAATGGGATTTTCAGGGCTGGCTTGCTTTGCTTTATTGGCAGGGCCCTTTTCTGATTTTAAAAAGATTTTATTGACAATAGCTGGAGGTACGATGCTCGTTTCAATGATTTATTCAGGGACAAGAACAGCCTATGCACTCGTACCCGTAGGTTTTATGTTTTTTACATTGTTAACATTCAGAAGAAATATATTAATCATTTCAGGAATAGTATTTTTTCTTGGCACTTTAATAATTGTTAGTCCGATTAAGAGTTTAGGGCCATTGGGATCCAACAGTCTTACCAGGATACGATCAACCTTTCAATTTGAAGAGGATCCTTCTTATAATGTTAGAGCTGTAAACCAAAAGAATATTCAACCTTACATCCAGACGCATCCCCTTGGTGGAGGCTTGGGAAGTGTAGGAGTTTGGGGGCAACGCTTTTCACCAAATTCGCCGTTATCAGACTTTAAACCAGATAGCGGATATATGAGAGTTGCAGTGGAAATGGGATGGATAGGCTTAATTATAAATCTATGTGTGTTTTTTACAATTTTAAAGGTTGGGGTCAAAAATTATTATAGTGTAAAAGATCCGAAGATAAAAGCATACCTTGGAATGATTTTGACAGTCGTATATAGTCTTATCGTTGCAAACTTTCCTCAACAGGCAATAACAATATATCCGACTATTGTTATTTTCTATGTGCTAATAGCACTTTTGGTGAAATTAAAAGAATTTGACGGAGCATTAAAAGTAGGATAATTTTTAGTTTTTAGGTGGAAATTGTTTAATTTTATAAGATATCATAGAATTATGAAGAGGATATTTTTCTTGGTTTTGTTGGTGCTTTCAAATCTTTCGTTTAGTCAAACGATTAATTATAACAGAGAATTCTCTGCTCAGGATTCATTATTTGAAGAGCAGTTAGTTGATATTGCCTGGAAAAATTATCCGGAAAATGAAGAATTCAGGTTGCTTTTGGAAAAGAGCAGAAAAGAAGTATACCCAGAACAAATGCGCTTCACTCGAAATCTGAGACTTACTTATAATTTCAATAATAAAGTTTTGGGAGATGGTACTATAAGTCAAAAACCAATTTTTGGTTTGGGGGTAAGCTTAGCCATAGGTGATTTACTATTACTGCCGAATACATCCAAGCAGGCAAAAAGGGATGTTGCAATAGCGGAGACAAGACTTAATACTCAAAGGTTATCAATAAGAAGTGAAGTCCTGAAAAGATATTATACCTATGTACTTGCGCTCGATCTGCTTAAATTAAGAACTGCAAGTTTTGAAGATGCGGCCTTAATGAATAAAATAGTTAAGGAAAAGTATAAAGGTGGAAAAGCTACTTTAAATGAATTTAATGAATTTGATGCTATCTATAATAACAAATTAGAAGACTTATTAACTCAAAGAACTCAGCTGGCTATCGCCAAATCCTCTCTGGAAGAATTACTGGCAATGAAAATTGAAAATATTCCGGGCTATAAGGAAATGCTTGAGCAGCATAAGTAGAAGCCCATTTTTTTTCTCGCATTTACCTTCCTTTTAAAAATTTAATTTTTCAAAGACTAAACTTCATATTCCTTATATAGTACAATATTCTGGCTGTCTTATTCATGTGAGGACATAGATTAAGTAGTGTAATATTTTTGTTATTTTTTTTAAAATCCTGAAGTGTGGAATATTTCCACAGATTGTAAGAAAACTAGTTTTATAATTTATCGACGATTTGTAACTTTTGGTCGGAATAAGAATTAAGTGATAAAATAATGTTCATCCCTTAAATTTCAATTTGTTTTGTAGGAGTTATTTAATGTTTTATCCAATTAATCACAATTTTGGTCTGTTTTTTTTGTTTGGCATATCTTTTGATTTTGATTTTAATGTGTTGGTAATTAATTGGTTTTAACTAATATTTTGTATGAAAATTAGAAATATTAGGATAGGAGTTATATTTGGTTCATAAATTGTTACATTTTCTCAGTTGGATTATTTTTTTTCAAGGATTAGTACTATTTGTCTTTTTTTTCGACGAATAATTATGGTAATGTAATTTTTGTATTAAAAAGAGGAGATATTGAAGGTATGATAGATCTTACTTTTGTCTTATCGGGACATATTATAAATTTTTAGATTCAATCATTTTAAAATTTTAGTTTGAAAAATCAATTTTCACTAAACGTTTACAAAACTTTATGAAAAAATTTTTATTCTTCATCCTCTGTTTTTGGGGGATAGGTATTATCCATTCCAAGGCGCAGTATAGCGGAATTTCCTGGAGTTGGAATACAAAAGCGTTTGATTCTCTCTTCTTTAAAGGGTCAGCTGCGGTAGAAAATTATACAATGCCGTACAGATTATTGAAGCCTTTAACTTATAACCCAATAGATCAGGTAACGCGCTATCCAATGGTGATAATGTTACATGGAAAAGGTGAGGGGATGAGTACCGATTGCAGTACACAAAGAGGAATAAACATTTGTCAACTTGGTTGGGGTGGAAAAATGGAGCTGGATTCTGTAGGAAAGTATCCGGCTTTTTACGTTCATCCGCAAACGTTTGGAGGTGGTTGGTCTTCTTCTGATGGTAGTGGTGATTACTCTGTGACACCCGAAAGACCAATGGCCGTTTTGGTCGAACTTTTAGATTATCTGTTCAGAACTTATCCAGTAGATATAAATAGAGTATACATCCACGGATTATCTGGTGGTGGACAAGGTGTGTGGGAAATGTTATTCAGATATCCTGGCTTATTTGCTGCAACATCTCCTCATAGTGCTACAGGAAATTTATATTTAGCTAAAAATATCATTTATAATCCGATATGGACAGTTCAAGGGCAACTTGATACCAATCCTCGTCCTGAGAATTCGATTAAAATGATGGACTCATTAAGAAAATATGGAGCTTCTCCTATTCTTACTTATGATGCAAATACCAATAAGCAGGTTTGGCCTGTAGTCAATAACATAGCCGGAAACCCTCTATATACTTATGTACCCAATGTCGGTCACGATGCATGGACAACATTATATAATAGCCCGGTTTGGTTAAAGTGGATGTTTTCGCAAAGCAAACTTAAAATTAAAGTCTGGAACAATGGTGATTTAGGTATTTGTCAGAATGTGAATGATAGCAGATTGTTGGGTATTTCACCTGGATATGAAGCATATGAGTGGAGAAAGGATGGAGTTGTTATTGCTAATTCTAACTCTAATACATATTCAGCTACTGAACCTGGTGCTTATTCTGTAAGATTTAAACAGAAGAAATATTACTATAGTGGAGAAAGCGTTTGGACAGACTGGTCAGAACCAGCAAATATTATTTTTAAGGCTCCTACAGCTCCGGTAACTATTACTCAGTTTAGCAGTGTCGTTCTTCCATCTCTTGATGGTAAAACTTCCGTTTCACTAGGTGCTCCGACCGGATATTCATATTTGTGGTCAACAGGAGCAACGACTCAAAATGTTACAATTTCTGCAGCAGGTTCCTATACTGTAAAGGTTACCTCTCCTGGAGGATGCCAAAGTGAGGCTTCTGCACCAGTATTAGTGACAGTTGGAAATCATCCGAATACACCAACAGCACCTGCAAACCTTACAGCTGTTGGAATCTCTACTAAAAAGATCAAGCTTTTCTGGGAAGATAAATCCGATAATGAAAATGGATTTGAAATCTATCACGCAACAACTTCGGGCGGGCCATATATCTTCAGAAAAGTTGTTCCTGCCAATACAGTTACTTATGAAGATGATTTGCTTATTCAGGATAAAACCTATTACTATAAAATAAGAGCCATAAATAATAATGGAGGTTCTGCATACTCTTTAGAAAAATATGGAAAAACCGCTCAGGATAATGTTATCCCGACAACTCCTCTTAATTTAGCTATTACTGCTAAAACAAGTACAAGTGTAAGTTTAAGTTGGACCGCAAGCACAGATAATTATGGACTGAATAAATACCTTATTTACGCTGGTAATACTGTAATCGCAGAGGCAAGTGCATCTCCTTTTACGGTTACCAACCTTAATAGGGATACTTATTATGCAATCACTGTAAGAGCAATAGACAATGCAGGGTTGTTGTCAAATCCAAGTAATCAGGTTTCTTTCTCTACTAATCTTAATGGTTTAGATTATTCTTATTATGAAGGTACCTGGACTGTGCTTCCAGATTTCAGCACATTAACCCCTGTAAAGACAGGTTCTGTAACTTCATTCTCTTTATCTCCAAAAGTAAAATCTGATTATTTCGGATTTAGATTTACAGGATATATTAATATAACTACAGCCGGAACTTATACTTTTTATACAAATTCGGATGATGGTAGTAAACTTTATATCAACAATAATCTGATTGTTAATAATGACGGTGCTCATGCTCCGCAGGAAAGATCAGGAACTGTAACTTTACCTGTTGGTAAACATGCTATTAAAGTAGATTTCTTTGAAATAGGTGGTGGCGAACAATGTGATGTAAGTTATTCTGGTCCGGGTGTTTCCAAAATGATTATTCCAAGTTCTGTATTATTTACAGGAACAAGTGCTACAGCTTCCACACCTCCGGCAGCAATAACTTCTTTATCAGCAGCAGCCGTAAGTTCTTCTAAAATTAAAGTTACATGGACCAACTCGGCTCCAAATGTAAATTTTGAGTTGTATAGAACTAACGCTGGAGGAACGACAAATACACTTATTTATACAGGGAATGCATTGACCTTTACTGATTTCGGATTAAGTGCTTCGACAAAATATTACTACAAAGTAAGATCGATTACTGCGAATGGGGAAGCTGCTTATCCTACAATCGTGAATGCAACTACAACTGCCAAACCTGCAGCGCCTAGTAATCCAGGCTCTCTTGTAGCGCAAGTGTTATCTTATTCTCAGGTTAAATTGACTTGGACTGACTCAAATAATGAAGATAACTTTGTTATCGAAAGAGCCGAGTTTAATTCAAATAACTTCACAGTTATTGATAATGTTCCTGCAAATACTTTAACATATACCAATACTGATCTTGAATCTAATACTTCATTCTATTATCGTGTAAGAGCGCAGAATGACGGAGGTTATTCAGGATATACTTCTATTGTAAATGCGGTAACATTGATAAACATCCCTAAGGTTCCAACTAACCTTGCTGCGGACGTGAAATCTGTTTTGAAAATTAACCTTTCTTGGACGGATAATGCTACTAATGAGGATGGATTTATACTAGAGAAAAGTTCAGATATAAATTCCGGATACGTGCAGTTAGCTGCATTACCGGCAAATACAACTACCTATACTGACGGTGGTGTTGAAGGCGCAACTTATTACTACAGATGGAAGGCATATAATGCTCATGATGGAATTTCAGAATATTCTGCTGTGCTTACAGTAAATGTTCCTCAGGCTCCATATGCTCCTAATTCAGGTAACTGGAGAATTGCAGCTGTCGAAGCTGCAGATAATGGTGGAGATGCTACCTTTGTTACTGCACTTAAGAACAAACAAGATTATCTGACGAAACTTACAGTTGCACCGGGTGCTACAAGAACTGTCTCTGTTAAACTTCCTGCCATGACAAATGATGGTATGTTTGTATTTAACATAGAGAATAACATAGAGTCTGTACCAGTAGCAGCCTTTACGTCTGATAATTCAACAAACGGTGTGGATGGAACCTGGACAGCAGTTGCTAGTCCTTATGTATCAGCGTTTGAAAATGACCTTCAAAAGTTTGATATCCCTCAGGCTTATGGTGGAAAGTGGATCAGACTTTCATTTACTAATAATTTCACAGGAAATGTATTGCTGAAAGAATTCGGTCTGTATCAGTTTTCTCAAACAGGAAGAGACAATTATTTCTTAATCTGTGGTGCTTCTATAGAGGAAGCTTGGGGTAGCCATGATGAAGTGAAAAAAGAAATTGAAGCAGCATTTCCAGGTCAAGGTTATGAACCTGTGATATTCAATATTTCAGTTAGCGGTCAGAATGTAGGCGGATTGGCATCAACAATAGACGCTATTCTTGCCAGACATCCTCATGCTTCATATGTATTTATACATCAGGGAGGTAATAACGTTACACCTAAGAGACCTTTACTTTATTCCGACTTATACAACTCTTATACTAAGAATCAGTTTGTAGCTCAATTCAATAAGATCGCTGAATCAATTATAAACGCTGGAAAACTTCCTTTCTTCTCAAGAATTTCTTACCGCGATTATAAGACTGATCCTAAAGTTAATGGTGGTCTTAACCAGGAAGTAGGTTCGTTACCTTTTAACATTTTAGTAGATAACCTTATAAAGAAGTATACTCCTGAACTTTACAATTTCGCAGAGAAAAAGGGAAGATTGGATATGTACGAACTTACTCTTAATAATCAGGGGCTGCTTACTCCTTATGATGGAATTCACCCATTGGTCGGTCAAACTGATAAATTTATTAAGAACTTTGTAAACACAACTGTTAAATATATTTATAAAGGGGTATGGAATACACCAACTCCATATACTGAATTTGTACCAAACCTTCAGGCTAAAGCTACAACAGCTGTTGAAGCTGCTGAATATAGCTATAAAGGAATTGACTGGTACAGCGCAAGAATACTTACAGAGCAAATCGGAAATTCTTCTGTAAGGGTTCCATTGCTTCAGAGACTTGAGGCTATTGATACAAACTATGTACCTCCGGTACCTACAATTGCTAATGATCTGGTTGCATCTGCTATTTCATATAATAAGATCAGTTTGACATGGAGTGATGCAGCTAATAATGAGCTAGGATATGAATTATATAGATCTTCTACACCTGCAGGTACATATACTAAAGTTTTAATTTCAGATAGAAACGTTGCATCTTACTCTGATTCGACTTTGAATCAGACTACTACCTATTATTATAAACTAAAAGGGTTTAATAAGGGTGGATCTTCAGTATTTTCAAATGTAGCATCTGCTACTACATTGGTAAAACCATTTATCAATACACCTCCTAAATTTACAGCAATTGTTAACCCTACTGTGAAGGAAGCGAACACTTTAGTTATTTCGATTCAGACAAATGACATTGATCCGGATCAAATTACACTTAAAGGTTATGGAATTCCTTCATTTGCAACATTTGTTGATGACCTTAATGGTAAGGGAAGGATCATTGTAAATCCTGGATTAACTGATGCAGGAACTTACAATATCTCTTTGTCTTCTAATGATGGTCAAGGTGGAAAGGATAGTATATCTTTTGTTTTGACTGTTACTAATAACGTAACAGAGACAACTGTTTACAAAGTACATACTGGAGGACCTGCATTAAGTACACCTCCTTTTGACTGGGCTGCAGATACCAAAGAAGCTCCGTCTCCATATCTGGATCCGGCTACTCAGAATTTGAATCAGACGTTTACATTTAATGCAGTCAATACAACCGATGCACCTAATCAATTATATTCTATCTACAGATATGTTCAGAACAATGTTCCTATGCAATATAATTTCCCTGTTGCCAGCGGTTATTATAAAGTGAAGTTATATTTCTGGGCTAGAGTTACAGGCGTTGGACAAAGAGTGATGAACGTAAAGCTTGAAAACACTCAAATGTTAACAAACTTTGACGTTTATGCAGAAGGTGGAAATAATCCAATAATGAAAACTCTTTACGTAAATGTTACCGATGGTATTTTAGATCTTGATATTGTAAGAGTTACAGGTAACTCTGTTATTAGTGGAGTAGAAATAGTTAAAGTTGAAGAACCTGCTCCAAATCACAATCCTGTAATAATACCAATTGCTGATCAGATATTAAATATTTTCAATAGTGTAAGTGTTGCAATCAACACAAGCGACGCTGATGGTGATATTGCTTCTCTATCTGTTTCAGGACTCCCTTCTTTTGCTTATTTCATTAATAACGAAGATGGAACAGGAAGCATATTATTTAATCCTTCAGTAGAAAATGTAGGTAATTATGTTATAGTAGTTAATGCTAACGATAATAAGGGTGGAATATCAACTAAGGCGTTTACGGTAAATGTTAGTACAACCGCTCCGGTTAATCATAACCCAATAATTCAAGCCATTGCTCCACAAAGCGTGACAATTCCAAATGTTCTTGCCTTCGGGGTTTCTGCAACAGATGAGGATTTAGATCCTCTTACCCTTTCTGTTACAGGATTACCATCTTTTGCTACGTTTACAGATAATGGAAATGGAACAGGAAATGTAGTTGTTACCCCTGGTACGAATAATGCAGGAGCTTACACATTGACATTAACTGCTGCTGATAATAATGGTGGCATAGCTACTCAGGACTTTACAGTTACTATTAATCCTGCACCAAATCAGAACCCGGTTATTGCTCCGCTGTCACCTCAAACTGTAACGATACCAAATGCCCTTATTGTAGGTCTTTCTGCAACTGATGCCGATGGGGATGCAATTACCTTATCAGTAAGTGGGCTTCCTTTATTTGCAACCTTTACAGATAACTTAAATGGAACCGCATCTATCGTATTAAATCCAGCAGTGGGTAATGATGGTTCTTATGAGGTTACTTTAACTGCTACAGATAGCAAAGGTGGCATAGCTACTCAGGTTATATCAATAGTAGTAAATGCAGCTGCAGTTAACAATAATCCTGTCATTGCAGCAATTGCTCCTCAGACAGTTTCTATTCCTAACAGTCTTACAATAGGAGTTTCTGCAACTGATGCAGATGGAGATGCAATTACTTTATCAGTAAGTGGTCTTCCATCATTTGCAACCTTTACAGATAATTTAAATGGAACCGGATCTATTGTTGTAAATTCAACAACGGGGAATGAAGGTGCTTATGAGGTTTCCTTAACTGCTACAGATAGCAAAGGTGGCGCAGCTACTCAGGTTATATCAATAGCGGTAAATGCAGCTGCAGTTAACAATAATCCTGTCATTGCAGCAGTTGCTCCTCAGACAGTTACTATTCCAAGCAGTCTTACAATAGGAGTTTCAGCAACAGATGCAGATGGAGATGCAATTACTTTCTCAGTAAGTGGTCTTCCATCATTTGCAACCTTTACAGATAATTTAAATGGA